>JBEIJM010000090.1:0-13563 GCA_040380205.1 Gemmatimonadaceae bacterium
CCGCCGCATGACCGCTCCCGCCGCTCCATCCCGCCTCGGCCGCGTCCCCGTGCCGGCGCTGCTGCTGGTGCTCTTCGCGCTGCTGCTGGCGGCGGGCACCCTCCCGCGACTGGCCCGCGCCCGCGCCCGCGATGCCGAGCGCGCCGCCGTGGCCGCCCCGCGCGCGGTGTACACCGAGACGGTGCGGCGCGACACCGCCGGCAACGCGCTCGAGCTGCCGGGATCGGTGGTGGGCGTGCACGAAACCGGGCTGTACGCGCGCGCCAACGGGTTCGTGCAGGCGCTGCGGGTGGACATCGGCAGCGCCGTGCGCCGCGGCGAGACGCTGGCGGTGCTCGACCTCCCCGAGGTGCGCGAGCAGGCGGCGCAGGCTGCGGCGGTGCTGGAGCAGGCCGAGGCCAACGCGGTGCTCGCGCGCACGGCGCTGGCGCGGTGGCAGCAGCTGGCGGCGCAGGGGGTGGTGGCCGCGCAGGAGCTGGACGAGCGCACCGCCGCCGCCGGCGTGGCCGAGGCCAACGCCCGCGCCGCGCGCGCCAACCTCGCGTCGCTGCGCGAGCTGCTCCGCTTTGGCGCGCTCACGGCGCCGTATGCCGGCATCGTCACCGCCCGCACCATCGACCTGGGGTCGCTCGTCACCGCCGGCACCGCGGCGGGCGCGCGCCCGCTGCTCACCGTGGTGCAGCTGGACACCGTCCGCGTCATGGTGCAGGTGCCGCAGGGGGCCGCGGCGCGCGTGCGCGTGGGGATGCGCACCCGCATCATCGCCCGGGACCTGGGCGCGGACGCCGAGTTCACGGGGACGGTGGTGCGCACCGCCGGCGCCATGGACCCCGCCACCCGCACGCTGCTCACCGAGCTCCGCGTGGCCAACCCCGGGCGGCGGCTGCTCCCGGGGATGTTCGCGACGGTGCAGCTCAAGGTCCCCGGGGCCGGCGCCACGGTGCGGCTCCCCGCCATCGCCCTCATCGTGCGCGGGGAGGGGACGCTGGCCGCGCGCGTGGTGCGCGACACCGTGCGCCTGGTCCCCGTGACGCTGGGGCGCGACTTCGGGACCACGGTGGAGGTGCTGGAAGGGCTGGCCGCCGGCGACGCCGTGGTGGTGAACCCGCCGGAATCGCTGGAGGACGGGCAGCTGGTGCGGGCCATCGCCCGGGGGAAGCCCGCCACGGGGGGGTGAGCGCCCCGCGGGGGTGAAACTACCGCGGGGGCCGGGTGCGTATTTTTCGGCACCATGACGGGCACGCCTCCCCCCTCCCCCTCCGCCTCCGACGAGCTGGCGACGGTCGCCGCCGCGCTGACCGGCCAGTACACCCTGCTGCGCGAGCTGGGGCGCGGCGGCATGGGCGTCGTGTACCTGGCCCGTGACGAGCGCCTCGACCGCCCTGTCGCCCTCAAGGTCCTCCCCGCCCACCTGGCCGGCGACGCCACGCTGCGCGAGCGCTTCCTGCGCGAGGCGCGGACGGCCGCCCAGCTGTCGCACCCGCACATCGTGCCGGTGTACCGCGCCGACGAGGCGGCCGGCGTGGCCTACTTCGCCATGGGGTTCGTGGACGGTCCCACCTTCGGCGAGCGCCTCCGCGAGCGCGGCACGCTGCCGGTGGCCGAGGTGGTGCGCACGCTGCGCGAGGTGGCGTGGGCCCTGGCCTACGCGCACGCGCGCGGCATCGTGCACCGCGACGTCAAGCCCGACAACATCCTGCTCGAGCGCGGCGCCGGGCGCGCGCTGGTCACCGACTTCGGGATCGCGCGCACCGACATGAACGCCGCGCTCACGCAGGACGGCCATGTGCTGGGGACGGTGCACTTCATGAGCCCCGAGCAGGCGGTGGGGGAGCCGCTGGACGGGCGCAGCGACCTGTACGCGCTGGGGTGCATCGGCTATCTGGCGCTCAGCGGGCGGCTGCCGTTCACGGAAGCGGCGCCGCAGGCGGTGCTGGTGGCGCATGCCACGCGCCCGGTGCCGCCGCTGCGGTCGGTGGCCCCCGACGTGCCGGCGCCGGTGGCCGCCGTCATCGACCAGTGCCTGCGCAAGGCGCCGGGGGAGCGCTACGCGACGGGCGAGGCGCTGGCCGAGGCGCTGGCGAAGGCGCTGGAGCAGGCGGCGGCCGCCGCGCCCCCGGTGTTCCTGTCCGAGGGCGACGCCATGGCGGTGTGGCGCCGCGCCGCGGAGCTGCAGGCGCAGGACGCGGCGCAGCTGGAGCAGCGACTGCGCGAGGCGCGCGACACGCGCGCGTTGCCGGCGGCCGTGGCCGCGGGCCCGGACGCGCCCCCCACCGACAGCTACAAGCTGGCCGACGTGCAGGCTGCCGCCGCCGAGGCGGGGATCTCCGCGCGCTACGTGGCGCTGGCGCTGGACGAGCGGCGGGGGCAGCCGGCGGGGGAAACGCTCGCCCCGGTGGTGTCCCCCGCCCTGGAGCGGGTGGCCACCCGGATGTTCGGCGCGTTGACGTGGACGGTGACCGCGTCGCGCACCTATCGCATGCCCCCGCGCGAGGTGCTGCAGGCGCTGGGGCAGACGCTGCAGGCGTTCCCGTGGTCGCTCCACCTGGAGGACACGCTGGGGGGCCATCCGTTGGACGGCGGCACGCTGGTGTTCGCGCTCCCCGGGTTGACCGACGGGAACTACCGGTGGACGTGGACCCGCTACGGCGTCTACGTCCCGCAGGTGCGGGTCACGCTGGCCGCGGTCCCCGGCGACCCCGGCGCCAGTCAGGTCACCATGGCCATCGACCTGCGGCAGGGGCTCAAGACGAACGTGCTGGGGTACGGCATCGCCAGCGGCGGCCTGTCGCTGCTGGGTGGCCTGATGGGCGCCGTGGCCGGCAAGGCGGCGCTGTCGCTGGCGGGGGCCGCCCTCTTGGGGCCCGCGGCCGCGGCGGCGCTGGTGACCGGCGTGGCATTGTTCGCCGGCTCCGGGTGGCTCTACCGCTGGGAGGTGCGGCAAGCCATCAAGGAGATGCAGGCGGCGCTGGCGGCCATCGACGCCGGGGTGCGGGCGCGGGCGGTGTTCGGTGACGCGCCCCCCCCGCCGCGGCTCCCCCCCGGCGGCGGCGGCGACGACGCCACGTTCATCACGATGGTGTCCTGAGCGCTGCGGGATGGAACTGGGGCCCGTTGTGCGGTATATTTAGGTGTTGCAACACCCACAAGCCCGGAGCCCCCATGTCCATCCGCCCCGTCAAGCGCGTCAGCCAGGCCCGCCCCACCCGCGAGGGCGCCGGCGTCCACCTGCACCGCGCCTTCGGCTTCGGCGACACCTCCGAAACCGACCCCTTCCTCCTCTTCGACGACTTCCGCGGCGACACGCCGGCCCACTACCAGGCCGGCTTCCCCTGGCACCCCCACCGCGGCATCGAGACGATCACCTACGTCCTTGCCGGCACCGTCGAACACGCCGATTCCCTCGGCAACCGCGGCCTCCTGGGCGCCGGCGACGTGCAGTGGATGACCGCCGGGCGCGGCATCATCCACCACGAGATGCCCGCCGGCGCCCCCGACGGCCGCATGCACGGCTTCCAGCTGTGGGCCAACCTCCCGGGCGCCCTCAAGATGACCGCCCCCCGCTACCAGGACGTGCGCAGCGACGCCATCGCCGAGGTCACCGACGACAACGGCACCCACGTGCGCGTCATCTGCGGCGAGTTCTGGGGGCGCCGCGGCCCGGTGGACGGCATCGCCGCCGACCCGGTCTACCTCGACGTCACCGTCCCCGCCCACGTCCGCGCCCGCCTCCCGGTGGACGCGTATCGGAGTACATTCGCCTACGTCTTCGAGGGCAGCGGCACCTTCCGTGATGCGTCACCCAACCAGGGGATCCTCACCGAACGCACCGCCGGCAACGATGACGACCTGGTCCGCGACCTCAGCGGCAACCGCTCGCTCCTCCTCTTCGATGGCGGCGACGAGGTGGTGGTCACCGCCGGCCCCGCCGGCGTGCGCTTCCTCCTCGTGGCCGGCGCCCCCATTCGGGAGCCGGTCGCCTGGCACGGCCCCATCGTGATGAACACGCGCGCGGAACTGCAGCAGGCCCTGCGCGACCTGCACGAGGGGACGTTCATCCAGCCGTGAGCCTCCGGGGCCGGATGGGCGTCCCGCACCCTGTGACGCCCATCCCCACCAGTCATGCCCCTCCCCGGTCCCTCGCGCCTCCGCCGCCTCGCCGCCGCCGGGCTTTCCCTCCTCCTCGCCGCGCCCCTCGCCGCGCAGGGCACCCCCGCCAGGAAGGCCGGCACCTTCGAGGGCTCCGCCTCCCTGGGCTTCTCGCAGACCCGCGGCAACGCCGACGCCACCACCACCAACGTCGCCAACAAGCTCAAGTACACCGTGGTGGGCTGGCAGGTGCAGCAGGACCTCACCTTCTTCTACGGCGAGGCCAACAACAAGGTCAACGCCAACTTCTGGAGTGGCGGTCTCCGCGCCCAGCGCCGCCTCAACGGCCGCGTGGGCAGCTACCTCGTGGGACGCTTCGATCGCAACGTCCTCCAGGGAATCTCGCGCCGCTTCGAGGAAGGCCTCGGCCTCGACGTCACGGCGATCAGCACCAAGGCGCAGACGCTCAACCTCGCCTTCGGTGCCTCCCGCTTCCAGCAGACGCTCACCCCGGGCTCCTCCTCCAGCTTCAAGGGGAGCTTTCCCGCCGCGCGCGCCGCGATGGACTTCCGCCACAAGTTCTCCCCCAGCGCCACCTTCCAGCAGACCGCCGAGTACCTCCCCAACCTCAGCGAGTCGAGCGCCTACCTGGTGAACACCGAAAGCACCATCGTGGCGCCCCTCATGAGCAAGCTGGCCGTGAAGATCGGCTACGTCATCCGCTACAACAACGCGCCGCCGGTGCGCAACAAGGTCCCCCTGCGCACCACCGACACCTTCTTCTCCAGCGGCGTCACCTACTCGTTCTGATCCGGCTCACCCCCCGCGGCCTGTACTGCGAGGCCGGCGACTTCTTCATCGATCCGTGGGCGCCGGTGGACCGCGCCGTGGTCACCCACGCCCACGGCGACCACCTGCGCTGGGGGTGCCGCCACTACCTCGTGGCGCAGCCGGGGGTGGGGGTCACGCGCGCGCGCCTGGGGGCGCAGGCGGACCGCGTGGAGGGCGTCCCCTACGGCGAGCCGCGCACCCTGGGCGGCGTGCGCGTCTCCCTCCACCCCGCCGGGCACATCCTGGGCTCCGCGCAGGTGCGCGTCGAACATCGCGGCGAAGTGTGGGTGGTCAGCGGCGACTACAAGCTGGACCCCGACCCCACCTGCGAGCCGTGGGAGGCGGTGCGCTGCCACACCTTCGTCACCGAAAGCACCTTCGGGCTGCCGCTGTACCGCTGGCCTGCGGCGGCAGGGGTGTTCGCCGACCTCAACGCGTGGTGGGCCGCCAACGCCGCCGCGGGACGCACCGCCTTCCTGCACGCCTACGCCCTGGGCAAGGCGCAGCGGCTGCTGGCCGGCGTGGACCCGTCCATCGGTCCCATCCTGCTGCACGGCGCCGCCGAGGCGATGACGGCCTGCTATCGCGACGCCGGGGTGGCGCTCCCCGCCACGCGCCCCGCCACCGCCGAGCGCGGGAAGCACGCGGGCGCGCTGGTCATCGCGCCGCCGTCGGTGGAGGACTCCACCTGGGCCCGCCGCTTCGGCCCCTCCACCTCGGCCTTTGCCAGCGGCTGGATGCTGGTGCGCGGCGCGCGTCGCCGCCGCGGCGTGGCGCAGGGCTTCGTGCTCAGCGATCACGTGGATTGGCCGCAGCTCATGGCCGCCATCGACGCCACCGGCGCCGCGCGCGTGTGGGTCACCCACGGCTTCAGCGACGTGGTGGTGCGGTGGCTCACCGAGCGCGGGCTGGAGGCGCGCGCCATCCCCACCCGCTGGGAGGGGGATGAGGCGGGCGGGACGGAGGCGGACGGCGCCAAGCCGGACGGCGGCGACGACGAGGCGCGGGAGGCGCCCGCGTCCCATGCGTGACTTCGCCGCGCTGTTCGACGCCATCGATGCCACCACCGCCACCAGCGCCAAGGTGGACGCGCTCGTCGCCTACTTCCGCGACGCGCCCCCCGGCGACCGGGCGTGGGCCGTGGCCTTCCTCACCGGACGCCGCCCGCGCCGGCTGGTGAAGCTCCCCGACCTGCGCCGCTGGGCCGCGGAGGCCGCCGGCATCCCCGACTGGCTCTTTGAAGAGGCGTACGCGCAGGCGGGAGACTTGGCGGAGACCGTGGCGCTGCTGGTGCCGGGTGACGGGGCCCCGGACGACCGCTCGCTGGCGTGGTGGGTGGAGGAGCGCCTCCTGCCGCTGGGCGCCATGCCGCCGGAGGCGCAGCGCGAGGCGCTGCACGCGGTGTGGCGCACGCTGCATGGCACGCCGCGCTTCGTCTTTGGCAAGCTGCTCACCGGCGCCTTCCGCGTGGGCGTCTCCGACGGGCTGGTGGTGCGCGCGCTGGCGCAGGTGAGCGGGCTGCCGGCCGAGGTGATCACGCACCGCCTCACGGGGCAGTGGACGCCGTCGGCCGAGTGGGGCGCGCGGCTGCTGGACCCCGACGCCGCCGACAGCGACTGGAGCCGCCCGTACCCGTTCTTCCTGGCGCATCCGCTGGAGGATGCCCCCGCCACGCTGGGCGCCGTGGAGGACTGGTGCGCCGAGTGGAAGTGGGACGGCATTCGGGCGCAGCTGGTGCGGCGGCAGGGAGGCGTGTTCCTCTGGAGCCGGGGCGAGGAGCTGTTGGCGGGGCGCTTCCCCGAGGTGGAGGCCGCGGCGGCCGCGCTCCCCGAGGGCACGGTGCTGGACGGCGAGCTGCTGGGGTGGCGGGACCACGCGCCGCTCCCCTTTGCCGCGCTGCAGCGGCGCATCACGCGCAAGACGGTGAGCGCCGCGCTGCGCCGCGAGGTGCCGGTGCGCCTGGTGGTGTACGACGCCCTGGAGGTGGACGGGCGTGACCGGCGTGCGGCGCCGCTGACGGAGCGGCGGGCCCACGCCGAGCGGCTGCTGGCAGGGCTCCCGCCGTCGACGCACGAGGCGCTGATGCTGTCGCCGCTGGTGCCACTGGCCGACTGGGCGTCGGCCCCCGCCGTGCGCGACGCGGCGCGCGCGCAGTTGGCCGAGGGGCTCATGCTCAAGCGGCGCGACTCGGCGTACGGCACGGGGCGGCGCGGCGGCGACTGGTGGAAGTGGAAGGTGGCGCCGCACACCGTGGACGCCGTGCTGGTGTACGCGCAGGCCGGGCACGGGCGCCGCGCGGGGCTGTACACCGACTACACGCTGGCCGTGTGGGACGGCGGCGCGCTGGTGCCGTTCGCCAAGGCCTACAGCGGGCTCACCGACGCGGAGCTGCGCGAGGCCGACCGATGGATCCGCCGCCACGTGCGCGAGCGCTTCGGCCCCGTGGTCACCGTGGAGCCGCAGCTGGTGTTCGAGGTGGCGTTCGAGGGGATCCAGCCCAGCCCGCGCCACAAGAGCGGCGTGGCGGTGCGCTTCCCGCGCATCGCGCGCTGGCGGCGCGACAAGCCCGCGGCCGAGGCCGACACGCTGGACGCGGTGCGCGCGCTGGCGGCGGGGGGCGTGGTCAACGCAGGGGGTTGAGAAACCGCAGGCCGCGGAAGCGGGTGAAGTCGCCGTCCGCCGATGCCAGCGTGGCCCCTCGCTCGATGCACAGGGCAGCGAGGTGCGCATCCGTGGTCAGGTTTCCCCCTCGGCCTGCGTCACGCAGCAGCCCCTGAAATATGCCCCAGTGGCGTTCTCCGGGTTCAACGATTGCGGCTACGGGTTGGGACAGCCACAGGTTCACCACGTCCAGCGCATCGTCCAGCGCAAGCGGATAGTCCAGAATGCGGGGATTGGTGCTGATGCGGACAAAGCCCAACAGGACCACCCACGCAAAGCCCACGGGCTCCGCACCACGCATGGTGGCATCCAGCCATCCCCTCGACCGCTCATGCTGGGCGTTCGAGGCATCCACGGCGTACAGCAGCAGGTTGGTGTCGGGGACGATCATGCGGTGACCACCGATCAGCGCCCCTCAGCGCGCTTGCGCAACAGTTCCTCGTCTTCCAGCGCGTCGGCCACCCACCGGGCCTTCACCAGGTCCACCCCCTCGCGGACGCGCCCGAATCGGAACGTGGGGGTGGCGTACGTCGGTCCCGGTTCGGTGGCCGGCGGCTCCAAGCCGCGCAAGATGACGCGATGCAACAGGGTCTTGAACGGCACCCCGTCGCGCTCGGCCGCCTCCCGGAGGCGCCGCAGCAGTTCGCTGTCCAGATCGATGGTGGTACGCATGGTGTGATGTTAAGGCATCAGTTGTCTGATGCCAAGACATCATCCATGCCCCACTGCCATCGGGACCCGGACGCATCCATCCCTTCCCCGTGCCCGCGCCGCCCCCCGCCTCTCCGCCCCACCCCCTCCACCGCTGGTTCGCCGCCCGCGGGTGGACCCCGTTCCCCTTTCAGGAGGAGGCGTGGGCGGCGCACGCCCACGGCGCGTCGGGGCTCATCCATGCGGCCACCGGCACCGGCAAGACGTACGCGGCGTGGGGGGGCGCGCTGCTGGACGCGCTCGCAGCCGGCGAGGCGGTGAACGCGGGCGCGCCGCCGCCCCCGCTGCGCGCCCTCTGGATCACCCCGCTGCGCGCCCTCGCCGCCGACACCGAGCAGGCGCTGCGAGACGCGGTGGAGGGCGCCGGGGTGGGGTGGACCGTGGAATCGCGCACCGGCGACACCGCCGCATCGGTGCGCGCGCGCCAGCGCGAGCGGCTGCCATCGGCGCTGGTCACCACCCCGGAGTCGCTCTCGCTGCTGCTCACCCGCCCCGACCACCCGGCGCTGCTGGCCGGGGTGCGCACGGTGGTGGTGGACGAGTGGCACGAGCTGATGGCCACCAAGCGCGGCGTGCAGGTGGAGCTGGCGCTCGCGCGGCTGCGCGCGGTGGCGCCCGCGCTGCGCACCTGGGGGCTCTCCGCCACGCTGGGCAACCTGGACGTGGCCGCCGACACGCTGCTGGGGGTGGGGCACGGCGACGGCGCGCCCCCGCGCCGTCTCATCCGCGGGCTCGTCCCCAAGGACGTGGTGGTGGAGGCGCTCATCCCCGACACCATCGAGCGCTTCCCGTGGGCCGGCCACCTCAACACGCGGCTCCTCCCCGAGGTCATGCGACGGCTGGCGGGGGTGCGGAGCGCGATCGTCTTCTGCAACACGCGTTCGCAGGCCGAGCTGTGGTTCCAGTCGCTCATCGCCGCCGATCCGTCGTGGTTCGAGTTCACCGCCATCCACCACGGCTCGCTGGACCGCGAGCAGCGCGAGACGGTGGAGCGCGGGCTCAAGAGCGGGCGCTTCCGCGTGGTGGTGGCCACCTCGTCGCTGGATCTGGGGGTGGACTTCGCGCCGGTGGAGCTGGTGCTGCAGGTGGGGAGCCCCAAGGGGGTGGCGCGGCTGCTGCAGCGCGCCGGGCGCTCGGGGCACGCGCCCGGGCGCCCCTCGCGCATCGTGTGCGTCCCCACGCACGCCTTCGAGCTGGTGGAGGTGGCCGCCGCGCGCGACGCCATCGCCGCCGGGGCCATCGAGTCGCGCGACCCGGTGGACCGCCCGCTGGACCTGCTGGCGCAGCACCTCGTCACGCTCGCCGTGGGCGGCGGCTTCACGCGCGCGGGGGTGCTGGCCGAGCTGCGCAGCACGCGCGCCTATGCCGCGCTCACCGACGCCGAGCTGGACTGGGTGCTGGACTTCGTCACCCGCGGCGGCGACGCGCTGCAGGCGTACCCCGAGTACGGGCGGGTGGTGCGGGACGGCGACCGCTACATGGTGACCGACGCGGCCGTGGCGCGCCGCCACCGGCTGGCCATCGGCACCATCGTGAGCGACGCCGCCATCACGGTGCGCTACGTGGGGGGCGGGCGGCTGGGAACGGTGGAGGAGGGGTTCATCGCGCGGCTCTCCCCGGGCGACACCTTCCTGTTCGCGGGAACGCCGCTGGAGTTCGTGCGCGTGCGCGACCTCACCGCGTGGGTGCGCCGCGCGCGCGGCGTCACCGGCGCCATCCCGCGGTGGGCCGGCGCGCGCATGCCCCTCAGCACCGAGCTGGCGCGCGCGGTGCGCGACACGCTGGACGCCGCGCGGCGCGGCACCTTTGCCTCCCCCGAGCTGCGCGCGATGCGCCCGCTGCTGGCGCTGCAGGCCGAGCGCAGCGTGATCCCCGCCCCCGATGAGCTGCTCATCGAGCGGTGCCGCACGCGCGAGGGGCACCACCTGTTCGTGTATCCGTTTGACGGGCGCCTGGTGCACGAGGGGCTGGCCGCGCTGCTGGCCTATCGCCTGGCGCAGCTGGCGCCGGCCACCTACACCTTTGCCTGCAACGATTACGGGCTGGACCTGCTGGCTCCCGAGCCGGCACCGCTGGAGGAGGCGCTGGAGGCCGGGCTCTTCTCGCCGGCGCACCTGCTGTCCGACGTCACCGCCAGCCTCAACGCCGCCGAACTGGCCAAGCGGCAGTTCCGGGAGATCGCGCGCGTGGCCGGGCTGGTGTTCGGCGGCTTCCCGGGAGCGTCCAAGACCGTGCGCCAGCTGCAGGCCTCCAGCGGGCTGCTGTACGACGTGTTCGTGCGGCACGACCCGGGCAACCTGCTGCTGCACCAGGCGCAGCGCGAGGTGCTGGAACGACAGCTGGAGGCCAGCCGGCTGGGGCGCGTGCTGGAGCGGCTGTCGCGTGCCACCCTGCGCGTGGTGGAGGTGGAGCGCCCCACACCGCTGGCCTTCCCGCTACTGGTGGACATGACGCGGGGCAAGGTGAGCAGCGAGAAGCTGGCCGACCGCGTGCGCCGCATGGTGGCGCACGCCGAGGGGCCGGGCGGGCGGCGGCGTGGCTGAATCCATGCCTTCGGGTGACGTGGAGGTCACCCTCGCCGGGGAACCGGCGCACCTCCTCCCCGCGCGCGCCCTCTGGCTCCCCCACCGCCACACGCTGCTGGTGGCCGACCTGCACTGGGGAAAAGCCGCGGCCTTTCGGGCCGCGCACCTCCCCCTACCGTCGGGCACCACCGCCGCCGACCTGGAACGCCTCTCGGCGGCCCTCACCGCCACCGGCGCCACCCGGCTGATCGTGTTGGGCGACCTCTGGCACAGCCGCGCCGGACGCCACCCCGACACGCTGGCCACCATCGCCGCCTGGCGGGCACGACATCCGGCGCTGGGCATCGACCTGGTGCGCGGCAACCACGACCGGCACGCCGGCGACCCGCCCCCAAGCTGGGATTTCGGCGTCCACGACCCGCCGCTCCCGCTGGGGCCGCTCACGCTGGTCCACGACGCGGCGCACGACGCCCCCGAGGCTCCCGGCTACCGCGTGGGCGGGCACCTGCACCCGCACCGCACCCTCACCGGCCCCGGCCGCGAACGCCTGCGGCTCCCCTGCTTCGTGGTGGGCCCCACCCGCGCGGTGCTCCCCGCCTTCGGGGCCTTCACGGGGGGCGGGATGCACGTCCCGCAGCCTGGCGACCGGCACTATGCCATCGCCGACGGCGAGGTGCTGCCGGTGGACTGAACGGGGGGACTAGCCGGGGGAAGACGGGGGGACACAGGGGGCCGCGAAGCAAGGCCAGACGGCGGCCACGCCCGCCCCTTGTATGGTCTGACTAGTCTGACCATATTCCGTCCATGGACGAATATCCGCTGTACGAGGCCAAGGCCCGCCTATCGTCGCTGGTGCGGCAGGTGCGCGAGGGGCGCTCCGTGGTGATCACCGTGCACGGGGAGCCGGTGGCGGAGCTCCGCCCCTACCAGGCGCCGGAGCGCCCGCCGCAGACACTGGCCGAGCGTATCAAGGAGTTGGAGGCGGCGGGGTACATCACGCCGGCGCGGAATCCCGGGGCGCCGATCACCTGTGGCGAGCCGCTCCCGGGTGCCCTCCAGCGCTTCCTCGACGAGCGCGACTAGAGGAACCCGTCATGGTCACGGCAGGCATCGCATTCATGTACGTGGACACATCGGCGCTCATCGCGATCGAGTTCGCCGAGCCGGCGGGCCCCATCGCCAAGGCCCGCTGGAACGCGGCGCACGTCCGCGTCAGCGCGCCGCTGCTGGAAGCCGAGTACCTCAGCGCCTGTCGACGCGATGGGCGCACGCCGTCGTTTGCACGGCTGGAGGCCGTGGCCCGCGTCCACCCCCCCCGCTCCCTCGCCCCGGAAATCGCCCGCGTCCTCGACGTCGGCTCCCTCCGCGGCGCCGACTGCTGGCACCTGGCCACCGCCCTCTGGCTGGCCCCCGATCCCGCCGAACTCCTGTTCCTCACCCTCGACGACCGACAGCGCGAGATCGCCCAGCGGCTCGGCTTCCAAACCTGACCCCGCGCGGCGGCCCGTGCGCGCGACGCGCTACCGCTCCGTCACCGCCGCCAGCAGCCGCTCCACAAACCCGTTCAGGCTCGGCGTGCTGTCCATCCACCGCACCACCGCCACCACGTCGTGCACCGGGTCCACGTACACGAAGTTGTTCCCGGCCCCCACATGCACGAACGCCTGCGCCGGCGCCGCCGCCAGGTACGCGCGGTCGGTGTTCAGGAACCAGTTCATGTAGCCGTACGTCGGCTGCGCCGGCGTCGGCGTGAGCGCCTGCGTCACCCACGCGTCCGACAGCACCCGCCGCGTCCCCCACACCCCCCGCCGCAGCGTCAGCACCCCGAAGCGCGCCAGGTCCCAGGCGTTGATCACCATCCCGCCCCCCCAGTGCCCGCCGCCGCTCACGCTCTGCACCTCGCGGCCGTCCAGCACGATCCAGCTGGGATCGTAGCCGTACCACCGCCACGTGGGCGACGCCCCGATGGGGTCCATCACCCGCTCGCGCAGCACCTCCGGCAGCGGGCGCCGCCACAGCTGCAGCACCGCCAGCGCCAGCACGTTCACCCGCGTGTCGTTGTACTCGTACACGCTCCCCGGCGCCTTCCGCGCGCGCCCCACCTCCGTGGCCAGGTTCTGCGCCGGACGGTCCGCCCACTCGGGCTTCCCCCACAGCGTCCCCTCCCAGTCGCTCACCTGCCGCAGCAGGTGGTCCCACGTCAGCGTGCGGTTGTGCGGCGTGTCAAACGGGCGCAGCATCCGGTCGTCGCCGGGCCAGTCGCGCGCGTACCCGGTGCCATTGGGCCGCGCCCGCTCGATGGGCGGCATCACCCGCGCGACCGTGTCGTGCACGCTGCCAATGAGCCCGTCGTCCACCGCCAGCCCCACCACGGTGCTCAGGAAGCTCTTGGTCACGCTGTTGGTGGTCTCGGGGGCGTCCGGCGTTCCCCACGTGGCCACCACGTAGCCGCGCCGCACGATCACCCCGGTGGCCCCGCCCCGCGGCGGCAGCGGACCAATCGGGTCCCCCAACGGCTCGCGCCCGAAGGTCTGGAAATGGTGGAGCAGCAGGTCGCGCGGGGTCTTCGACTCCTTGCTCACGGCAAAGGCCACCGCGTCGGCCAGCTTGGCGCTGTCCATCCCCACCGCGGACGGCGCCCGGCGCTCCCACGACCCCCGCGGCGGGACGTACGGCACCGGCGCCGCACGCCCGCGCCCCTGCGCCGCCAGCGGCGCGGCGGCCCACACCACTGCCGCCAGCGCCG
>JBEIJM010000091.1:0-13392 GCA_040380205.1 Gemmatimonadaceae bacterium
CCGGGCGCCCGCCGGGCGATCCGGCCATCCCCGCGCGCATGGCCCCGCGCTTCCCCGAGGGGTGGCGGCTCCCGGCGGGGGCGAATGCGGCCTTTGCCCCGCAGGCGATGGCGGTGAGCAACAGCCCCGAGGCCAGCGCGGCGGCCGTGGAGATTCTGCGGGCCGGCGGCAACGCCGTGGATGCGGCGGTGGCGCTGGGCTTCGCGCTGGCGGTCACCTGGCCCGAGGCCGGCAACATCGGCGGGGGCGGCTACACCGTGGTGCAGATGGCCGACGGGCGCACCGCGGCGCTGGACTACCGGGAGATCGCGCCGCTGGCCGCCACGCGGAACATGTATCTCGACGCCACCGGCAAGCTGACCGACAAGAGCGTGGTGGGGCACTTGGCCTCCGGCGTCCCCGGGGCGGTGGCGGGGCTGTCGGCGCTGCTGGAGCGGCACGGCACCATGTCGCTGACGCAGGTGCTGCAGCCGGCCATCCGGCTGGCACGCGACGGCTTCGTGGTGGACACCGCGCTGGCCGGCTCCATCGCGCGCGCGCGGGCGCTGGTGAACCGGTTCCACCCCAGCACGCCCTACTTCCCCTCCGGCGTGCCGCTGGAGGCGGGGGAGCGGCTGGTGCAGCCCGACCTGGCGCGCACGCTGGAGGCCATTGCCGCGCGTGGCCCGGCGGCGTTCTACCGGGGGTGGGTGGCCGACTCGCTGGTGGGCGAGATGACGCGCGGCGGCGGCATCATCACGCGCGAGGACCTGGCTCGCTACGCCCCGGTGTGGCGCACCCCCATCCGCACCCGCTTCCGCCAGTACGGGCTGCTGGCCATGCCCCCCTCGTCGTCCGGCGGGGTGACCATGGCGGAGGCGCTCAACATCCTGGCGCACGACCCCGCGCTCCCCGCGTACGGGAGCGCCGCCTGGTTCCACCTGGTGGGGAGCGCCTACCAGCGCGCCTTCATCGACCGCAATGCCAAGCTGGGCGATCCCGCCTTCGTGTCGGTGCCGCTGGCGCAGCTCACCAGCCCGGCGTACGCCGCGCGCCTGCGGGCCACGATCGACCCGCAGCGCGCCACCGCCACCCGCGACCTGGCGCCGCAGATGGAGGCGGCCGCGCGCGAGCCGGAGCACACCACGCACTACTCCGTGGTGGACGCGCAGGGGAATGCGGTGGCCACCACCACCACGCTCAACAACTCGTGGGGCTCGGGGGTGTGGGTGCGGGGCGCCGGCTTCATGCTCAACGACGAGATGGACGACTTCGCCGCGCAACCGGGCATGCCCAACATGTTCGGGCTGGTGCAAGGGGAGCAGAACGCCATCCAGCCGGGCAAGCGGATGCTGAGCGCCATGTCCCCCACCATCGTGCTCGATTCGGTGGGGCAGGTGCTGCTGGTGGTGGGGGCGGCCGGGGGGCCGACGATCATCACCGGCACCAGCCAGGTGATCCTGAACGTGCTGGAGCATCGGATGACGCTGGCCGACGCCATGCGCGCCCCGCGCATCCACCACCAGGCGCTCCCCGATTCCCTCACCTACGAGGACGGCGGGATCCGCCCGGCGGTGCTGGATTCGCTGGCGCGCATGGGGCACGGCATGCGCCGCCTGCGCGCGCTGGTGAACGTGAACGCCATCATGCGCGTGCGGGGCGGCTGGGAGGGGATGCCCGAACCACGCCGGAGCGGGGGCGCGGTCGGATACTGACGACCGCGCCCTTGGTGGCGGTGGCTAGGGCACCGCGGGGGCGAACACCGTGAGCGGGGCCTCCAGGCGGACGGTGAGGGTGCCGCCCTCCTGGAGGCAGCTGTCGAAGTTCCCGGTGGCCGCCGCGGCGGCGGTGCCGGCCGCCGCGCCAGCCGCCGCGCCCACCACCGTGCTGCGCGTGCTCTTCCCCAGCAGCTTGCCGGCGATGGCGCCGGCCAGCGCCCCCCCGGCCACCTTGCGGAGGTCCTCTCCCTTGGAGGCGCTCCGTACCCGGACGATGGCCGCGTCCTGCGTGGTGGCGTTGACAGCGTACGTCTTGCCGCCCTGCTGCACGGCCACCAGCCGCAGCTGCAGGGCGGTGGAATCACCGGAGGAGGTGGCGGTGCGCGCCTCCACCACCTCGAACACCCCCGTGGCGCCCGCGGGCAGCGTGACGCCATTCCCGGCGGGGACGGCGGCGGCCAGCGCGGCGGTGAGGCGATCGCCGGTGCGCAGCGTGTTGGTGCACTGCTGGCGCGCGGCCGTGAAGCGCAGGGCGGTCCCCGCCGGGAGGGTGGCGGAGAGCGGGATGGCCGAGTCCGGGGCGGCGGTCTTGCCGGCGGCTTGCCCCGTCCCTGGGGTCGGGGCAGGCGCGGGGGCGGGGACGCTGGCCGTGGCGGGCCGCGGGGCCGGCCGTGCGACCGGCCTGGCCGGCGCGGGACGGGGCGCGGGCGGCGGCGGGGCGGCAGCCGGGGTGGCCACCGGGACATCCGCCAGCTGGGGCTGCACGGCGGAGTCCGGCCCCAGCAGGGCCACATCGCGCGGCGTCACCGGCGTCGAGTCCGTGACGGCCACCTCGGGCTGGCCGCCGCACGCGGCCAACGCCACCCCGAGGGCCACCCCCACCGTGAGGCGCAGCCCCCGCGCAAGGACAGGGCGGGCGCGGGGGCCGGTATATTGCGACATGGAAGCTCCTGGATGAGGCATGGATGACGCGTGGCTAAGGCGGGGATGACGCGGAGGGGGAGGCGACGGGCGTCCGGAGAACGGGCGCCATGACGGCACCGGGTCGCCCGCCGGCTGATCAACCACCATCACGCAACGGCGGTGCCACCCCGGCCCCGTCCCGCCATGTGCTGCGCCGTCTCCTCCCCTACTACCACCCGTACCGCGTCCAGGTTGCACTCGGCCTGACGGCCGTGGTGACCTCGGCGTGGCTCAGCGCGCAGGTCCCGGCGCTGCTGAAGGACGGGATTGACACGCTGGTCCGCACGGGGGACAGCGGCCCACTCTGGGGAATTGGCGCGCGCATGGTGGCGCTGGCGGTGGCGGCGGGTGGGCTGCGCTTCCTGATGCGGCAGGTGCTCAACGGCGTCAGCCGCCGCATCGAGACCGACCTGCGCCGCGACCTCTTTGGCGCGCTCACCCGCATGGACGCCGCGTGGCTGGCCCGGTGGCGCACGGGCGACCTGATGGCGCGCCTGACCAACGACCTGGGGGCGGTGCGCATGGCGGCCGGCCCGGCGCTGATGTACCTGGTGAACACCGTGGCCGGCGGACTGTTCGCGCTGGCCATGATGCTGCAGCTGCACCCGGGGCTCACGGCGGCCGCGCTGCTGCCGATGGCGGGGCTGCCGCTGCTCATGCTGCGCCTGGGTCGCCGGGTGCATGACCGCTTCGAGCAAGTGCAAGCGCAGTTCAGCGACCTCTCCACGCGCGCGCAGGAGAACCTGGCCGGCGTGCGGGTGGTCCGCGCGTACCGCCAGGAAGCGGCGGAGACGCGGCGCTTCGACGCGGTGGGCGAGGCCTATCAGGGGGCGGCGCTGCGCCTGGCCCGGCTCAATGGCCTCATGAACCCCGGGTTCGCGCTGCTGGCCGGGCTGGGGAGCGCCATCACCCTGTGGGTGGGGGGCGGCCTGCTCATGCGCGGGGCGATGTCGGTCGGCGGCTTCGTGGCCTTCGGGATGTACCTGTCCATGCTGACCTGGCCGCTCATCGCCCTGGGGTGGACCACCAACCTCTTCCAGCGCGGCGCGGCGTCCATGGGGCGGGTGCTGGAGCTGCTCGACGGCACCCCGGCGTCGGTGCGCGACACGGGCACGGGCGCCTGGCCGTCCCCGGCGTCGGGGGGCGCCGTGCGGGGCCGTTCCGTCGCCTTCCGGGGGGTGTCGTTCCACTACCCCGCCGCCGCCGGCGACGCGCCGCGCTGGGTGCTGCGCGACGTGTCCTTCGAGGTCCCGGCGGGTGGCACCCTGGGCATCGTCGGCGCCACCGGCGCGGGGAAGAGCACGCTGCTGGACCTCATTGCCCGCCTGTTTGATCCGCAGGAGGGGGAGGTGCTGGTGGACGGCGTCCCGCTCCCCTCGCTCCCCCTGACGGCGGTGCGGCACGCCGTCGGGCTGGTGCCGCAGGAGGCGCTGCTGTTCAGTGAGACGCTGGGGCACAACGTGGCGTACGGCAGCGGCCGCGCCCCCGAGGATCCGGCGGTGCGCGAGGCGCTGGCCACGGCGCAGGTGGCGCCGTTCGTGGCGCAGCTCCCAGGCGGGCTGGACACGCGGCTGGGGGAGCGGGGGATCAACCTGTCCGGGGGGCAGAAGCAGCGCGCCACCCTCGCCCGGGCGCTGGCGCGCACCCCCGCCATCCTGCTGCTGGACGACGCCCTCTCCGCCGTGGACACCCACACGGAGGCCGCCATCCTGACGGCGCTGCGCGACCGGTTGGCGGGGAGCACCGTGCTGATGGCGGCCCACCGCCTGGGGACGGTGCGCCACTGCGACCGGATCCTGGTGCTCGACGAGGGGCGCGTGGTGGAGACCGGCACCCACGACACCCTGGTGGCGCAGGGGGGACGCTACGCCGCGCTGTGGCGCCGGCAACTGCTGCTGGCGTCGCTGGAGACCACGACGCCGGCGACGACCGCCGCTACAGCCGCTCCACCAGGAACTCCGGCGTGAACGGCTGCAGATAGGCGGCCAGCCGCTCGATCCAGCCGGTGAACATGAGGAGGCCCAGCAGCACCAGCAGCACGCCCGCCACGCGATGCAGCCGCCCCAGGTGCGGCCGCAACCGCTGGAACACGCCCAAGAACCGCTCCAACGCGAGGGCGCTGAGGAGGAAGGGGAGCGCGAGCCCCGCCGAGTAGGCGACCAGCAGGCCGATCCCGCGCGCCAGCGATGCCTCGCTGGCGGCCAGCAGCAGGATGGCGCCGAGGGTGGGGCCCAGGCAGGGCGTCCAGCCGGCGCCGAAAGCCACCCCCACCAGCACGGTCCCCAGGTAGCCCAGCGGCTTGTCGCTCAGGTGCACCCGGCGCTCCTGCTGCAGGGCGCCGATGCGGAGGACGCCCAGCATCCACAGCCCCATGACCACCATCAGCACGCCGCCCAGGCGGGCGATCCACACCCGGTACTCGCGCAGCAGCTGCCCGAAGGCGGTGGCCCCGGCCCCCAGCGCGACGAAGATGAACGAGAAGCCGGCCACGAACAGCGTGGCGTGCACGAGCGCGGTGCGACGCGCGCGGGTGGCATCGTCCAGCCCCATCCCCGTGATGAACGTGATGTAGCTGGGGACCAGCGGCAGCACGCACGGGCTCAGGAAGCTGAGGAGCCCGGCGGTGAACGCCACCAGCACGCCAAGGGAGTCGGTGCTCATGTCAGGTCAGGAGGAAGGAGCGGGAACACGGGGGGCGGCGGTGCCGCCGCGACAGTCGCGACAGAGGCCGTGGATCACGAGGCGATGGCGCTGCCGCACGAAGCCGTGCGCCTCGGCCAGCAGCGAGGTCATCCGCTCCAGCCGCTCGTCGCGGAATTCCGTCACGCGCCCGCAGGCGGTGCATAGCAGGTGCTCGTGGTGCGGCACCCCGCGCGAGGCCTCGAAGCGCTTGAACCCTTCGCCGAAGTCGCGGGCCACCACCAGGCCGCTGCGCTGGAGCACCTCCAGCGTGCGGTAGACGGTGGCAGTGCCCGCGTGCTGGCCGCGCGCGCGCAGCTCCGTCGCCACCTCTTCGGCGGAGACATGGCGGTCGGTGCCGAAGACCACGGCCGCGATGGCCAGCCGCTGCGCGGTGGCGGGGAGGTTGTGCGCCCGGAGGTACCGGCGGAACGCCGCCTCATCGGCCGCCGCGGCCCCTGGATCCGCCACCTGCGGCGCGCCCCTGTCGGCGGCGGTCATTGGGCTCAGGCGGGGGGGAACGGCAGTCGGAGCGCGCGCGCCACCTGGGCGGCGCTGTACCGGATGGTCTCCGTGGCCTCGCCGGCGCGGCGCTGGACCCCGCGCACCACGGTCTCGACCGTGATCAGCGGGGCATCCGCCTCCGCCACCAGGTCCTCCTCCCATCGGCCACGCTCGGGTCCCTTGATGACCAGGCGATAGCGTGCCGTGTGGACCTCATGGCGGCGCACCGGCGGAGCCGAGGTCGGCTCCACCGGCTTGGACGGCTCCACCGGCTCAGGCGACTCCAGGGGCAGCGGCGGCTCCAGGGGGACCACCTCCACCGGTCGTGCCGCCACCACGGCGATCCCCGTCTCCACCGTCCCCTGCCGCAGCGGCGAGAACAGGTGCACCTCCTCGATGCGCGACAGCGGCAGCCGCTGCAGGATGGCACGGAGGAACCGCTCCGCCACCTCCGAGACCGGCGCGTCGGCCCGGTCGGGAGCTGGCGGAGGGGCCGACGGAGTGGGGAGCGCCACGGGCTCTGCCTCGTCGGGCGCCACGGCCGCGGGGCCATCCTCCACCAGCCCCTGATCCGTGACCTGCTCAACCTCCGGATCCACCACCGGATCCGTCACCGGATCCGTGCCGCCCACGGCCACGTCATCGGGCCCCGCCTCCGTCACCCCATCCGTCGTCTGATCCATCCGGGAAAGATAGCACCGTTTTGCCCGCCCTCTCGGGCGGGGCCGGCGAGGCGGGGGTCAGCCCACCGCGCGGGCCGCGGTGGCCACCAGCCCGGCCGCGGCCTCGCGCAACCGGCCTGGGGGCTGCACCAGCGACACCCGGAAATGCCCGCGCCCCGCCTCGCCAAAGGCGACCCCCGGCGTGACCACCACCCCGGGGCCGTCCAGCAGCGCATCCACCCACCCCCAGTCGTCATGCCCGCCGGGGATGGGGAGCCACAGGTACATCGACGCGCGCGGCGGCGTCACCACCCACCCGCCCTCGCCCAGTGCCGCCACGAATGCGTCGCGGCGGGCGCGATACTCGGCCACGATGGGCGGCACCAGCGTCGCGTGGTGCGCGAACGCCGCGGCCCCGGCCACCTGCGCCAGCGTGGACACGCCGTAGCCGATGTTGGAGCGGTACGCGTCCAGCAGGTCCAGCACGTCGCGGTTCCCCACCATGACCGCGATGCGCACGCCGGCCATGTTGAAGCTCTTGCTGCAGGTGTGCAGCTCCACCACCCGGGCCCGGGTCCCGGCCACCTGCAGCAGACTGGGGGGCGCGTAGCCATCGAACCCCAGCTCGCTGTACGCCAGGTCGCTCACCAGCAGCAGGTCATGCGCCTCCGCAAAGGCCAGCAGCCGCCCCAGCTCCTCCAGCGTGGCGGTGGCCGTGGTGGGGTTGCTGGGATAGTTCACCACCAGCATGCGCGCCCGTGCCAGGGCCTCCGCGGGCACCTGGTCCAGCTGCAGCATTCCCGCGGCATCCACGGGCACCGCCACGGCCCGTGCCCCGGCCAGCTGCGGCGCGCGCGCGTACACGGGGTAGTGCACCGCGGGAATGAGCACCACGTCGCCGGGATTCACGTGCGCCAGCACCAGCTCGGCCAGCCCCTCCTTGGAGCCGGCCAGCGCCAGCACCTCGCGCGCGGGGTCCAGCGTGACCCCGAAGCGCGCGGCCATGTACCCGGCCATGGCGTCGGCCAGGGCCGGGTGCACGCGAAAGGCGGGATACCCGCTCAGGGCGCGATCGGCGGCGGCGCGCTGCATGGCCTCCACGACCACCGCGGGGATGGGCCCGTCCGGGCTGCCAATCCCCACGTCCAGGAGGGTGCGCCCGGCGGCGCGGGCGGCGGCGCGGCGGGCATCCAGCTGATAGAACACATAGGGCGGGATGGCGCCGAGCAGCGCCGACGGAGTGGCCATGGGCATGGCGAATCCTAGCGCGGCCGGCGCATGCGGGGGAGCGCCCGCCCCCCTACAACAGCGACACGGGATCGCGGTCCACCACGAGGCGCACGGCGTCCCCCGCCACGGCCGGCCCTTCCTCCGCCACCAGGCGGGCCACATGCGACACCACAGCCGGGCGCGCCCCCTTCACCAGGAAGTGCCAGCGCCAGCGGTCCTTGATCCGCTCCACGGGACAGGGAGCCGGCCCCACTACCGCCACATCGGTGAGCTGGCGGGCTGCCAGGCGGGCGCGCAGCCACACCGCCACCGCCGCCGCCGCCGCCGCCGCGGTCTCGGCCTCGGCCGCGCTGCACACGGCATTCAGCAGCGACACGTACGGCGGGTACGTCGGTGCGCGCCTTGCGGCCAGCTCCTCCTCCACGAATCCCAGGTAGTCGTGGCGCACCGCGTGGCGCACCGCATGGCACTCGGGGAGGCGCGTCTGGATGATCACGTCCCCCCCCTTGGGACCGCGACCGGCGCGTCCGGCCACCTGGCTCAGCAGTTGAAAGGTGCGCTCCGCCGCACGGAAGTCGGGGAGGTTGAGCCCGGTGTCGGCGTCCACCACTCCCACCAGCGTGACGTTGGGGAAGTCCAGCCCCTTGGCGATCATCTGGGTCCCGAGCAGGATGTCCACCTCCCCGGCCGCCACGCGATCCAGGATGCGCGCGTGCGCCCACTTGCCGCTGGTGGTATCCACATCCATGCGCGCCAGGCGCGCCTCGGGAAACCGCTCGGCCACCAGCCGCTCCACCTGCTGCGTCCCCAGCCCCTGCCGCCGCAACGCGGCCTCGCCGCAGCGCGGACAGCGCGCGGGCAGGGGGGCCTGGTGCTGGCAGTAGTGACACACCAGCCCCTCGGGGACGCGGTGGTAGGTGAGGGCGATGCTGCAGTGCGGGCAGCTGGCCACGTCGCCGCAGGCGTGGCACTGCACGCTGGTGGCGTAGCCACGCCGGTTGAGCAGCAGCAGCACCTGCTCCCGGCGCGCGAGGCGTTCGCGGACGGCCGCCAGCAGCGCGGGACTCAGGACCCCCAGGGCGGGGACAAAGGGGGCCTGCGGGGCGCGCGCCGCCAGCGCCGCCTGACGCACCTGCCGCAGGTCCACCACCGCCACCGGGGGGAGCTGCGCCCCCGCCGCCCGGTCGGGGAGCACCAGCCGCACCGCCCGTCCGCGCGCAGCCCGCTCCCAGCTCTCCAGGCTGGGGGTGGCGCTTCCCAGCACCACCACGGCGCCCTCGTGCCGCGCGCGCACCATGGCCACCTCGCGCGCGTGATACCGGGGCGCCTCCCCCTGCTTGTAGCTCCCCTCGTGCTCCTCGTCCACCACCACCACCCCCACACGCGAAAGCGGGGCGAACAGCGCCGAGCGCGCGCCCACCGCGATGCGTTTGTCGCCGCGACGCAGCGCCTGCCACGCATCCAGCCGCTCGCCGTCGGAGAGCCCCGAGTGCAGCACCGCCACGGCGTCGCCGAAAGCGCCGCGGAAGCGGTCCACCGTCTGCGCCGTGAGCGCGATCTCGGGGACCAGCACGATCGCGGTGCGGTCGCCGCCACGGAGCACCGCGCGCAGCGCCTCGATGTACACCAGCGTCTTGCCGCTGCCGGTCACGCCGTGCAGCAGGAAGGTGCTCCCGGGCGCGCCGGCGACGATGGCGTCGATGGCGGCGCGCTGCGCCGGGGAGGGATGCGCCGGGGGGGCCACGCCGGCGCGGTCGGCGAACGGGTCGCGCGCGGCCGCCTCCGCCTCCACCGCCACCAGCCCCTTGGCGGCCAGCGCACGCACCGCCGCCGCCACGCCGCTCCCCTGCGCGCGAAACCCGGCCAGCGGCAGCGCGCCCCCGGCGGCCTCCAGCCGCTCGTACACCGCCCGCTGCAGCGGGGCCCGCGCAAAGTGCCGCTCGCGCGCCAGCAGCGACGGCAGTTCCCCCGTGAGGCGCACCGTGCGCGTCACCGGGGCCGCGGGGGCCGGGCGCCCGGGCGCGGCCAGCGCCGCCGGCAGCATGGCGCGCAACACCACCCCGATGGGCGTGGCGTACCACTCGGCCATCCACTGCGCCGTGGCGAGCAGCGCCGGGGAGAGTGCGGGCGCGTCGTCGAGCACCGCCAACAGCGGCCGGAGCGCCACCCCATCGGGAGGCGCGGCCTCCCCCAGCACGATCCCCACCTCGCGCCGCTGCCGCACCGGGACCAGCACGCGCGTGCCCGCGGGCACGGGCCACGCCATCGAGGGTGGCACCGTGTAGGTGAAGGGGTGGAAGAGCGGGACCGGGAGCGCCACGGCCACGCACCGCGCCCCGGCCTCGTCGCCCGGGCGGCTGGCGGGGGGTACCACCGCTAGCGTCCGCCCAGCCCCGGCGTGCGCGTGGCGCGCCCGGCGCGCCCGTCGGCGGAGGGGAGCGCGGCCAGGAACCCCAGCAGGGCGTCGGCCAGGTCGAAGCCGCGATCGTAGCGCTCGCCAGGGGACTTGGCGAGGCAGCGCACCACGATGGCGCTGAGCGCGGCCGGCACCCGCGGGTCCACCTCGTCGGGGGGCACCGGGACCTCGTGGACATGCTTGTACCCCACCGCGTACGACCCGTCGCCGTCGAAGGGCGGCTGTCCCAGCAGCATCTCGTACAGCAGCAGCCCCACCGCGTACAGGTCGCTGCGCCCGTCCACCAGCCGCCCCATCGCCTGCTCGGGCGACATGTACTGCGGCGTCCCCATCGCGCGCCCCACGGCCGTCAGCCGGCCGTGAAAGCGGGCGGTGGCGATGCCGAAGTCGGTGAGCGCCGCGTGGCCGTCCTCGTCGAAGAGGATGTTGTCCGGCTTGATGTCGCGATGGATGATGCCGTGGCGGTGCGCATGGTCGAGCGCGCAGGCCACCTGCACCGCCACCGAGGCCACCTGCGCCGGCGGGAGCACCTGGCGCCGTCCGAGCAGGTCGGCCAGCGAGCCCCCCGCGTAGTACGGCATGACCAGGTACTCGATGTCCCCCATCGATCCCAGGTCGAGGATGGCGCAGATGTGCGGGTGGACGAGGCGCGCGGCGGTCTCCGCCTCGCGCCGGAAGCGCTCGCGCATCTCGGGCTCGCGGGCGAGCGACTTGAGCAGGACCTTGAGCACCAGCGGGCGCTGCAGCCGCGCATGCCGCGCGAGGTACACCTGCGCCATGCCGCCGCCACCCAGCCGCTTGACCACGGTGTAGTGGTTGCCGGTGGCCTGGCGCAGGTCGCGCAGCTCGTCGTCGGGGACGTCGGCCGGCGGGGCAATGACGTCCGGCAGCGCCGTGCTGCAGCGGGTGCAGCGCGCAGCCGAGGCGCGATTCCAGGTGCCGCAGTCAGGACAGAACATCGCGGGGGCGGGGGTCGGAGCGCGGGGGCACCAGCCTCACCGTCGAGGCAGCGCCCGCCCTCGCGCTCCTCGTAAGCTCACCCGCCGCGGGCGCTCACGCCAGCGCCCGCAGGTGCGTCAGCACCGCCTCGGCCACGGCGTCGGGGGCGTAGCCACCCTCCAGCGCGCTCACCAGGCGCCCCTCGCACCACTGCTCCGCCCGCGTCACCAGCGCGCGCGTGAGGGTGGTCACCTCCGCCAGCGTGAGGGTGAACGCCCCCAGGGGGTCCCCCGCCAGGCAGTCGAAGCCGGCACTCAGCAGCACCAGGTCGGGGGTGAAGCCATCGGTGGCGGCGTCCACGGCGGCCAGCAGGGCCGTGACGTACTCGTCCGGTGGCAGCCCGGGCGCCATGGGGACGTTCCACACCGTGCCCTGCGGTCCGCGGTCGTCGGCCGCCCCCGTCCCGGGATACCAGGGCCACTGGTGCATCGACACGAACCGGATCCGCGGCTCGTCCTCCACCAGCGCCTGCGTCCCGTTGCCATGGTGCACGTCCCAATCCACCACCAGCACGCGCGCGCAGCCATGCCGCCGGAGCGCGTAGTGGGCCGCCACTGCCACGTTGCCGAACAGACAGAACCCCATGGCCCGGTCGTGCAGCGCATGGTGGCCCGGGGGGCGCACCGCGGCGAAGCTGCGCCGCGCCCGCCCGTCAAAGGCCATGTCCACCCCGTCCAGCACGCACCCGGCGCCCGCAGTGGCGGCATCCCACGATCCCTCGCTCACCACGGTATCCGGGTCCAGCCGCCCGCCCCCCGCCTCGGCCAGCGCCTGCACGCGCGCCACGTAGGCGGGATCATGCGCCAGCGCCAGCTCGTCAGCGGTGGCGTGCCGCCCCTCCACGTGCTCCAGTGCGGCAAACAGGTCGGGATCGTGCCGCAGCGCGCGGGGGATGGCCCGGAGCCGCCCGACATGCTCGGGGTGCTCCCACCCGGTGTCATGGCGGCCGCAGTCGCTGTGGGAGAGCAGGGCAACGCGTGTGGACATGGCAGGCACCGGGTACGGGGAGGGAGCAGGATGCATCAGGGGCGGCCGTGCGTGCGCCGCGCGGCCCACTCGGCGAGCAGCAGCACCGCCGCCGCCACGAACAGTCCGGGGCCCCACCGGGCGGCCAGCGCACGGGCCAGCAGGACCACCGACGGGGGCGCCTCCGGGGGCGTCACGGCCGCCACGGCGCGCGGCGCCGCCGGCTCGGGCGCTCCCAGCCGGGCCACCAGGTCCAGCCAGGGCGCGCCAGGGCCGGGGAATGGCGAGGGGGCCGCCGGCTGCCACCGCGTGCGATCCACGGCCACCAGGCGCACCACCGCGTCCCACCACTGCCGATGCCCGGCCGCCCCGTCGTCCAGGCCGGCCATGCGCCACCGCCAGCTGTCGCGGTAGGCCACTGCGGCCACGCGCCCAGCCCCGCGAGAGGCCACCACGGTCACGGCGGTCCCGTCGCGACCCCGCGCCAGCACCTGCGCCCCAGGCTCCGGGCGCAGCGGCCAGCGTTCGAGGCCGTCCACCGGCGTGGCGGACCGCACACCGCCCTCGGCGCCAGGGACGCGCGCCGCCGTGCGCGCGGCGGCCATCCCCGCGCCACCGGGCCATCGCCCCCCGTCGCCGGCCAGCACCACCCCGCCCCCCGCCGCGAGATACCGGCGCACGGCGGGGGCCTCGGTCATGGGCACGGTGCTGTCCAGCACCACCACGGCCGCCACGGTCTCCGGCGTGAGCGCCCCCGGCGGGCCCAGCGTGACCGCCGCCACCGGCGACACGCTCCACTGCCCCTCCACCTGCCACCCCGCCTCCTCCAAGGCGGCCGCCACGAACTTCCCCTCCCACCCCGGCGCGCCCAGCAGGCGCACGCGCAACGGGGATGGGGCCGGGGCGGCCCCCGGCAGGGCTGGGACATCGGGGGCGACGGCGACCGCGGCGGTGGGGGCGGGGCGGGGCGCGCCGGTTGGCGCCACCGAGGGGGTGAGGGCCGGCCACTCCACCCGCTCCGTCCCCTCCGGCGCGACGAGGCGCCACCCCTGCACCGCCCCCGGGGGGATGCGCACCGAGTCCAGCAGGCCCCCGTCATCGTGCAGCATCAGCACCCCCGTGGGGCCAGCCACGCCGCGCACCTCGGCCAACCTCCCCCGGTCCCGGCACGTCGCGGCGCTGCACCGCCCCGCCCGCCGCCCCGGTACCGTCGTGCCACCGCAGCGGCACGCCGGCGGCGGGGAGGGCGGCCAGCAGGGCGCGCGCGGCGGCATCG
>JBEIJM010000092.1:0-13352 GCA_040380205.1 Gemmatimonadaceae bacterium
AGCTCATGGTGGCCAGCGCCGTCTGCACCGTCCCCCAGCCGCTCAGGCGGGCGATGTTCCACAGCGTCTCCGGCTCCACTGCCAGGTGGCGGCGCCGCACCGCCAGGTGCCCCGTGCCGCGCCCCAGCGACCAGAGCGCCCAGGCCAGCCCCGTGCCGCGCCCGATGGCGGTGGCCCACGCCGCCCCCACCAGCCCCAACTCGGGGAAGGGGCCCCAGCCGAACAGCAGCGCCGGGGCGAGGGCGATGTTGAGCGAGTTCCCCAGGATCAGCGTGCGCATCGCCACCGCCGGGTCGCCGGCGCCGCGGAACACCGCGTTCACCAGGAACAGCAGGATCACCGTGGCGCTCATCCCCAGCGACACCCGCGTGAACGGCGTCCCCACCGCGAGCGTGGCGGCGTCGGCCCCCATGAGCGCCAGCAGGTCGGGGGCACACCACGCGCCCGCCGCGCCGATCACGACGGACAGGATGACCCCCAGCAGCAGCACCTGCACCGCCGCGCGCGCGGCGCCCTCGGGGTCCTGCTCCCCGATGCGGCGCGCCACCGTGGCGGTGGCGCCGATGCTGAGCCCCATGGCCAGGGTGTACAGCACCATCATGAGCGCCTCGGTGAGGCCGATCGTGGCCACCGCCGCCGCCCCCAGCCGCCCCACGAAGTACACGTCGGCCACGGCGAAGAGGCTCTCCATGAGCATCTCCACCACCATCGGGATGGCGAGGAGAAGGATCGCCCGCCCGATCGGCCCCTGCGTGTAGTCGTGCGTGCCGCCGCGGAGCGCCTCGCGCAGGGTGGCGAGGAGCGACGGGGCGGGGGCGTCCTGCGCCATGAGCAATCTCCGGTGTTGTGCGTGCGGGAATAGTAGCGCAGCCCGCGTGTTGCTCAACCGCGAGGCGTGGCGGCGGCCGAGACCCAACCAGCCCCCTCCGGCCGTGCCCTCCCGCTTGCGGCCGCCCCGCGCGGGCGGGAGAATGGGGTCGGCACCGGACGCCCCTGCGTGCCCATCCGCCCTCCTGCCATGTCTCCCATGCCCGCCTCCCGCCGCGACTTCGTCCGCCAGATCGGCCTGGGGCTGGCCGCCAGCGCCGCCGCCGCCGAGTCGCTCGCCGCGCAGGCGGCTCGGCTCCCGCGCGGCGACTCGGAGCGGCTGCTGGTGGAGAATCCGCACCACCCCGTGCCGGCGCCGGTGGGGGTGGACCGCCTCCCGCTCGCCTGGTACCAGCGGCAATCGCAGCGGCTGCGCGAGCAGGCCCGCGCCCGCGGCGTGGACGTGCTGCTGCTGCAGAGCGACGTGAACCTGGTGTACTTCACCGGCTGCTTCCGCGGCAGCGGCGAGCGCACCACCTGGGCGCTCATGCCCACCCGCGAGACCGACACCGTCTACTGGTTCTCGCCGGCCATCGACCGCGACCTCATCACGTCGTGGTGGTGCACCGAGAACGACTACTACTTCTGCTATCCGCACGCCGAGGGGGGGTTCCCCAACCGGGGGGAGCTGTCGAAGGGCGCGCGCGTGGACCTGTGGGCGTGGGTGCTGGGGAAGCTGGCCGCCAAGGGGCTGGGGGACGTCACCATCGGCCTCGACCGCGAGCTCACCCCGTCGGCGCAGCGCACGTTTGACCGCGTGCTCCCGTCGGCCAAGGCTGTGGACATCAGCGACCTGTGCCTGCGGATGCAGGTCATCAAGACCCCCGAGGAGATCGCCCTCACGCAGCGCGCCTACCGATACTTCGACCTCGTGCACTGCTTCGCGCGCGACTACCTGCTGGAGCACGGCACGAAGACCACCGACTACCAGGTGGGGCAGGCGCTGTCGCAGTACGGCATCAACCTCATGATGCGCGACGTGAAGCGCGACGGCCGCCCGCACAGCGCCGTGGGGATGGAAGTCACCGGGCACTACGTGCGCACCGGCGTGGCCACCGCCTATCCGCACCCCAACCAGTTCTTCCACGCCCCCATCCGCAAGGGGCAGCCGGTGTACGTCAACTGCGACATCCTGCTGGGGGGCTACGGCGGCGAGGGATACCGCAACTACATCCTGCAGCCCTCCAACGCCGCGCACGACCGCATGTGGCAGGTGGTGGCCGACACGGTGCAGATGATCGTGGAGGAGACCAAGCCGGGGGCCGTCTGCTCCGACATCGCCTACAAGGTGCACGCCTACCAGATCAAGCAGGGGATGCAGGAGTGCATCTACCACCGCCCGGGCCATGGCCAGGGGCAGAACTTCGTGGGGCACCAGCCGCCGTTCCTCGCCCTCGGCGATCACTCGGTCATCGAGGAGGGGATGACCTTCTCCGTCGAGCCGGGGCTCTACGACGAAAAGAACGGCATCGGCATCAACCCCAGCGACCGGCTGGTGGTGCTCAAGGACCGGGCGGTGCTCATGAGCCGGATCCCGTTCACGAAGGAGTGGAGCTACCTGGCGGTGTGAGGGGGATGCAGGGAACTGGCCATCGAATGAGGAGCAGGTCATGCCGTCTGTCACGCTGTCCTCCGGCACCATCCACTACCTCGACCAGGGCCACGGGCCGCCGGTCGTCCTGCTGCACGCCAGCCCGGGCGACGCCCGGGATTTCGGCGCCATCATCCCGGCGCTCGCCTCGCCGTACCGCGTCATCGCCGTCGATTGGCCCGGATATGGATCGTCAGGGCTGCCACCAAACCCGGACGCGGTGGACGTGCTCTTCTTCTACCAGGTGCTGTGCGAGTTCCTGGACGCCCTCGCCCTGCCCCCCGCCCTGTTCATCGGCAACTCGCTTGGCGGTAATGCGGCCGCGCGCCTGGCCGCCCGCCGCCCCACATCGGTGCGCGCCCTGGTCCTCGTGGCGCCGGGAGGCTTCACGGCCCACAACGCGGCAACGCGCACCTTCTGCGCCCTGCAGGCCAGCGGCCTTTCCCTCCCGCCATCCTGGTTCGCCAGGCTGTATCTCCGGGGCAGGACGCCAACCACCTCCGACATGCTGGAGCGGGCGGCCACGGAGCAGGCGGAACCGCGGCGCGTCGCCATGGGCCGTGCGCTGTGGCGGAGCTTTGGTCGGCCGGACAATGATCTGCGCGTGGAGGCGCGTGCCATCACCGCGCCCACCCTGCTGGTGTTCGGGGCCAGGGACCCCGTGATATCGGCCAGGCGCGACGGCGCGATCGCCTCGCAATCGATGCCGGCCGCGTCGCGGGTCACGCTCCCCTGCGGCCACGCACCGTTCGCCGAGCTCCCGGAACGGTTCCTGGAGGAGGTGCTCCCCTTTCTGGGTCGGTGGGATGGCGGGTGACGGGATGCGGTCGTTCTGGCACACCGCCTCGGCGCGCCTCACGTGAATCCTTCGGCGCCTCCACGGCGTATCCCATGGCGCCGCCACAACCGCACCCATCCCCTTCACCGCTCCCGCACATGGTCCTTCCCGCGTCCACGCCCACGCCCGGCACGCGCCGCGGCTTCCTTGCCCGCCTCGCCGCGCTCATGGGCGGCTCCACCGTCGCGGCTGGCGCCCTGGGGTCGCTCGGTGCGCAGCCGACGGCGCGCAGCGACGCACAGCCCGGGGCCAACGGCCCCCTGGTGCACCCGCAGGACGCCTGGCTCGACGCCCTGCCACGCGGCCACCGGATGGTGTTTGACGCGTTTACCCTGCAGGGGGCCGCGTACGCCGGGCGCTTCTGCGGCAACTGGATCCGGTCGAACGAGAGCGGCTACGGGCTGAAGGCGACGCAGCTCGGCGCGGTGATCGTCTTGCGCTCGGGGGCGACGATCTTTGCCTTCGACGATGCGATGTGGGCCAAGTACCCGCTGCTCGGCCAGCAGACGAAGCCCGACCCCGCGACCGGAAAGCCGTTCACCTTCAACCCGTTCCTGCGGTCGCCGGGCGGGGACGTCCTGACGCAGGGAACCCAGTGGCGGGAGCTCGCTGACTTGGGGGTGCACTTCGCCGTCTGCAACGGAACGACCGCGGGGCTCGCTGCCGCGATCGCCGGCCCGACAGCCGACGAGAAGGCAGTCGAGACGGTGCGGCAGGAATTCGCGGCGCACCTGATCCCGAACGGTCACCTGATGGCCACGGGGATCGTGGCGGTGGGACGGGCGCAGGAGAAGGGGTACACGTTCGGGTGCGGCGGGTAGGCCGAAACGAGGCGGGTCCTCAACCGCCGCGCGCCGACGGCGCACACCACTCCTTTGGTGCGGTCCGGGCAGGAATGCGTCGCGCGCGCCCTCATCCACTCCTCAAACCAACGTGACCATGGGCCTCCTCGACGGCATGCTCGGCAATGCCTCCAAGATCGACCCGGCCAGGATCCAGGCGGAATTCCAGCAGATCCTCACCCCCGGCGAGCGGGTGGAGCACGCCTATCAGCTGATCCGCGACTATTTCGTGTTCACCGACAAGCGCTTCATCATGGTGGACCGGCAGGGCGTCACCGGCAGCAAAGTCGAGTACCACTCCATCCCCTACCGGAGCATCCTGCACTTCAGCATCGAGACCGGGGGCGCCTTCGACCTCGATGCCGAGCTGAAGATCTGGATCTCGGGCTCCGCCGTGCCCATCCAGAAGCAGTTCAACAAGAAGCTGAGCATCTACGAAGTGCAGGCGGTGCTGGCCAGCTACGTGCTGCGCTAGGGCCACGGGGGCGGGTTGGGGGCGCAGACACCTTGACCAAGGGGTGTGTTGTGGTGTGTTATGGTGTGTTATATGGTATGGCGACCATGATCCACCGCACCACGTTCGCCCTCGACGAGACCACCGTCACCCGGATCCGCGCCTTCGCGGACCAGTGGGGCGTTTCGCAGGCGGAGGTCATCCGGCGGGTGGTGGCGCGGGCCGACGCGCCGCCAAAGCCCGACCCGGTCGCCATGCTCGACGCGCTCTTCGCGGTCGGGGTGCAACTGGCGTAGCGTACGGTTGGTACGGCACCCCCCTCAGCTTTCCCCCCACCCCGAACCGGCCCATGCCCACCTCCCGTCCCCTCGCGCGCGCGCTGTCCGTTGCCGCGCTGCTGTCCCTCCCCGCCCTCGCCGGCGCCCAGGCGCCTGCCGCCCGCGACGCGGCCCGGCCGGCGCCGGCGGCGCGCCCCGCCGATGTCGAGAGCATCGACGCCATCATGCGGGCCATCTACGACGTCATCTCCGGGCCCGCCGGCCAGCCGCGCGACTGGAACCGGCTCCGGTCGCTCCTCGCGCCGGGCGCGCGCCTCATCCCCACCGGCAAGGGCCCCGACGGCAAGGGGGTGCTGCGCACGTGGACGGCGGAGGAGTACATCGCCATGGCCGGCCCCGGCCTCGAGCGCGACGGGTTCTTCGAGCGCGAGATCGGCCGCAAGCTGGAGCGCTTCGGCAACGTGGTGCACCTCATGAGCGCCTACGACTCCAAGCGCACCCTCAGCGACCCGGCCCCCTTCGCGCGCGGCGTGAACTCCTTCCAGCTGTTCTACGACGGCACCCGCTGGTACGTGGTGACCATCTACTGGGAAGCCGAGACCCCGGGGAACCCCATTCCGGCGGCGCTGCTGAACGCGAAGTGACGGCGGTGGGCGGCGGTGGCGAAGAGATCCCTTCGCCCACGAATTCCCTTGATTGCCTGAGTCCCTCATGAAGCTCGGCTACACCATCCTTTACGTCCCCGATGTCGCCGCATCGCTAACCTTCTTCGAGAACGCCTTCGGCTTGGCGCGGCGCTTCCTGCACGACTCCGGCACCTACGGCGAACTCGAGACGGGGCCCACCACGCTGGCCTTCGCCGCGCACGCCTTGGGCGCGTCCAACTTCCCCGCCGGCCACGTGCACGCCGACACGTCGCCCGTGCCGCTGGGGATGGAAGTGGGGCTGGTCACCAACCAGGTCGAGGCGGCCCATGCCAAGGCACTCGCGCACGGCGCCACGGAGCTCGCGGCGCCCGTCACCAAGCCGTAGGGGCAGGTGGTCTCCTACGTGCGGGCGCCCGACGGCTGTCTCATCGAGCTCTGCTCGCCCATGGGGGAGTGACGGACAGTCCCGCATGGTGGTGTGCACCGCGGAACACTTCCGTGGATCGATGTTCGTCGGGAGATTCGCCCGATTCTCCCATGATGGTGCTCACGCTTCCGAGAGGTTCGGATGGATTGGTTTCGCCTGCTTGTACTGGGGGACGTCGGCCAGCAGCTGGACATCGAAGACCTGGAGCAGGACGTCGGCCGTTTGCGCGGCCGACTGCGTTCTCAGCGCAACACCGACCGCACGCAGGATGAGGCGCTGCTCACCCTGCGGCGTGAGGTCACCGAGCTGAAGCTCGTGGTGAGCGAACTGACGCGGATGTTGATGGCCACCGGCACGCTCCCCGCCGAGGCGGTCGAGAAGCTGGCGCGCGGCATGGACGCAACGGACATCCCCCGCGCGCCATAGCCGTAGGGTCCCTACGCGTGGGGCATTCCCACGTTGACCTGGGGTGCATGCCCACCTCCCGCGCTGTCGGTGCGGCGCAACGCGCCGGGTTTCAGGTGGCGTACAGCCGGGTCAAGTTCGGTGCAGCAGCCGGGGATCGAACGTGAAGGCGTGCGTGTCCACGACGGCCACCTGCGCCATGCCGGGGTGGGCCGGGTTCAGCATTACGTAAATGGCGGTCTCGCGCAACAGCGCCCCTGCCTCACCGCACCACCCGAAACGTCAGCCGCGACGCCTGCCCCGGCCCGCGGTACACGCGCTGCGTGGCCGCGCGGTAGTCGCTGGCCGTGGCCGAGTAGATGTCGGTGAACACTTGCGGGTTGCGGTCCACCAGGGGGAACCAGCTCCCCTGCACCTGCACCAGCATCCGGTGCCCACGGCGGAAGGTGTGGAACACGTCGGGCATGGAAAACTCCAGGCGCGTCACCTGGCCAGGCACCAGCGGGGTGGGCGTGGTGACGCTCTCGCGGAACTTGGCCCGCATCACGTCGCCGCGCACCAGCTCCTGGAACCCGTCGGGGTGCTCGTCGATGAGCTTCACCACCCAGTCCCCGTCGGTGCCCGTGGTGGAGACAAACAGCGTGGGGCGGATGGGCCCGGCCACGGTCACGTCCTCGGTGAGCGGGTTCCCGCGATACGCCACCACGTCGGCGCGGGTGGCGCTGAAGCGCTGGTCGCGCGCCATGTAGTCGGGCTCCATGTCCGTCCCGCCGCTGGCCACGAAGGGGACGGGGTTGGCCGGGTCCGTCACCCACTCGTCAAAGCCGCGCGCGCCCGCGTCGGTGGGCGCGCCCTCCGTGAGCGTGCGCCCCGCGCCCAGATAGACGCTACGCTCGGCGCCACCTGCCGGGGGCCACTGGTCGAAGGTGCGCCATTGGTTGCGCCCGGTCTCAAAGGCCCACGCCTTGGGATGCGTCCACCGCCCCGTCCCCTTGAGGGTGGCCTCGAAGAACGGCAGGACCACCTCCTGCTGATAGAAGTCGGCGGTGCGCTGGCCAAAGTGCAGCTGGCCGGCAAAGCGCGCCGAATCGCGCGCCCACTGTCCGTGCAGCCACGGGCCGATCACGATCGCGCGGTCGGTGGCAGGGCTCTGCCTCCCCAGCGCCTTGAACAGCTCCAGCGCGCCGAAGTAGTTGTTGGGGTCGTACACGCCCCCCACCACCAGCACGGCCGGCGTGATCCCCTTCACGTGCGGCAGGATGGTGCGCGCCTGCCAGAAGGCGTCGTAGGTGCCGTGGCGCATCATGTCGCTCCACCCTGGCGACCGCCCCTTGAAGTACTTCGCCTCGGCCTCGCCCAGCGCGCCCATCTCCAGGAAGAACTTCACCCCATCGGTGGTGCCGAAGTCGAACGGCGCCCCGCACTGCATCGACGTCCCCGTTCCGCGCATCCCGCACTGCGCCATGAAGTTGAACGTGGAGGCCAGCAGGAACGCGCCGTGATGGTGCGTGTCGTCCCCCAGGAACCAGTCCGTCTGCGGCGCCTGCGGCGACACCGCCTTGAGCGCCGGGTGCGCGTTGATCATCCCCGCCGTGGCAAAGAACCCGCCGTATGAGATGCCCCACAGCCCCACGCGCCCGTTGTTGGCGGGGACGTTCTTCACCAGCCAGTCGATGGTGTCGTACGTGTCGGTGCTTTCGTCCACGTCGCGCGCCGAACGCTTCGTGGCGCGATGCGGGGTCATGTGCTCAAAGGTCCCCTCCGAGCGATAGCGGCCGCGCACGTCCTGCTGCACGAAGATGTACCCCGCTTGGGCGAACCGCGGGCCCGGCCCCAGCATGCGGGGGAAGTTCGCGTCACCGTAGGGGGCGACGCTGTAGGGGGTGCGCGAGAGCAGGACAGGAAAGGCGCCCGGGCGATCCTTGGGCGTGTAGATGGCGGTGAACAGCCGCACGCCATCGCGCATGGGGATCTGCACTTCGCGCTTGGCGTAGTGCGCCCGGAGGTAGCTGGTGTCAGGAGCGGCCGGCCCGGGCTGCGCGCGGGTGGGCGTGGCGGTGGCGAGGGCACCCAGGAGGGTCAGGATCGCCGGGAGGAAGGCCGAGGAGGGGAGCATGGCCTAGAGTGTGCTGCGCCGAGGGGTGGGTGGCAAGCGTCGAGGGCGGTGTGAGAAGGAACCCTTAGCCTAGTACGTGCCAATCTCCTCGTAGGGCACCCCCAGGCACGCCTCGATCCGCTCGCGCGTAGCCCCATGCACCCGTTGGATCTGATCCTGCTCGATCCGACGGATTGTCCGTTCGGCCACGGGTGCGAAGTCGTGTTGGTGCAGCCCCTTCAGCAGGCGAAGTCGGCGAAACGCGCTGCCGAAGCTCGTGCCCTCCGTGCGCTCGGCGCGCTTGGTGCGGCGCCGATAGTCGGCATCGCAGGCGTACAACACGGCATCGACGGACGCCTCGTATTCGCCGAACCGCACCGACTGCCCGTGGTCGGCAATCCCGAACGCCTCAAACTGCGGGCACACCCCATTCCCCGTCGGCTGAAAGAAGGCGTAGGGGACGACCAAAGGTTCCAGCGTACCGCGATAGAGCACGACGATGCGATCCGTTGGGTCAACCATGCCGCCAATGACGTAATCGCCGGGATGCGCTTCCGTCAGCACCGCGGCAATCTCGGCGGGTGGCAGGTAGGCATGGATGGCCGATGCCTCGGGACTGGAGTCGGCGCATGCGGGTGGTGCAGCCGAGGGCGGCGTCAGGGCGAAGACAACCCGGTCGAAGAGTCCCGTGAGGATCTCCCGGCGAGCATTCGACTGGGGGAGAGGCGTGCTCGAGAGCACCAACAATCGACGTCGGACACGCGACGGGGGACGCATGGCGGGCCAGAGCACCTGGGCAAGCAGGCGCATGGCCCGCTCTTCACCGTCGGCAATCCACGGTGCGCGCGAGGTGTTTCGCTGGTATGCCTCCGCGGCCTGCTCCGCGGTCTGCACAATCCATAAACCGTTCGCCTGCTTGAACGTGTCACGCAGGTGACGGTCAGGATCGAGGAGGATGAGCGAGTCGGCGGCGGTCGACGTCATGGGTCGGTTCAGGGACATGGTTCCCGCCTGGTATCCCGCATCATCGACCGGGGCCAGGCGGGCGGGACCTTCCGCGGACCGGATTCAGGTGTCCGTGAAGCGCATCCCACTGCTCGCACAGCAGTCCAAGGTGGGTGTGGATGCACGCGATCACCGCCGTGGGCACTTCGGCGGGCGACGGCTTCGGATCCATGAACCCGACGTCACGCAGGCTGAACCGCCAGCGCTTGGTTCGGCAGATGATGGAAACGTGTGGTGTCTCCAGTCGCTCGCGTGCAAAGATCTTGATTTTCCACGGATCCGGAACGCCCGGCAGGGAGTACGTCATAGCCTACGCCCGAACGATATGTCCGGTATGTATATTGTGCAAGACCGGTCATTTTGTGCTGGATGTTCGGAGAGGGGGGACACGGCTCCACCCTACGCCATCCCGCGCATTCGGTCACACCCGCACACCGCCGGTTGGCTCATGGCGACGCCAGTGGAGCCGATGTCTTCGGCGCGTGTGGGCCGGTGTCCTGACAGGTTACGTGTGGTGGCGCGGGGGCGCCGTCAGCGTGGTGACGGCAGCGGCACCGGCACCACGTCGAGTCCGTCAATCCCCGTGAAATCGTCGGGGTTGCACGTGTACACCGGCAGGGCATGCGCCAGCGCCGTGGCGGCAATCATGGCGTCGTATGCGCGGGCGGCGGGCTTGCGCCCCGACTTTCGGAGCGCGGCGGCGACGCGTCCGAAGGCGCGGGCGGCCGCGGCATCGAACGGGAGGGGATCGAAGTCCGATTCGGCCTGCTGGAGGTGGGCCTGCCGCGCCGCGCGTTCGGCATCCGAATCCGCCACCAGCGGCCCCACGGTCAACTCGGCCAAGGTGATCGTCGTGATCACGGGTTCGTCAGGCAGCAGGCGCGGATCGTCAAGCTGGCGCAGCTGGATGACCGTGCTCGTGTCCAGAATCCCGCGCGCATGGCGCACGCGCGCAATCACAACGACGCATCCAGCACGCGATCCAGGTCGGCGCGCAGCTGTTGATGGTCGACCGGCGGCAGGTGACGCCACCGCGTGAGCAGCGTGGTCGCCGAAAGGGCACGGCCGGGTACCGGCCGCAACTCGGCGATGGGCTCGCCGTCCATGGTCACCGTCAGCGTTTCGCCGCCGGCGACCCGTTGCAGCACCCGCCCGCCGTTATTGCGCAGGTCACGCACGCTGACGCTGTCCATGGAGACAATGTATCACGCGTGAGACACGCTCGCAAGCGTGCCCGTTTGGAGGCGGGGGGAGGTCACCCGGGGTCATGTGGCCACCAAATGCCCTCTCGTTGCTCCGGTCACACCCGCGTGACGCTGGTTGGGTCTTGGGAGCTAGGATGCAGGTGGTCGGGCCCCTAACCCAGGAGTTCCCGCATGCGTGCGACGGATTCGTCCAAGCCGGAGACGGTCAGCACGTCGAGTAGCTGGATCAGTGTCATGGGTGGGGCCCTCAGGGCGCGTGCCTGCGCGCCGACGACGTGGATCACAAGCGAGGGGACGCGGTTCAACAGGTCCGTGACCAATTGGTCGGGGTGCAAGGCCCTGATGCCGTATGGATCCAACGAGGACGATGGAAAGTCCTTGCGATTGAACGTGACGATCGCCTGAGCCTGTGCGTGAATCGCCGCGGCAAGGACGTGCCGGTCATTTTCGTCCGGGAGCGCGAGCTGGTCGGTGAGCCGTTCGTGCCCCGTGACCAGGCAGTCGGGGATTGCCGCGTTCATGAGCGCCCGAGTTCGCTCGAGCATGTCGGTGGACAGATCGGGACGCTTGGCCGCGAGGTTGCGGAAGGTCTCGTCAAGAATGGTTGCGCTCCAGCGAGCCCTTACGACACCAGCGACGGCGAGGCGAAGAAGGAGATCCCGCAGGGGCGCTGGATACAGCACGCACGCATCGTAGACGACCACCAGCGCCACGTGGGTTCAGTACCCCATGCCGAGCGCTTGGGCCTCCGCCGTGAGCTGATCGAGGACCGCCTTCCGTTGCCGGTCGTCGATCCGCTTGAAGGCCAGCAGGTCCTCGACACGCACGCGCCGATGCGTGCCAACCTTGCGAAAGGGGAGCGCACCCGATTCCAGCAACTGGACAAGATGGGGTCGCGACACGCACAGAAAATCTGCCGCTTGCTGGGTCGTCAGCTCTGCCTGCGTCGGAATCACCGTGACAGCATGACCGTTGGCCATCTGTTCCAGGATCTCGAGCAGCAGGGTGAACGCCTCCGTGGGGACCACGACCTCCTCACCGTCCGTCCGAAGATGCACGAGATGGTTCGTGGAGCCATGGGCCCCACGCGCGAGGGCGCGCAGGGCGTCTCGAGCCGCCTGGGCAGTCTCGGGAGCAGGAAAGGGAGCGATGGCGAGCGTCATACCGTAAATCTGCAGGCAGTCGCAACAAACGCAACAGTCGAAATAGTTGCATCGTGGTGGCCAGAGGTGCGTGTGTATCCAGACGGTACGCCACCCCGCCACTCTTGTCACACCCGCACACCGCCGGTTGGGTCCTGCCAACGCCGGCGCCCAGGCCGGAACGCCCCACCCCTCACGGCACCTGCGTGCCGAACAGCCGCCCCACCCCGGCTGACGCCGCCATGGCCAGCGCCCCCCAGAACGCCACCCGGAACGCGCCGCGCCCCATTGGCGCCCCCCCCACCCGGGCGGCCACCGCACCAAGCACCGTCAGCAGCACCAGCGCCGAGGCCGTCACCACGCGGACAAGCCACGCCGAGGGTGCCACGGCCGCCACCACCACCGGGAGCGCGGCCCCCACGGCGAACGCGACGGCCGACGCAAGCGCCGCCTGGAGCGGCCGGGCCGCGGTGGCCTCGTACAGCCCCAACTCGTCGCGCGCATGGGCCGTCAGCGCGTCCTTGGCCATGAGTTGGTCGGCAACCTGTCTGGCCAGGTCAGGCGTGAGCCCGCGGGCCTCATAGATCCCGATCAGCTCGGCTTTCTCCGCGTCCGGGGCGGTGGCCAGTTCATGGCGTTCGCGGGCCAGGTCGGCCTGCTCGGTGTCGGCCTGGGAGCTCACCGACACGTACTCGCCTGCGGCCATCGACATCGAGCCCGCCACCAGCCCCGCGACGCCGGCCACCAGGATGGCCGAGCGCCCCGTGCCGGCGGCCGCCACCCCGACAATCAGGCTCGCGGTGGAGATGAGTCCGTCATTGGCGCCCAGGACGGAGGCGCGCAGCCACCCGATGTGCGCGGTGCGATGGCGTTCGTGATGGCGCATGGGGGTTCCTGTAGACCATGCCTCCACGCTGTCAGCGGTCTCCCGGGAGACGCCCCAACGGGAGAAATGCGGCCTCTTGTTGGTGCGCGAACGCCTCAATGAGCTCGGCGTGGTTTCGCAGCAGGGCGGCGACCGCTGCCGTCGAGGCATTGCCTTGCCGGATCCAGATCACCTTGGGTGGAGCACCACGCCAGACACTGTAGCGCTGGAAATCCTCATCCTTGCTGACGGCCACTCACGCTGCGGGGACAGGCATGATCCGCCGTTCCCGCTCTGCGGCGAAGGCCAGACACGCGAGCACATCCTCATGCACGAGCTGCGGAAAGTCCGCGATGATCTCCGCTTCGCTCATGCCGCCGGCCAAGTAGCCGAGGACATCACCAACCGTGATGCGGGTCCCGCGAATGCACGGCTTCCCGAATCGAATAGACGGGTCGATGGCGATGCGGGCGAGGAGGTCCATAGCTCCAGCCTATGGTCGGCGCTTCGGCGTGTCAAGATCAGCAACTGAGGCGCTGCGCAACCAACTCCGCGACAACCTGCACCCCAATCCCCGCCGTCGTCAGCAGGCTCGTGGGCGGCGTGGCAACTTCCTGCGGCGCCCGATGGTCGGACAGCCCCTCCTCGGACACCAGCCCCACCGTCTCCGATGCCCCATCCGACACCCCAT
>JBEIJM010000093.1:0-13275 GCA_040380205.1 Gemmatimonadaceae bacterium
CGCCGCCGCCGGACGAGGCCGTGGCGCACGTGCGCCGCGTGGCGGCGCGCCGCGCGGCCGGCGAGCCGCTGGCGTACTGCGTCGGGACGGCGGCGTTCCGGCACCTGGAGCTGCAGGTGGACCCGCGGGTGCTCATCCCGCGCCCGGAGACCGAGCGGGTGGTGGAGGTGGCGCTGGCGTGCGTGGCCTCCCGCCCCGGGGGGATGGCCGTGGACATCGGCACCGGGTCGGGGGCCATCGCGCTGAGTCTGGCGACCGAGGGGCGGTTCGATCAGGTGGTGGCCACCGACGTGTCCGCCGACGCGCTGGCCGTGGCTCGTGCCAACGCGGCGCGGGTGGCCGCTCGGCTCGCTGCGGGGCACCCGATGGCCCCCGTGGTGTTCAAGGAGGGGCCCACCTGGGTGCCGCTGGCTGGCGTGCAGGCCCGTGTCATCGTCTCCAATCCGCCGTACATTGCGTACGACGAAGCGGCGGCGCTCCCGTCCAGCGTGCGCGACTGGGAGCCTGCCATGGCGCTCTTTGCCGCGGACGGCGGGATGGCGTGCCTGGCCGCGCTGCTGGCCGGCGCCGCGGCCCATCTGGAACCGGAGGGGTGGCTGGTGCTGGAGCTCGACGCCACCCGCGCCGCGGTCACCGCCGCGCTGGCGCGTGACGCCGGGCTGGTGGCGGTGGAGGTGCTGCGGGACTGGAGTGACCGGGACCGGGTGCTGCGTGCGCAGCGCCCGGCTCGGCGGCGGGACCCGGCGGGGTGAACCCGTCGCGGTGATGGTGTGGCAGGACCCCGTGGCATCCCCGCGCCGTTCCGGTGCGGGTCTCTTCATTGAACGCCCCGGGAGGGCGCCCGCATGCTGGAAGACAAGGCGAAGGACCTGGGCCGGAGCATCGGCCAGAGCGAGGAGTACAAGGCCGTCAAGCGCAGCAGCGAGGCGCTGTCCAACGACCGCGAGGCCGCCACGCTCCTGCGGCAGATGGAGCAGATCCGCCAGGAGGCCCAGGCGCTGATCGACCGTGGCGAGCAGCCGCCGGAGGACGCCGAGCTCCAGCTGGATGCGCTCCTGCAGCAGGTGCAGGGCAACGCGGCGTACCAGCGGGCGGTGGCGGCGCAGGAAAACTTCGACAAGCTCATGCTGCGCGTGAACCAGTGGATCGGCGACGGCATTCGCGCGGGCGCCACCAGCCCGATCATCCTGGCGTGACACCGCGCGCCCCGGGGGGCGGGATGCTGGTGGTCCTGGAGGGTGGGGAAGGGGTGGGGAAGACCACCCAGTGGCGCCAGCTCGCCCTCGCCCTTCGGGACGAGGGCCGCGAGGTGGTGGCCGTGCGCGAGCCTGGCGGCACGGCCGCCGGGGATCGCGTGCGGGCGCTGCTGCTCGATCCCGAGGCCCCGCTGGCGGCGGAGACGGAGGCGCTGCTGTTCGCCGCCTCCCGCGCCCAATTGGTGCGCGAGGTGATCCAGCCGGCGCTGGCCCGCGGGGCGCTGGTGCTGGTGGATCGCTTCCTGCTGTCCACCTACGCCTATCAGGGCGCCGGGCGCGGGCTCCCGATGGCGGCGCTGCGGTCCATCAATGCCCTGGCCACGGCCGGGCTGGCGCCCACCTGCACGATGCTGCTCACGCTGCCGCTGGCCGAGGCGATGGCCCGCATGGCGGCCCGCGGGGCGGCCGATCGGATGGAGCGCGAGGATGGCGCCTTCCACGCCCGCGTGGCGCAGGCCTTCACCGACGCACTGTCCCCCGCGTGGCAGGCCGACCACCCCGAGGTGGGGCCCGTGTGTGCCGTGGACGCGGCCGGCCCGCCCGAGGTCGTGCTGGCGCGCTGTCTCGCCGCGCTGGCGCCGTGGCTGGAGGCGGCCGCGGACTCGCCGCTGGACGCCGCGTCGGTGCACCCGGCCACCCACCACGCCATTTCCCAGACTCATGGCTGAGGAGCTCCCGGAGCTTCCGGCGGCTGCCCCCGGGCGGTCGCGCACCATGGCGGCCGGGCTGTTCTTTGCCGCCCTCCTCGCCGCTGGGGGATGGTGGGTGGCCCGGGACCTGCGCGAGGTGCCGCCCGCCCCGCAGGCGTCAGTGCGCGGCCCGCGGCTGTTCGAGCAGGTGCTCACCACCGTCCAGCGGCGGTTCGTGGACACCTTGTCGGACAGCGCGCTGTTTGCGCGCGCGGCCCGCGGGGTGCTGCGCGAGCTGAACGATCCGTACACCACGCTGCTGACCGAGGGGCGGGTACGGCGGTTGAATGAGCGGCTGTCGGGGTCGTACGCGGGCGTGGGGATGCAGCTGGACGTGCGCGACGGCTGGCCCGTGGTGATCGAGACGGTGCCCGGGGCGCCGTCGCATCAGGCCGGGGTGCAGCCGGGCGACCGGATCCTCACCGTGGACGGAGAGTCCACGGCGGGGTGGTCGCTGGAGGAGACGCTGCGCAGCATCCGCGGCCCCTCCGGCTCCTCGCTCACCTTTGAGGCTGATCGGGCGGGGCAGCGGCTGGCGTTCACCCTGGTGCGCGACAAGGTGCACCTGCGCGCCGTGCAGCATGTGGTGCTGTTTGGCGGCAGCGTGGGCTATGTGGACGTGAACGCCTTCAGCGCGCAAACGGCGGCGGAGGTCGCGACCGCCGTCGATTCCGTGGTGCGGCTGGGGGCCCGCGCGCTGGTCATCGACCTGCGCGGCAATCCGGGCGGCCTGCTGGAGCAGGGGGTGGCGGTGGCGGACCTGTTCCTGGAGCGCGGGCAGGGGATTGTCGAGCTGCGCGGGCGGGCCGGGGCGCCACCGCAGGTGTTCACCGACAGCCAGCCACAACGCTGGCCCACGCTGCCGCTGGCGGTGCTCGTGGACCGCGCCAGCGCGAGCGCGTCGGAGATTGTGGCGGGGGCGCTGCAGGACCATGACCGCGCGGTGGTCGTGGGGCAGACCAGCTTTGGCAAGGGGAGCGCCCAGCAGGTGTATCCGCTGCCCGCCGGCGGCGCCCTGCGCCTCACCACGGCGCGCTGGTACACGCCGCTGGGGCGGAGCATCAGCCCCTTGGCGGTCCCGTCGGTTGACGATGGCGGCCCGGAGGGGGAAGCCCCGCTGCGGCCGGATACCATCCGGCCGCGCTTTCGCACGGAGGCCGGTCGCACCGTGATTGGCGGCGGCGGCATCACGCCCGACGTGGTGGCGGGGGACACGGTGCCCCCGCTGGCGGTGCAGTCCCTCGCCCGGGCCATGGGGCGTCAGTTCGGGGCCTATCGGGATGCGCTGGCGCGGCAGGCGCAGCTGGAGCGCGGCCGCCTGCGCACGCCGGACGACTCGGTGTCCTCCGCCTTGCTGGCGGCGGTCTACCGCGATCTCGAACGGCGGCAGGTGGCGCCGCCGCGCGCGGTGTTTGACAGCGCCGCCCCCTGGATCGCGCGCTCGCTGGGCTACGAAATGACCCGTCTGGTGTTTGGCGCCGAGGCGGAATTCCTGCGGCGCAGCCGCGACGACCAGGCGCTGCAGCGGGCTCTCGCCCTGCTGCAGCGTGCGCGCGCGCCGCACGACGTCTTCCCCGCGCCGCGTCCCTGACGCGGCGCAGGGACGGTCTCGGACAGGGCGCGCGCGAGGGCGCTAGCGGGCGACTGGCAGCGACGTGACGATGCGGGCGCCCTTGGGCGGGACAAAGCGGAACGTCTCCGGCGGCAGCGTGATGCCCGTCTGCCAGGTCAGCAGCGTGATCGTTCGCTCCACCCCCTGCGGGTCGTGCACCTGCACGCGCAACGGCCGCGGCTCGGGGTCGTCCAGCCACAGCACCGCGCGAGTGAAGGGAACGCGCCCCTCCTGCCGCGGCACCAGCACCACGCGACGGGTCCGGCGCCCCAGCACGTCGGCGGCCTCCCCTCCGCTGATGTCAAAGGCGCGACGCGGCGTGTCGAGCAGCTGCGACAGGAGGTCGGCCACGACCGCGCCGTCGGCCCCGGCCGGGAGCTTGAGCACCTGCCCCGGGGTGCTGCTGGGGAGTGACACCCACAGGAACCGGCCGTCACCCACGATCTGGTCGCCGGCCGGATCGGTGAAGGTGATGGCCACCTGATTGGGGCGCTGCTGCCGGAACACGCCGCGGGACATCGCCGAACGCCCGACGAGGGCGTTGACCACCCCTTGCTCGAAGCGCGCTTCCAGGGAGGCGGTCCCGCGCCACGCCGCGGCGGCGCGCTCATAGGCCTGCACCGCCACGACGGCGGTGCCCCCCGGGGCACCCTGCGCCTGCGTGGACGCCGCCTGCGCCCACGCCGCGGCAGGCACCGCCCAGAGCGCCGGCAGCAGCAGCGCCGCCCACCGACCCCTCGGCGCGGGGAGCGAACGACGGCCGGCGAGCGGCCCGCGATCAGGACAGGTCAGCATGCTTCACCATACCCGCCGGACCGGAGGGGTTCCGCGGCCTCAGGGGGACGGCGGCAGCGTGGACAGCTCGCGGCCAACGGCGGTGGCAATGGCGCGCAGTTCCCCCACCAGCGTGGCGAACTGGTCGGGATACAGCGACTGCGCCCCGTCGGAGAGCGCCTTGTCGGGGGAGGGATGCACCTCCACCAGGATCCCGTCCGCGCCGGCGGCGACGGCCGCGCGGGCCATCGGGGTGACCTTGGCGCGCAGCCCCGTGCCATGGCTGGGATCGGCCACGATGGGGAGGTGCGACAGGTGGTGCACCACCGGGATGGCGGTGAGGTCGAACAGGTTGCGGGTGGCCGTGTCAAAGGTGCGCACGCCGCGCTCACACAGGATGACGTGCGGATTCCCCTCCGCCAGGATGTACTCGGCGGACAGCAACAGGTCGTTGATGGTGGCCGACAGCCCCCGCTTGAGCAGGACCGGCTTCCCCAGCCGCCCCACGTGCTTGAGGAGCGAGTAGTTCTGCATGTTGCGCGCGCCCACCTGGATGCAGTCGGCATACTCCGCCACCAGGTCGGCGCCGCGCTCGTCCATGGCCTCGGTCACGATGGCCAGCCCCGTTTCCCGACGGGCCAGCGCCAGCAGCTCCAGCCCGCGCTCGCCCATCCCCTGAAAGGCATAGGGAGAGGACCGGGGCTTGAAGGCCCCGCCCCGCAACGCCACGGCACCGGCGGCCCGCACCGCGTGCGCCGCCTCGAGAATCTGCGCCTCGCTCTCCACCGAGCAGGGGCCCGCCACCACCGGGATGGGCCCGTCGCCAAAGCGGACGCCCGGCGCGATCTCCACCACCGTGTTCTCGGGCTTCCACTCCCGCGAGGCCTGGCGGAACGGCTTCTGCACGATGAGCACGCTGGCCACCCCGGGGAGCCCCTCGATGTATCCCCAGTCCACCTTGGCGTCGTCCCCCAGCAGCCCGATGGCGGTGCGTGTGGCTCCCGGCATCGGCAGGGGCTTGAACCCCTGTCGGGTGATTTCTTCACAAACGCGCTCGATGTCGGCAGCGAGTGCGCGGGGGGACATCACGACCAGCATGGCACGTCCTCGAAGGGGCTCGGATCGGAGGGAACCCGGTGAATATAGCCCCCTCCGCCGAGCTCCGGTTCAGCGACCGCGGAAGAGGATGCGCCGCACGGTGGGCGGCCGCCCATCGGCGCTGAAGAGCGCCAGGTAGATGCCGGCTGGCACGGTGCGACCGTCAGCCCCGGTGCCATCCCAGATGAACCGATTGTCGCAGCTGCTGCCGGCGCCGGGGGCCCCGCGACCGTAGCGCCCCGCCGCAAAGCGGGACAGGCCATCACGCGCCGGAATGATGGTCTGCACGAACTGCCCGCGGAGGTCGCGGATCTCCAGGCGGAGCTCGGCCCCGGGCTCCCCCACGTCGAACCAGAAGCACGTGGCAAACCCCGACGGCGACGGGAAGGGGTTGGGGAAGTTCTGGTAGAGCAGGGTGCTGGTGGGGAGCGGCGGGTCCACGATGGAAAACGATCCGGCGCTGGCGGTCCGCACCGATTCCCCGCCTGGCCGGTAGGCGCGCACGCTCCACCGATACGACGTGCTGGCCTGCAACTCGACGGGGGGACGGTAGGTGGTGTCCCGCAGTCCGCTGGCACTCACGGCCGGCCGCCCTCCGGCGGTGATCTCCAGGTCGAAGCGCCAGGCGCCCGCGGCGGGCGCCACCGGCGCGGCGCGCCACACGAACAACGGACGGCGCACATCGAAGACGTCACCGGTGGGGGAATTGGGGGCCACCAGCTGCACCCATGGCGGCACCACGCGCGGTCCGACGACGGGGGACTCGACGACGCGACCATCCGCGAGTTCCACGCGTCCCCGCCAGTAGACCGGCGTCTCCGCCGGGAGCGGTCGCGTCAGCTGCACGGTGATCACGGTGTCCGACGTGGTCACCACCGTGTCGGCCAGCAGGGGAGGGGCAAACTCGGGGGAGCTCGCCACCTGCACCGTCAGGCGCAGGGGCCGCAGGGCGCCGGCGCCGGTCACGCGCACGGTGAACGCCGGCGTGATGGTGGGCAGCGGGGAGGTGGCGGGTCCCTCCACCGATACCGTCTGCGCCCCGGCGGACGGCGCGCAGACGGCGAGCACCGCCACCGCACCCCAGGCCAGCCGGGGCAGGTGGCGCCCCGGCTGGCGCCCCGTCGGACGCACCGGCGCTCCGTCAGCCCGAGGCAGACGCGGAGGCGGCGTCGTCGGTTCCCCCCCCATCGCCGGGGGGCGGCGCGCCGAGCGCGTCACCGGCTTCCACGGCGTCAATCACGCCTTCCGCGGCCGCAGGATCCGCCTCGTCGCCCGCAGGCGTCGGCGCACGGGCCTCCGTGTCGGCGCCCTCGTCGAGCGTGGCGCCGCCGCGCAGCCGCACGCTCACGATCGACGACACCCCCGGCTCCTGCATCGTCACGCCGTACACCGCATCGGCGGCTTCCGAGGTGGTGCGCGGGTTGTGCGTGATGACGATGAACTGCGTCCGCGCCTTGAAGTCGTTGAGCATCTTCACGAACCGCCCGATGTTCTGGTCGTCCAGCGGCGCATCCACCTCGTCCATCAGGCAGAACGGGCTGGGCTTGGTCAGGAAGATGCCGAACAGCAGCGACAGCGCCACCAGCGCCCGCTCGCCGCTGGAGAGCAGGTGGATGCGCTGGGTGCGCTTGCCGCGCGGCGAGGCGTGCACCTCGATGTCGCAATCGAGCGGCGCATCGGGGTTCTCCAGCCGCAGGTCGCACTCGCCGCCGCCGAACATGCGCAGGAAGATCTGCCGGAAGTTCTCGCGCACCTGCACGAAGGTGGCCAGGAACAGCTCGCGCGCGGTGCCGTCGATCTCCCGAATGGCCTGGTGCAGCGACTGCTTGGCCGCCACCAGGTCGTTGCGCTGGCCGGTGAGGAACTCCAGCCGGCGCTGCTCCTCCTCGTGCTCCTCGATGGCCAGCGGGTTGACGGGGCCCAGGTCATCCAGCGCCTCGCGCAGCCCCTGCGCTTCGGCGCGCAGCGCCTCGGCCTCCATCTCCAACGGCTCGAAGCCGGCAAACAGCTCCTCCAGCGGCTTGCGCCATTCGGTCTCCAGCCGCAGCCGGATGGCCTCCCGCCGTCCGGCCAGCTCGGCGTGCCGCAGCTCGGCCTGGTGCAGCTGGTCGCCCAGCCCGTGGGCCAAGCGGCGCGCCTCGTCCAGGCGCCGTTCGGCGGCATCCAGCGCCACCGTGGCCGCCGCCACCGCCGCCTCGGCTTCCTCCAGCCGCGCCTGCGCGTCGGCTGCCGCCAGCTGCTCCGCGGCCAGTTCCGTCCGCCATCCGTCCAGCTGCTGCACCAGCACGGAGTCCGCCTCGGACAGCATGGCCAGCTCCCGGGCCAAGGCCTCGCGCCGCGCGGCCGCCGTGGTGTCCTCCTGCTGGAGGCGACGCTCGCGATCGGTGGCCACCGACAGCCGCGCCTGCGCCTGGGCCTGCGTCACCTGCCAGGTGGCACGCGCCTCGCGCGCCTGTTCCAGCTCGCGCTCGGCCACGGCCAGTACCTCGCGCGCCTCGGCAATGGCCGCCTCCTGCTCGCCGGCTCGCACCAGCAGCGCCTCCCCCTGCACCCCCAACGCCTCGATGCGCCCCGCCAGTTCGGCCACACGGGCCACCAGCCGCTCGGCCAGCTCGGTTGACTGCCGGAGCTCGCGCTCCACGCGCTCCCGCCGCCGCTCGCCGTCCTGCAGCGCCTCCGCGGCCCGCCGGGCTTCCTGCTGCGCCCGCGCGGCCGCCTCCGCCGCCCCCTGCTGGGCCCGCTCGGCCTCCTGCAGCGCCACGCGCGCCTCCGCCGCCGTCGCGCCCGCCCCCTCGCGGTGCGCATCCGCCGCCGCCAGGTCCGCCTCCAGCCGCGTCAGCTCGGCGCGACGCTGCAGCGGACCGGGGCCCGTGGCCGACCCGGGGAGGAACACGGCACCCCGGTCGTCCACGAAGGCCTCGCCATTGTCCACGGCGCGCACCCGCCCCAGCAGCGCCTGCACCCACCGCGCCGCCACCCCCGAGGCCACCACGCGGCTCCCCAGGGCCCCCTCCTCGGCCTCCAGCGCCGACACCACGTCCAGCGGCAGCAGCAACAGGGGGCCCGGCTGCGTGCCGGCATGCCAGCGGCGCACCGCCTCGGCGGCCTCCGCATCGCGCACCACGATGGCATGCATCGTAGCCCCCAGGTAGCGCTCCACCAGGCGCGCCGCGTCCCCGTCGGCCGACACGAAGTCGGTGAGCGGGCCCAGCACCGCGCCCTCGCCAAAACGCTCGCGCTCCTTCAGCAGCTTGGCCGCCGACGGCGCCAACCCCACGCGCTCGCGCTCCAGGCTGGCCAGCGCGTTCACCCGTCCTTCCAGCGCGGTGCGCCGCTCCACCGCGGCCGCCAGCGCCGCCCGGGCCTCGGCATCGGCGGTGCGTGCCGCCACGGCCGCCAGCCGAGCCCCTTCCAGCCCCTGCCGCGCCTCCTCCTCCTCGGCCCGCGCCATCGCCACCTGCTCGCGCCCCTGCTCCAGCTCCCGCGCAATGCCGGCGGCGGTGTCGGCCAGGCGCTGCCGCTCCTGCTCCAACGCCGCGAGCCGCTGCGCCGTCTCCCCGCGCTCCCGCGAGGCCCCCTCGCGATCCAGCTCCACACGTCGCGCCTGGTCGCGCTGCTCCCGCACGGCCCGCTCCAGCTGCTCCACGGCGCCCCGCGCTCGCTGCACCGTCTCACGCGCCACCTGCTCGGCCTGCAACCGCTCCTCCAGCGCCTCTCCCGCCTCGGCCACCTCCGCCACCAGCGTGGACCGATCGGTGGCCGCCTGATCCCGCTCCTCGCGCAGCCGCTGCTCGAACGCCGCGTTCTCGCGCCGCTCCTCCTCCGCGCGCTCGCGCCGCTGCTCGGTGCTCCGCTGCCGCTCCTCGGCCACCGCCAGCTCCCGCTCGCGCCGCTGCGCGCGCCCCTGCTGCTCGGCCGCCAACCGCGCCAACTCCACGCGCTGCGCCTCCGCCGTGGCGCGGCCGGCATGGTGCCGCTCGCGCTCCTGTTCCGCCTCGCCGATCGCCCCTTCGGCGTCGGGGAGCGCCTCGCGCACCGTTCCCAGCCGCGCCTCCAGCGCCTCCAACTCGTCCGCCCACGCCGCCATCTCGTGCGTGGCCACCGACAGCTCCACCTGGAAGCGCCGCGCCGTCAGCTCCGCGTGCCGTTCGGCCCGCCGCCGCTGCCGCGCCAGCGACCGCACCTGGCTCTGCACCTCGGCAATGAGGTCGTCCAGGCGGGCCAGGTCCACCGTGGTCTCCTCCAACCGCCGCTCGGCGCTCCGGCGCCGGTCCCGGTACAGCCCCACGCCAGCCGCCTCCTCAAACAGCTCCCGCCGCTCGTCGGGACGGTCGGACAGCAGCGCGTCGATCATCTTCGATTCGATCACCACCCCCGAGTCGGCACCCAGCCCCGTGCCGCGCAGCAGGTCCTGGATGTCGCGCAGGCGGCACGGCGCGCGGTTGAGCAGGTATTCGCTCTCCCCCGTGCGCAGCAGCCGCCGCGTGATCACCACCTCGCGGAACGGCACCGGCAGCTCGCCGCTCTCGTTGTCGAAGTGCAGCGACACCTCGGCCATGTTCACCGCCTTGCGTGCCGACGAGCCGTGGAAGATGACGTCCTCCATCTTGGCTCCGCGCATCGTCCGGGCGCGCTGCTCCCCCAGCACCCACCGCACGGCGTCCGACACATTGGACTTGCCGCTGCCATTGGGCCCCACGATGGCGGTCACGCCCCGCTCGAACCGGAACTCGAGGTGGTCGGCGAACGCCTTGAATCCCTGCACTTCCAGCTTCGTCAACCGCACTAGAACGCTCTCCCGGTTCGATAAACCAGCGTTGGCGCCATGCCCACGGCGCGCAAGGAATCCGCCAACGTCCGCGCCTGCTCGGGCGACTCGAACGCGCCGGTGTAGATGGCGCCACTGCCGTCGCCCTGCCGCAAGGCGTAGGCGAAGACGCCGCGGCCGGCCAGCGCCGACAGCCGCGCCGGGACCTGCGCGGCCGCCACCCCCCGTTCCACGAGGAAGGCATAGGGGAGCGCCACGATGCTGCCGGAGACGGTGGGATCCTTGGCGCGCAGCCGCGCCAGCAGCGCCGTGGCCTCGGCGCGCGAGGGCTCGGCCCCCACGGTCAGGCGGTACCAGCGCGCGCCGCCATCCGTGACCGGCGACAACGCCGTGGCCTCGGCCCCGCGCAGGCGGGGATCGGGGAGGGCACCGTCACGGGTGTTGGAGGTGGCCACGTAGATCGCGTAGCGGGCCGCCCGATTGGCGTCCTCCGGGTTGGCCACCGTGAGCGCCGTGCGGGGCGGCGGCGCGCTGGGGGGCGCCGCCGCGGCTGGGCGGGAGGGCGCCGGCGCCGCGCTCGGCGGATTGGCGGCACCCGCCGAGGGGGGCGTCACGGTGCGCAGCGTGGGGGGGGTGATCTGCTTGGGGGGCGTGACGACGGGGGGCACCGGCACGGCGGCGGCGCTATCGGCCGCTGCGGACGGAGGGCCACCGGCCGCGCCGCCCTGCGGCAGGGTGTCGACCGCGGTGCTGTCCGGGAGCACGACAAGCGGCGCGGAGGAGTCGGCAGGAGCCGGCGTTGGCTGTCCGGTCGCGGCGGCCACGGCCCGCGCCGAGTCGGCGGCGGCCGCATCCAGCGCAAGGGAATCGGTGCCGCCGCCGGTCAGCGACTGCCACGCGCCCGTGAGCGGGGCCATCGCCCGTCCCATCCACCCCGGGTTGAGGGCCCCCACGGTGACGCCGGCCAGCACCACCGCGGCCAACACCAGCGTGCGGGGCGACCGCCACCAGGGGCGGGGCGCGAACGCGTCCGCCTCGTCGTCGACCGCGCCGCGCGAGGCCTTGGGGCGCACGATCCCCTGGGCGTCTACCTTGAGCCCCAAGCGCGGGCCACGCGCGGCGCCGTCACCGTCCACGGCGTCGGTCTTGCCATCACGGTCCGGAGACGGGGGCGGCCGCGTGCCTCTGGACTCCCGGTCGGTTGCGGCCGACTGGGCCAGCAGCGCCTCGAGCGCGGTGGGCGCGGTGGGGGCGGCCGGAACCGGTTCGGGCTCCGGCTCTGGGCGCAACACCACCACCCCGTCGGGCAGGGTCAGCGGCACCTCGCCCACGGGGAGCACGGCGCCCACATGCGTGCACAGGGCCGCAAAGCCGGGCACCTCGGGTCGCGCCACCACCACCAGCAGCGCCCCCACCTGATGGAACCCCGCCGACAGGCGGCGCCACCGGTCGTTGGCATAGATCGCCTCGGTGGTCACCGGCTCGCTCCCGGAGGGGATCAGGAACAGCTGGTCCTCCCCCTCCACGGGGCGGGCGATCTTGTTGAACGACACCCCATAGAGGAAGCTGTCGCTGATGCCGTGCGGGTCGTCATCCGGGAGCAGCCGCAGGATGAGGGGCGCATCCCCCACCAGGTCGGCCACCGCCACGCGGCGAGTGGCGCACTGCACGCGCGCGGCGCCGATGGCCACGGCCACGGCCGTGGCCGGCTCGCTGCCGGCCACCACCACGGCGCACACCCCGTTCATCAGCGGCGCCAGACGCGTACCTTCCGCGTCGCGGCGCGAGGGACCGTAGCCTCCCATCATCTGCGCATGCTCCCAGGGCGAAAGACCGCCAGCGTGTCCGGTGGAGGCGGCGCGCCCGAATCACGACGGGCCGCGCCGGAGGCGGCGCCGCTGTCTTCGGGGGCGAACGGGTCCAGCGAATCCCGCGGGGCCCCCAGCCGGAATTCCACCGGCTGGTCGAGCCCCTTGGCGCGCGGCCGGAAGCCGTTCCAGCGCAGCGCGTGCCAGAAGAACCCGGCGCCGTCGGCCACGGTGCGCACGGCGGCCAGCGACCCCGGGTGGTGCAGCACCACGTCCGCCCCGCGCACCACCGCCACGGCGCCGTCGGGGAGCACCTGGGGGAGGTCGCCCCGCCATGGGGTCCGCAGCACCCCGCGCAACGACTCGGTGCCCACGTCCACCACGAACACGGAGTCCCCCGGTCCGCGCGCCAGCAGGACCCGTCCCAGCGGATCCATGCGGAGCGCCGAGGCGGGGACCGGCAACCGCACCGAGCCCGTGACCTTCTCGGCAAAGCGGTCCACGATGCGCAGGCGTCGGTCGTCGTCCAGCAGCGCGAAGACCCGGTCCCCGCTGGGGGTGGCCGCCAGCGCCCGTACCGGATCTCCGAGCGCCACCGCCAGCACCCGGGTGAGATCGCGTGTGCGCACCCCCAGCACCGACTCGCCGGCGCCCAGAAGCACGCGATCGCCCACCGTCAGCGCCGTGGTCTCCAACTGGCGGGCCAGCGTCGCCGCCTCCCCCTCCACCGCCAGGGCCAGAGTGTCCACCACGTCGGTGCCGGGAGGACGCACGCGCCACAGGAGCACCCGCCCCGCCTGGGCGCCTGCCACCAGCAGACTGTTGTCCGGCTGGGGCAGCAGCGCATGGGCGGGCAGGGCGGGGCGCACCCGCCAGTCGCCGCCCGACGGCGTGAGGCGGGTGAGCTCCCCGGAGCGGGTACGCAGGTACGCCGCGGCCCCGTCGGCGGAGGCCACCGCCGTCACCGAGTCCGGCCGTTCCGTCCCCACGGCGCCCACGCGCAGGTCGATGCGCACCGGCACCCCCAGCGTGTCCACCGCCGCGAGATAGCCGTCCTCGGCCCCGAACGCGACGACGGTACGGAGCGGCGGCACGCGGCCGGCGGAGCGCCACAGCACGCGCGACATGGCCGGATACTCGACGGCCGTCAGCACGCCCCCCTCCTGCGCCACGCGCAGGAGGACGGCATCGGGGCCAGCGGGGACGGTGAGGGGGGCGTCGGCTCCGGCGGGCGGGCGATCGGCGCAGCCGCCGGCACTGCCACCAAGGA
>JBEIJM010000094.1:0-13140 GCA_040380205.1 Gemmatimonadaceae bacterium
CCGGGCGTCGCGGCGGCGGCCGCCGCCGGCGCCGCCGGGGGCATCTCCGTGCCCAGCAGGCGCAGCGTTTCCGCCCGCGCCGACTCCAGCGACACCCCCGCATCCCCCAACACCTGGGCCGCGATCCCCTTCTCCTCGCGCACCAACCCCAGCAGCAGGTGCTCCGTCCCCACATAGCTGTGGTTCAGGTCGCGCGCCTCGGCCATCGCCAGCTCCAGCACCTTCTTGGCACGCGACGTGTACGGCAGGTCGGGGCCCGTGGCCTGCGCCGCCTTCCCCTTCTTCACGGTGTCCTCGATCTTCTGCGTGACCTCCTCAAGGTCCACGCTGAGGTTCTGCAGCACCGCGGCTGCCACCCCCTCGCCTTCGCGGATCAGCCCCAGCAGGATGTGCTCGGTCCCCACGTACTCGTGGTGCAGCCGCGCGGCTTCCTCGCGCGCCATGGCCAGCACCTTCCGGACCCGCTCGGTGAAGTTGTACCCGTTCATCGTCCCCTCGGGGTGGTGTGCCCGCCCGTGTGCCCGCCCGTATGCCCGCCCATGGTCCCGCTCGCCGTCCCGACCGTCCGCCCGTCCCCGCCGCGCCAGCGCCGACCCATCACGCCGCCGCCCCGTCCGCCGCCAGCGCGTCGCGCACCAACCGCGCCCGCGCCTGCGACGCCTCGGCCTCCGACAGCAGCCGCCCCTCCTGACGGGCCACATGCGCGCCCTGCGCAAACACCAGCAGCTTGTTCAGCGTGTATACCCGCACCTCGGGGATCAGTTTCAGCCCCACCGCCAGCCGCACGCTGCTCAGATAGTTCATCGCCTCGTCAAACGTCAGGCTCCGGGCGTGACGCAACGTGCCGTACGCCCGCCACAGCTTGTCCTCGATAATATACCCCGCCTCCCGAACCAGCACACGGCGCGCTTCCTCCTCGCGCTCGATCACATGGCGCACCACCCGGGTGAGCAGGTCCTGCAACTCCTCCTCCGTCCGCCCCAGGGTCGTCTGGTTGGACAGCTGGAAGAAGTTCCCCACCACGTCGCTCCCTTCGCCGTACAGACCGCGGTAGGTCAGCCCCATCTGCTGGAGCCCGGCCAGCACCTTGCTGATCTCCTTGGTCAGCACCAAGCCCGGCAGGTGAATCAACACCGACGCCCGCAACCCGGTGCCCGCGTTGGTCGGACAGGCGGTCAGGAACCCGAATTCCCGGTGGAAGGCGTACGGGAGGCACCCGCCAAGCTCCCGATCCAGCCGGTCCACGGCGCCAAACGCCTCTCCCACCGCAAACCCGGCGCGGAGCGCCTGGAGCCGCAGGTGGTCCTCCTCGTTCACCATCACCCCCACCCCGTCCGCCAGGAACACGGCGGCCCCCCCCCGCACCGCGTGGGGCGCCTCCACCCCGGCCAGCTCCTTGCTCACCAGGTGACGCTCATGCAGCAGCTGCCGCTCGGGCGCCGCCAGCGCGTCCAGCCGCACCAGCAGGCTCTCCCGCAACGACGGCACCCCCGCCACCGCGTCGCGCACCTGGGCCAGCAGCCGGAGCCGCTCCCCCTCACGGGCCCGGGCGGTGAACGCATACCCCATGACGTTCCGCGCCAACCGCATGCGGGTGGAAATCACCACGTCCGGGTAGGCCCCGGACGCATCCAGCCACCGCATCCCGCCATCCGGCAGCAGCGACAGGTCCAGCCCCTCGCGCCCCCCCATCACTCGAGCACCCGGATGCGGTCCCGCAGCTCGGCCGCCAGCTCGAACTGCTCCGCCGCCACCGCCCGCTCCAGCCGGTCCTGCAGGTCGTGCACCGAGTCGGGCTTGTGAGCCACGTGCGCCGAGGGCGGCTCGTACCGGCGCCCCACATGCCGCGAGCTCCCGTGCAACCGCCGCAACAGCTCGCGCAGGCTCGTCTCCATCGCGTCGTAGCAGTGGGCGCACCCCAGCCGCCCGGTGCCGCGAAAGTCGCGCGGCGTGGCCCCGCAGAACGTGCACGCCGCCGCGTCTTCCGCCGGGGCGGCCGCCCCCTGCTGCACGGCCTGCAGGATGTCCCCCAGCGGATGCTTGGGCACCGCCAGCGTCGTTTCCACCCCCTGCGCACGCGCACACGTCTCGCACAAGTGCAGCTGCGTCACCGCGTTGTCCACGATGCGCGTCAGGTGCACCTCCGCATCCCGCTCCCGACAACTGTCACACAGCATCAGCGCCCCGTCAGCCAGCCATCCGTGGTCACCACCTGTCCCCCCTCCAACGTAAGCACCCGATCCGCCCGCGCCGCCAACGCGGGATTATGCGTGACGACGATCACCCCCAGCGCCCCATCACGCGCCAGCCCAGCCAGCAGCTCGTGCAGGCGCTCCGCGTTCCGGGCATCCAGGTTGCCGCTGGGCTCGTCGGCCAGCAGCACCGCCGGCGAGCCCGCCAGCGCCCGGGCCACCGCCGTGCGCTGCTGCTCGCCCCCCGACAGCGCGCCAGGCCGATGGTGAGCCCGCGCTCCCAGCCCCACCCGCTCCAACAACCCCCACGCCCGCTCGCGCGCCTCGGGAACCGACACCCCGGCGATCCGCAACGGCATCATGACGTTCTCCAGCGCCGAAAACTCGCGCAGCAGGTGATGGAACTGAAACACAAAGCCCACCGCCCGGTTCCGGAGCGCCGCCAGGGCGTCGTCCGTCAGCCCCTCCAGCAGCGCCCCGCCCAGACGCACCGCCCCCGCCGTCGGACGCTCCAGCCCGCCCAACAGGTGCAGCAGCGTGCTCTTCCCCGACCCGCTCGCCCCCACCACCGCCACCATTTCCCCGCGCCGCAACCGCACCGACGCCCCGTCGAGCACCCGGAGCACCCCCCCGTCGCCGCCACGGAATTCCTTGACCAGCCCCTCCGCCTCCAGCACCAGCGGGGCCTCGGCGGCGGCCCCCTGCTCACTCATGGCGGATCGCCTCCACCGGGTACAGCCGCGCCGCCTGCCCCGCCGGATACAGCGTGGCCAGCGCCGACACCGCCAAGCTCGCCACCACGATCAGCGCCACATCCCCCCACTGCAGTGCCACCGGCAAGTGATCGATGAAGTACACCGACGGGTCCAGCGCAATCAGCCGGAAGCGCTCCAGCAGCACGGCGACCCCCGTCCCCAGCAGCAGGCCCCCTCCGGTGCCCACCGCTCCCACCACGATGCCCTGAAAGAGGAAAATCCGGCGGATCGCCCGCGCCGGCATCCCCATCGCCCGCAGGATGCCGATCTCCCGGGTCTTGTCCGCCACCACCATCGTCAGCGTGCTCACGATGTTGAAGGCCGCCACCAGGACGATCAGCAGCAGGATCACCCCCATCCCCAGCTTCTCCAGCTTGAGCGCCTGGAACAGCGAGCGGTTCTGCTCCTGCCAGTCCACCGCCCGCACCGGGGCCACCCCCTGCAGCGCCTGTTGCACGCGGGCCGCCACCGCGGGGGCCGCCCAGCGATCGCCCGTCGCCACCTCCACCCCGGTGACGTCGTCCCCCAGCCCGGCAAATCGCTGCGCCGTCCGCAGGTCCAGATACAGGTAGGCGTCGTCGTATTCGTACATCCCGGTCTCGAACACCCCGCTGACCACCATGCTGTCCGCCCGCGGCATCAGGAGCCCCGTGGCCGCGTTCATCACCAGCCCGGCCTCCCCCAGCAACACGATCGTGTCACCCGGAAAGGTGTTCAGCTTGGCCGCCAGCAGCTTGCCCACCACCGCCCCGGGAAGCCCCACGCCGTCGCGGACGAAGCGGAAATCGCCCAGGATGGCATGCGAGCGAATGGCGGTGACGTCCGTGCCCGGCACACCGGCAGGCTCCATCCCCACCACCTGGGCCCCAGTCCGGTACCCGCCAAGGTTGCGCACCAACCCCTGCGTCTGGACGAAGGGCGCCGCCCGGGTCACCCCCGGCACCGCGCGCACCGCTCCCAGTACCACCCGCCAATCCGCCAGCCGCATGTCCGATCCGTACGGCAACACCCGCACGTCGGGGCTGCCGATCAGGATCTTCTCCCGCAAATCCCGCTGCAGCCCGTTCATCACCCCCATGATCACGATCAGGGCGCTCACACCCACGAGCACCCCCGCGATCGCGATCACGCTGATGAGCGACAGCAGCCGCGACCCCCGGCGGCTGCGCAGGTAGCGCCACGCAATGGCCAGCTCGAGGCGCGTCACGGCCGCCTCATTCCGGGCGCATCGTGGGGAACAGGATCACGTCGCGGATGTTCGCCGTCCCCGTCAGGTACATGAACAGGCGGTCGATCCCGATCCCCACGCCACCGGTGGGGGGCATCCCGTATTCCATCGCGCGCAGGTAGTCCTCGTCCACCCCGGAGGCCTCCTCGTCCCCGGCGTCGCGCAACCGCGCCTGGGCCTCGAAGCGCTCCCGCTGGTCGATGGGATCGTTGAGCTCCGAGAAGGCGTTGGCCAGCTCCTTCCCCTTGGCAAACAGCTCGAACCGCTCCGTCAACCCCGCCGGTCCCCCCCGCTTGGGCTTGGCCAGCGGCGACAGCTCGATGGGGTAGTCCACCACGAAGGTCGGCGTATCGATGCGCGATTCCACCAGCGCCTGGAACAGCTCGTCCAGCACCTTGGGCCGGCTGAGCGTGGCCACCTTGGCCACCCCGACCCGCTCCGCCAGGGCGCGCAACGCCCCGTCCTCCAGCGCCATCACGTCCGCTCCGGCCGCCTGCGACAGCGACCCCGCCCACGACAGGCGCGGGAACGGCGGCACAAGCACCGGCACCTCCGCCTCCAATCCGGGCACCCCTCGGACCGCCTCGGCCGACGCCACCAGGAGCGACTCCACCCGCTCCATCATCGTGCCGTAGTCCGCAAAAGCCTCGTAGAACTCCAGCATCGTGAACTCGGGATTGTGCGTCCGGTCGATCCCCTCGTTCCGGAAGTCGTGCCCGATCTCATACACCCGCTCGAAGCCCCCCACGATCAGCCGCTTGAGGTACAGCTCATCGGCGATCCGCAGATACAACGGCATGTCCAGCGTGTTGTGGTGCGTCACGAACGGGCGCGCCGCCGCGCCGCCGTACAGCGGCTGCAGCACCGGCGTCTCCACCTCCAGGTACCCCAGCCCGTCCAGCTGCGTGCGAATCGCCCGCACGAGCACCGAGCGCGCGCGGAACAGCGCCCGCACCTCGGGGTGCACCGCCAGGTCCGCGTAGCGCTGACGCGCCCGCTGCTCCGTGTCGGCAAACTCGGAGTACCGCACGACCCGCCCGTCCACGACCTCCTCCTTCGCGAACGGCAGCGGGCGGACCGCCTTTGCGAGCATCTCGATGCGACGCACCTGCACCGTCGGCTCCCCGGTCCGGGTGCGCATCATCGTGCCGCGAACCCCCACGATGTCCCCGACCGCCAGCGCGTGGGTCACCCGCAGCGACGCCTCGTCCGTCAGCTGGTCGGCGCGCAGGTAGACCTGCACCCGGCCGGAATCGTCCACAAGGTGCGCGAATCCCGCCTTGCCCATCCGCCGGACGGACTGCACCCGTCCGGCCGTGGCGATCTCCGCCCCCTCCGTCGCGCCCCCATCCAGCAGCGCCACCGCCGCCGCCGCCGTGTGCGTGCGGTCGAAGGCATACGCGAACGGGTGGATCCCCGCGGACTCCAGCTCGTCCAGCGCCTGCAGGCGGTCCATCACGACCTGCGAGCGCCCCTGGCGGAGCCCCATCGCCATTCCGCGACGCGGGGCGGTCCCGGCGGTCCCCGTCTCGTCGCTCACGCGCCCGCCCCCCCGGCCCCGGCCGCGCTCTCCTGCTTCAGATATGCCTGGATGAACGGGTCGATGCCCCCGTCCATCACCTTCTGCACGTCGGCGATCTTGAGCTCGGTGCGGTGGTCGTTCACCATGGTGTAGGGCTGGAAGACGTAGCTGCGGATCTGGCTCCCGAACGTCACGTCCTGCTTGTTCGCGTCAAAGGCGGCCTTCACCGCGGCCTGCTTCTCCGCCTCCAGCTGGTAGAGCCGGTTCTTGAGCATCTTGAGCGCGGTGGCCTTGTTCTTGAACTGCGACCGCTCCTGCTGCGAGGCCGTCACGATCCCCGTGGGCAGGTGGGTGATGCGCACGGCGGACGACGTCTTGTTGACGTGCTGGCCCCCCGCTCCCGAGGCGCGATACACGTCCACCCGCAGGTCCTCGTCGCGGATCTCAATGTTGATCTCCTCGTTCACCACCGGATAGACGAACACCGACGCGAAGCTGGTGTGCCGGCGGGCCTGCGAGTCGTACGGGGAAATGCGCACCAACCGGTGCACCCCGGATTCCGGCCGCAGGAAGCCGTACGCGAAGGGGCCCTTGATCTCGAGCACCGCCCCCTTGATCCCGGCCTCCTCCCCCTCGCTGAGGTCGAGCATCTCCATCGCATACCCCTTGCGCTCGGCCCACCGCGTGTAGAGCCGCAGCAGCATCTGCGCCCAATCCTGCGCTTCCGTCCCCCCCGCCCCCGCCGAGATCTCCAACTGCGCGTCGCGCTGGTCGTCGCGCCCGCGCAACAGGGTGCGCAGCTCGAACGCCTCGAGCTCCTCCGCAATCCGCTGCGCCTCGCCGTCCAGGTCCGCGGCCATCGCGTCGTCCGGCTCCAGCGCCAGCAGCTCGCCCAGCTCCTGCGCCGCCTGCACGCGCGCGGTCAGGGACTCGTGGGGCTCCACCCACCCCTTGAGCTCCTTGACCTGCTGGACGATGTCGCGGGCGCGCTCCTGGTCGTCCCAGAACGCCCCCTCGGCCATCTCCGCCTCGTACGCGTTCAGCGTCTCGCGCTTGGTCTCGACGTCAAAGGTACCTCCGCATGTCGGACAGCCGCGACGCCGCCAGGGCCAGCACCTTCTCCCGCTCTCCGTCCTGCATCCCGAGCCTCCGCGCACGGCGCGGGCCGCCTTCCGCACGGAAAGGCGGCCCGCAGGTCGATCCTGACCCGGATGACGGTCGTCCCCGGGCGATGTCGGAAGCTACTGGAATCCGACGCCGGCAACCAGCGCCTCCCCGAGGCTAGAACAGCGCCCGCCCTCCGGCCAGAATGTCATTCAAGGCGTCCTGGAAGTGGCGCGACTGCTCGGCCACCTCACGCCCCACCTGCTCCACATACTCTTCGTAGCTCTTGCGGATGTCGTCGCGGAACAGCTGCCGCAACGTCCCCTCCCGCACCCCTTCCTCCCGCTTCTGCGGGTGGTACGCAACCAGATCCGACACCAGCGCCCGGGCCAATCGGCGCGCCCGGGTGTCGGGGTCCGCACGCAGGAACGGGTTGATCGAGACGCGACCGCCACTCCCCGGCACGGATCCCGGGGCGCTGGCCGAGGCGGCCCCCCCTGCCTGCGACGCGGGCAGGGGCTCCCACAAGGGCGCCGAGGCCCCACCGGAGACCGCCGCCAGCGGCCCGGGCGCTGGCGGCTCGGGAAGAACCACCGGAGCGACCACCGAGACCGAGGCTGGCGTGGCGCTGGACCGCCCAAACACCGGAAAGGCCACCGGGATGTCCGTGTAGGCTGGCGTCGGCCGACGGGGCACCACGGCGGGCGGACCCGCAGCGGCGGGCGGACTCGCAGCGGCGGGCGGACCCGGGACTGGGGCAGCCGGGAGGGGGGGCGCGGTGACCGGAGCGGGACCCGCGGCAACCGCCGTCATGTCGCCCCCCACGCCCGCTCTGCCCGCCCCACCACCGGAGCCGCCCCCCCCCGCTCGACCGCCCAGCGCCCCCTCGGGCGCCACGCTGACCGGCAGCGTGCCACCACCGATGGCGATCACGCCCCCGCACACGGCGCAACGAGCGCGTACCCCGGAGACCGGCACCTTGGCCGGATCCACTCGAAACACGGAGCGGCACTCGGGACAGGTGACCGTCATGAGACGCCCTCGCGCCGGCGGTCCAGCGCCCAGACCGACCCCGGCAACGTCTTCGCGTATCCCTTCATTTCCGTCGCCAACTCGCTGACCTCATGTCCCCGGGTGAAGCGCCGATGCTGATTGGTGACGACCCCGATCGACAGGGTCATCACCGGGATGCGGTGCAACTGCCCGCGCCGATCCTTGCCGAGGAAATATCCCACGCGACGGTCCTGATCGGAATACTGCCAGGGGATGAGGGCGTCAAAGACCTCCACCACGGTGTCCGCCACCGTCGGCACCGCCTCCAGCGGAATGACAAAGAGGAAGTCGTCCCCGCCGATGTGCCCCACGAACCCCTCCGCGCCGCACACCCCGACGACCGTATCGTGGAGGATGCGTGCCAGCAGCCGAATCACGCGATCGCCCTGATGATAGCCGTAGCGGTCGTTGAACTCCTTGAAGTGATCCAGGTCCACATACCCCGCGGCAAACGGCCGCCCATCCTGGACGCGCCGCTCCAGCTCGGCCGCAATGGCTCTGGTCCCCACCAATCGGGACGAGGGATGCACATCGGTGTCCCGATCACTTCGGCGCAGCAGCGCATCCAGCCGCGCCTCGGCCTCCGGCCGGCGCAGCGCCGCGGACAGCACCTCGTCGGCCCCGGCAGCCAGCGCCTCGGCCACGGCTGCGGGGCGCACCAGCACGACCACGGGGATCAGCGCCGTGAAGGCCTGCGCCTTGATGGCCCCACACAGCGCCAGCATTCGCGCCGCCCCTCCGTCCCCTGCGCCCTCGTCCCGGGCATCCAGCACCACGGCACGAGGTCGGGACACCAACAACGCGGAGAGCACCGCCTCGTCCTGGCCGAAGCGCTCCCCCCGAAGCCCGACAGTGGCCAACCACGCGGACAGCCACCGGGGCGGGGCCTTTCGGCCGCCCACCAGCGCCACGGCGTGTTCCGTCAGCAACGCTCGGTCGCGCCGGTTGGCGGCCGCGGTTCGCGGTGTCACCGCCCCCTCGGCGATGGCACAAGACGCACCTGCCCGCCAAACGCGATCCCTCCCGCCTGCGGCAGCGCCTCCAGGCGGACCGATTCCACGGTGAGACCAGCCACCCCCGCCCCACCAAACCGACGGATGCGCCACGAGACATACGCATCAATCAGGCTGGCCAGATGGTTCATCCAGACGACGCCCGTCAGCGTCACCACCCGTTGATAGCTGCGATTGGATTCGGCGATGGTCTGGCGGTAGAGGTCCTGCTCCAGCTGGGCATCGCGCCAACTCCACTGGAAGCCCTCCCGCACCGCTCGCGCCTGATAGAACGCCAACGCCCGCTGGTATTCCGCCGACGTCAGGGGAGGGGCCTCGCGAGGGTCGCGCCAGTAGATCTGCCTTGCCAGCAGCCATCGCGCCCCGTTGAAGGTGGCCTCATCCAACTCCGGGTCCACCGCTCCCCCGGGAATGCGGTCATACCCCCCGCTCTCCAGGAACTTCTCCATCGATTCGTAGTAATCCCACGTCCCAATGGCGGGCTGTGCCCCAAAGCGGCGACGCGCCACCGACGCCGCCAGCTCGCGGTACGCGTCGCGCTGCCGGTCGCCGTCGCGTCGAGCGCCGAGCGCCTGCAGCAGAAGATAGGCCTCCGCCACCACATAGCCCACGCTGCGCTGCTGCCCCAAGACGAACTGACCGGCTCCGGGGACCAGCGCGGAGGCCACGGGTGCCCACCAGGGCGCCCGCGCGGTCCTGGCCGGGTCGCGCACGCCGGCAAGGACGGCCAGGCGGGACCCGGATGTGGAACCTCCCTCGTGGGGTGGTACCGGCACGCGCGCGGCCAGTGCGGCAGGCGCCTCCACCGGCCCCGGCGCCAAGGCGCGCGAATCAGTTGGGCCCGCCTGTCCGAGCAGCGGGAGGGCGACCGCCCACCACGCCACGACCGCCACAGGCGCCAGCCGGCGACCCGGCTGGCGGGATCGGCGCGCCAAGTGGCTGGGCGCAGCCGGTGGCCGCACGCGAACCGGACGGGCGCCACACGGGAGGACGTGGCCCATCAAAACCGGGCGCGGAGGGACACGAACGTCGGGGGCTCCCCCAGTTGCGCCGACAACCCGCCCAGCCGGCGCGCGAAGTCCACGGAAAATCCGCCGCGCCGATACCCGATGCCGAACGACGGGCCGCGTGCATCACCGGTCTGCAGCTTGTAGCCGCCCCGCAGGAACAGCTCCTTGCGGTATCCCAGCACGGCGCCAATCCCCACGGCGGTCCCCCCAAGCGCTTCGGCAAGCTGTAGATCGCCACTCAGCTCGAGGGACGCGCCGGCGGCTGTGAGCGCGGCGAGCGGCAACTCCCCCGCCCCCCCGAGCTGCACCACCCGCGGCAGCGGATCGGCCTGCTCCGCATCCTTGAGCTGCAGCGCAGGACCGAGATTGCGGATGGCGGCCCCGATGGTGATGGGCTGCGCGGTTGGCAGCAGATACTGGATCCCCGCATCCAGCGCACTCGTGGACCCGGAGATGGCCGGGACCTGCCCGCACAGTCCGCTGCAGGCAAAGCGCAGCATCAGGAACTTGTAGGTGAGGCCGGCATTGAGGCGTTTACCCGCCGGGGTGGCATACGAAAGGGCGACCAGGTAGTTGCGATTGGTGATCACCCCGATGGGGGCGCCATTGACGGGATCGGTGGCCTGCTGGTCGCCGTAGTTGACGAGGTACGCGCCCGCGGCCAAGGTCCCCAGCACGCGGCTCGGGACCGCCATGGCGAGCATATCCGTGGTGGCGATGACGCTTTGTCCATGGTGGACGGCCGCCTCGCGCTTGTCCAACCGGGCCAGCGCCGCGGGATTCCACCAGATCCCCTCCGTCCCCGCCGATCGGTCGGCCGTCACGGCCTCACCGCGCCCCACGGCTTGGGCCCCGAAGGGTACCAACAGGAAGAGCGCACCGGACTGCGCCCGCGCGCCCGTTGGCGCCCCACCCGCGACGGCGAGGGCCAAGGCGAGCAGCACACGTCCGACCCAGGCGGAGGGTCCCCTCATGCCGCCCTCACCCCGCGCGGGAGGGGTCGTCGTACCCGAACCGGAGCAGCGCGTGGCGCTTGCGCCGCCAATTGGGAAGCACCTTCACCCACAGGTCGAGATAGACCGGTGCACCGACCAGCCGCTCAATCTTCTCACGAGCGGACCGACCGAGCTTCTTGATCTGTTGGCCGTTGGCTCCAATCACGATGGCTTTTTGACTGTCGCGTTCGACGTGCAGGACGGCTCGAATGTACAGCGGGGTGGACCCTTCCCGGAACTCCTCAATTTCACACGCCAGGGCATGCGGGAGTTCGTCCCCCAGCTGTTCCAGCGCGGTCTCCCGGACGAGCTCGGCGCAGAAGAAGCGCACCGGCTGGGTGGACAGCTCATCCTCCGGGTACAGGGACGGGCTCTCTGGCAGGTGTCGGGCGATGGTCTCCAGGAGGGCCGGGATCCCTTCCCCGGTCAGGGCCGACACCGGAATCGCCTCGGGGTGGGCCTTGGCCAGGGTGGTGCGTTGCTCCTCGTTCAGGCGATCGACCTTGTTGAGCACGACGAGGACCGGAGCCCGCGGGGGTGTCTCGAGCGCGGCGACCTGTTGCAACGCCGGCGGGTAGCCTGCGGCGGCGTCGGCCAGGTGTACGATCAGGTCGGCATCGCGGAGGGCGCCAAGCGCGGCCACGCGCATGGCGCGATGGAGGTCATCCTGGGGATCGAGGAGCCCCGGGGTATCGAGGAGGACCATTTGGCATCCGGGATCGGAGCGAATGCCGACGATGCGGTGCCGTGTGCTTTGGGCTTTGGGTGAGGTGATGGCGAGTTTTTCGCCGACGAGCTGATTGAGGAGGGTAGACTTGCCGGCATTGGGCCGTCCGGCGACGGCGACGAGCCCGGCCTTGTGGATGGGAGTCATGGGGTCGGGACGTCTTCGAGGTGGTCGCGCGCCGTGGGTGTCGTGGTGGCGAGCGGTGTGGGCGGGGGTCTGAAACGACACGAGGCCCCCGTCACCGGAGTGACGGGGGCCTCGAAGGGGTGCCGGCGACGGCCTACTCTCCCGCGATCTCTCGACCGGAGTACCATCGGCGCTGTCTGGCTTAACGACCGTGTTCGGGATGGGAACGGGTGTGGCCCAGACGCTCTAGTCGCCAGCGAACTGATGACTGTTCGCGGTATGACGAACGGTACGGGAGTGATCGTGGGGCGATTCGCCGCTTGGGGCGACATCGCCATGACGAGCGTGTGCTCTGCGGAATTCTTGTGTCCCATGGAAAAACCATGGGGGAGTCAAGCCGCACGGGCGATTAGGACGGCTGCGCTCGGAACACCTCGCGGTGCTTCCACGTGCCGCCTATCGACGGAGTAGTCTCCTCCGGCCCTTCAGGGAGCTCGAGGCTCCAGGGAGAATTCATCTTGGGGGGCGCTTCCCACTTAGATGCTTTCAGCGGTTATCGCCACCGATCATCGCTACCCGGCGTTGCAGCTGGCGCCACAGCCGGGACACGAGCGGATCGTCCGACTCGGTCCTCTCGTACTAAAGTCCGCTCCCCTCAATTCTCCAACGCCCACGACGGATACAGACCGAACTGTCTCACGACGTTCTGAACCCAGCTCATGTGCCACTTTAACCGGCGAACAGCCGGACCCTTGGGACCTTCTCCAGCCCCAGGATGTGACAAGCCGACATCGAGGTGCCAAACCGCGCCGTCGATATGAACTCTCGGGCGCGATAAGCCTGTTATCCCCAGCGTACCTTTTATCCGTTGCGCGATAGCCGATCCACACCGGGCTACCGGATCACTACGGCCGACTTTCGTCTCGGTTCGACCCGTCGGTCTCACCGTCAGGCTGGCTTCTGCCGTTACACTCTATAGGCGCGATTACCGACCGCGCTGAGCCAACCTTCGCGCGCCTCCGTTACTCTTTCGGAGGCGACCGCCCCAGTCAAACTGCCCACCTGCCACGGTCCCGGATAGGGTTTGCCTACCGCGGTGAGGCGTTCACACAGCACAGGGTGGTATTTCACTGGTGCCTCCACGAGAGCTAGCGCCCCCGTCTCAACGGCTCCCACCTATGCTACACAGTCCTATACAATCGCCAATGACAAGCTGCAGTAAAGGTGCATGGGGTCTTTTTGTCCTGTCGCGGGGACTCGGAATCCTCACCGAGACTGCTATTTCGCCGAGCGCGTGGTCGAGACAGTGCCCAAGTCGTTACGCCATTCGTGCAGGTCGGAACTTACCCGACAAGGAATTTCGCTACCTTAGGACCGTTATAGTTACGGCCGCCGTTTACCGGGGCTTCGGCTCA
>JBEIJM010000095.1:0-13073 GCA_040380205.1 Gemmatimonadaceae bacterium
GATGATCCGCCCGCTGGCCAGCGCGCGGGGGGAGGAAAACGTGGCCACCCCCGCGGGCGCGCTCACGGTGCTGGAGCGGCTCCACCGGTGCGCGCTGCCCATGTCGCGCGCCCGGTGCGACGACCTGCGGCGCATCCTGGAGCTGCCCAAGGACGGCGCGCTCCCGGCCAGCGTACCCGCTGGCGTGCGCGTGGCGTGGAAGCCCGGGAGCGTGGAGGGGGTGGAGACCGCGTGGGGGATCGTGGCGCTGCCGGGGCGCCCGTATGCGCTGGCCGTGATGACCACGTATGGCGACGCGGCGCCGGGGCAGCAGGCGATCCGTGCCGTGGCGGACGCGGCCTACGAGCACTTCCGCCGGGTGGCGCGCGCCTCGGGGTACGGGGTGCGGGTGCCGTTGTCGCTGGCCGACTCGCTGCGGGTGCCGCCGGGGTAGCGGGGGGGGCTGGCGACTGTCGCAGGGATTCACTGCCTGAGGCTGCGCCGAGGGGCCCTAGGTAGGAGGGATAGGCACGAGGTCTTCGGTGCCAGGCGGGTACCGCTCGTCTCGATCACCTCGGCCCTCTCCCTCGTACCCAGGGCCCCTGGGCGCCTCGAGCAGGAAAAGCCTGAGGCTGCGCCGAGGGGCCCTGGATTTGAGGCGGAGGCACGAGGTCTTCGGTGCCAGGCGGATCCCGCTCGCATCGATTCCCTCGGCCCTCTCCCTCGTACCTAGGGCCCCTCGGCGCCTCGAGCAGGAAAAGCCTGAGGCGGCGAGGGGCCCCAGATTTGAGGCGGAGGCACGAGGTCTTCGGTACCAGACAACCGCCGGTGCCGCCTCAGACGAGCGGCCGCCGCCACGCGCCGCGGTCCCGGTGCACCGTCCACAGCTCCGCGAGCGCCCGCGCGAAGTCCCCGCCGCGCACCTTCGACCCTGGCTGGTGGTGCCACACCGCCAGCGGCTGCTCGTACACCACCGCCCCCAGCCTCCGCGTCCCCTCGGTGGCCAGCAGGGCGTCGGCGCGCGCCAGCAGCTCCACGTCGAAGATCCACCGTGACCGGAACGGCTCGGCCAGCGCCGCGCGCAGCAGCGCCCCGTCGCGGAACAGCTTCGCGCCGCACTGCGTGTCGTACGAGTCGATCCCCAGCAGCAGCGACGTGGCCGTCGCGAACCCGCGCCCCAGGTAGTGCCGCAGCGCCTGGCGCCGCACGTCGCGCCCCAGGGCGCGCAGCCGAATCCCCCACACCCACTCCACCGCGGGGTCCCGCTGCAGCACCGCGCGCAGCGTGGCCACTTCCGCCAGCGGCGCGGCCAGGTCGGCGTCCCAGAAGCCGCACACCGGCGCGTCCTGCACCGCCTCGCGCAGCCCGTGCCGCACCGCCTCCGCCTTGCCCACGTTGCGCGCCAGGCGCAGCAGCCGCGCGCGCCCCGCACAGGCGGCCACCAGCGCCTCCAGCCGCACGGCCGTGTCATCGGTGCTGCCGTCGTCCACGAACAGCAGCGACAGCCACGGGGCGGCGGCCAGCGCGCCGTGAAACGCCGCCGGATCAAGCCGCCGCGCCTCGTTGTGACAGGGGACCACCAGCCGCACGCGCAGCGCGTCGTCCGCGTCCGCTCCCCCGTCCGCCCTTGCGCCGGTCACCGAGCCCCCGCCGCCTCACCCGCCGCCTCACCCGCCGCGTGCGCCGTCGCGTCGTCCACGCGCTCCTCCGCGCGCCGCAGGATCGCCAGCAACGACAGCCCCAGCGGCAGCCGTCCGTGCGGCACCACCAGCCGCTCCAGCCGCCACACGGCGTACAGCAGCCGGTTCACCAGCGGCGACGGGGTGAGCGCCTCGGGGCGGTACCCCAGCACCCGTTCGCGCAGCCGCTGCGCCACCGCCAGCGGCAGCAGCAGCAGGTTGATCGCCGAGCAGTACTCCACGCGCAGCCCCGCGGCTTCGGCGTGCGCGCGCAGCGTGGCCCTGGTGTAGCGCCGGTAGTGCCCGTGGACCTCGTCGTGCGGCCCCCACAGCCACGGGATCGCCGGTACGGTCAGCACCAGCGCCCCGCCGGGGGCGAGCCGCGCCCCCAGGGCGCGCAGCGACGGCACCGGCGCCTCCAGGTGCTCCAGCACGTCGAAAAGGCCGATGGCGTCGAAGCGGCGTGCGCCAAAGGGGATCGCGTCGGGGAGCGTCCCCGGCTGCACCTCGCCGATGCCCAGCGCGGCCGCCACCGCCCGCGCCTCGTCGTCATACTCGAAGCCGCACACCGTGCCGAAGCGGCCCAGCAGCGCCAGGTTGCCCCCCGAGCCGCAGCCGGCGTCCAGCAGCTGCCCGCCCGGGCGCGGCGCCGCACGGCGCAGCGCCGCCTCGATGAACAGCCGCCGGCCGCGGAACCACCAGTGGTCGCGCTCGGCGGCGGCCATGAGGGTGTAGGCATCGCGCTGCATGGACGCTCCCGGTCAGCGGGGGCGGACGACGGGGGGCATCGCGGGGCGTACGACCGGGGGCATCGCGGGGCGCGCGCCAGGGGACACGTCCCCCGGCACGGCCGCGGTGTCGCCCGGCGTGCCGCCCAGCGTGTCCGCCAGCGCCGGCCACTGCCAGAGCGCCGTCCCCACCGAATCGCCGGTGGCGCTCAGCGTGCGCCACCGCCCCAGCAGCGTCATGGGGAGCGCGCGGCGGAACTCCGCCTCGCGCGACTCGGGGATGAGCAGGTAGTTGGGGCGCAGCGCGGGCACGTCGGCCGGGGTGACCCGGCGGAACTGCGACAGCACGCGGTGCCGACGGTCGCGCCCCATGGCGTAGTACCCCGACGGCTCGCCGGCCAGGTTGAGGACGCGGGCGGCGGGGAGCGTGTCGATGGCCGCGGGCACCGGGGCGTCCGGGCGGTGCATGACGGCCTGATACAGCGCCCCGCCCGCCAGCTCCAGCGAGAGGACGGTCATGGTGCCCACGGCGGCCAGCACGGTGACCGCGCGCAGCAGCCGTGACGGAAACGCCTCCCACAGCGTGCCCACGAACGCAAAGGACAGCAGCAGCGGGAAGAGGCCGTAGCGCGGCACCAGCACGCCGCTCTTCACCCACGCGGCCATCGCGCCCAGCAGCACCAGCCACGCCAGCCGCCGGGTGGCCGCCCCGCGCGCCTGGCCCCACGGCGCCAGCGGGACGGCCAGCACCACCACGGCGGCGAAGGTGGCCCCCATCCCCGTCTCGAAGCCGGGGCCGTGCCCGGTCTCCAGCCACGGATACGACAGGCGCGTCCACAGGGTGCGCGGTCCGGGCGCGCCGGCCAGCAGTTCCCCCAGCGGGATGCCGGGGAGCCCCGCCACCCCGAGCGGATAGACCGGGTTCCCTTCCAGCAGCAGGTTGCGCCCGTACCAGAAGGCCATCCCCGGGAGCGCGGCCGCCACCAGCACCCCCAGCTGCGGCAGCAGCCAGCGCCGGTCCACCACGGGGGGAGGTGGTCCCTCGCCGGTGGGGTCGTCGTCGCGCCGGTCGCGGCGGGCGTGCCAGAGCCACAGGAGCCCGATGATCACCACCGAGGGTCCGGCGGAGTACTTGGCCCCCATGGCCAACCCCAGCGCCCCGCCCAGTCCCGCCACCAGCCGCAGGTCGGCCGCGCCCTCGCGCACCCACACCAGCAGCAGCCAGGTGGCCAGCAGCAGGCACAGCGCGGTGTAGCCGTCGCTGTACACCACCAGCGACTGGTACACCAGCACCTGCAACGAGGCCGCGGCGCTGGCCGAGAGGGCGGCGGTCCACGCGCCCTGCCCCAGCTCCCGCGCAATGCGGTACAGCACCCACAGCGCCGCCACGCCGCTGGCCCACGCCACCGTCACCCCGAGGCGGTCGGTCCCCAGCGTCATCGTCCAGCGCACGAGGAGCTCGAAGTTGCCGGGGTAGTAGGTCACCACCTCCCCCGGCGCGCCGGGTTCCAGGCGCCGGGTGGCCAGCCACCGGGCCGGGCGGGCCAGATGGTCGCTGAAGGAATCGTACCCCTGGATGGCCGTCAGGCCGTTCCCCAGCGCCACCACGAACAGCACCACGGCCGCGGCCACCACCGGCAGCACCCACCAGGGGGAGCTGTCGGGGACCGACGCGGGGCGCGCAGCGGCGTGGCGCTGCGCCAGCCGCACCTTGGGCGCGGCGCGGAACTCGTGCGGCGGTCGCGCGCGGTGCTCATACCACGCCCATGCCCACGCCGCGGGGACCAGCAGCAGGTGGGCCCCGGCCAGCACCCCAGGCGACAGCTTCCCCTGTCCGTCGGGCCACCACACCAGCGCCACCACCTGCGGCGGGATCACGGCGGCCAGCATCCCTGCCACCCACCCCATGGCCGCGGCGCCCGGCCGCCCCCGCATGGCCACCCAGACGGCCGCACCCACGGCCAGCGCCGCGCACAGCGCCACGGCCGCCAGCAGCGGCGCGCCGGGCGCCGGCGTCACCGCGGGAGACCAGACGGCCGTCTGCGGTTGGGCGAAGAAGGTGCGCGCCACGAAGCGCAGGTAGCCGGCGGCGGCGCGCCACTGCGCCACGGCCGGGCTGACCACGACATACACCGCGAGACTGGCCAGCGCGGCCGCCCCCACCCATGGCGCCAGCGTGTCGCGGGGGAGGGGGCGCGACGGCCCGGAACGAAACCGGGCCACGGGCTAGAAGTCGACGAAGTAGGAGAGGCTGAGAGCGCGGCGCTGGAAGGCGTCGATCTTGTCTTCGTAGTCGAGGCGCAGGGAGACCCCCGTGCCGCTGGTGATCCACTTGGACGCGAACGCCGAGTAGAAGCGGCTGCGGAAGCGGGCGTCAAAGGGGGTGGCGGACAGGACGCGATAGGCCTCGTTGCCGGCGCCCATCCCCGCGCCCACCCAGTACTTCCCCTGCGTCCCCCACTGCGCGCCCGTCTGCCACGACGAGGAGCGGGCCCCGCTGGCCCGGTCGCGGTTGAGGAACAGCGACGCCGTGTAGATCCCCCGCCCGAAGTACAGCGTGGGGCCCACGGAGAGGATCGTCCCCCCCGTGCGCGGGTCGGTGAAGCGCAGGTCGGTGATCCCCCCGGACATCAGCAGCCCGCGCACCTTGGGCACGCTGAGGTACAGGCTGGCGTCGGTGCGCCGCCTGGGGAACAGCACCGTGCCGTAGTCGGGGGCCACGCCCATCCCCACGATGGTGAAGGCCCACGGGGTGAGCACCACGTAGGAGCCCACGGCGGCCACTTCCTGATGGCCGACGGAGCGGGTCTGCCGTCCCACGCTCACGAAGGGGCTGAAGCGCTTCCCCGAGTAGAGGAGCCGCACATCCTGCCCCCGCCAGGTGCCGATGCCGTTGTTCGCCTCGCTATGGAAGGCCGTGGCTTGGAGGTGCCAGGTGGCGGGCTTGGCGGCCACCACGCGGGCGGTGTCGCCCCCTTGGGCCAAGGCCAAGGCGGGGCTCAGCGCCAGCAGGAGCGCGGACCCGAGCGCGGGCCGACGGGCCCGGTGGGCGGCGGTGACGGAGTGGGGGCGGAGGGGTGGCATGCGAAAGTGGACGGCCAGCGACGGGGGGCGGTAACAGCGCGCCCACCAAGGCCGCCGCGCGGTGGCGCCTCGGCCCGGCGGGGCGCAGCTTTGCCGCATGCCGACCGCCTCCCATTCCCTCCGGGCGCCCTCCCTCCGCGCGGTCGCCCGCCGCCTGGCCCCCCTCGCGCTGGCGTTGGCCGGCTGGTGGGCGGTGGCCGAAGCGTTCCCGGTCCGCACTCGCTTCGTGGCCGAGGCGCCCCAGCCGGGGAGCCGCTGGTTCAAGGGGAACACTCACGCGCACACCCTCAACAGCGACGGCGACTCGCCGCCGGGGGTGGTGGCGCAGTGGTACAAGGCGCACGGCTACCAGTTCCTGGTGCTCTCCGACCACAACGTCTTCACCGACCCCGCCACGCTGGCGGCGGTGATGGACACCGGGTTCCTGCTGGTGCCGGGGGAGGAGGTGACCACCAACTGGCAGGGGGCCGGGCGCCGGGCCGAGGTGCACGTGAACGCGCTGGCGGTGCGGGAGGTGATCCCCCCCGTGAAGGATTCGACGTTGCTGGGGACGGTGCAGCGCACGGTCACGCGCATTCGCGAGGCGCAGGCGGTGCCGCACATCAACCACCCCAACTTCGTGTGGAGCCTGGACACCGCCACGCTGGCGCAGGTGCGGGGGGACCGGCTGATCGAGATCTACAACGGCCATCCCACCGTGCATAACACGGGCGGCGGCGGGTGGCCGGGGATGGAGGAGGCGTGGGATCACCTGCTGACCGGCGGGAAGGTGATCTACGGGATCGCGGTGGACGACGCGCACTACTTCCAGGGCGAGTTTGCCGCCTCCCGCCCCAACCCCGGGCGTGGGTGGGTGGTGGTGAAGGCGCCTCGGCTGGAGACGGCGGCGCTGATGACCGCGCTGGAGGCGGGGCACTTCTACGCCAGCACCGGGGTGGTGCTGGAGGACGTGGTGGGCACCGACAGCACGCTGGCGGTGCGGATCGCGCCGCAGGGGAACTTCAAGTACACGACCACCTTCATTGGCGACGGGGGGCGGGTGCTGGCCACCGAGGCGTCGCTGACGCCGACCTATCGGTTGACGGGGCAGGAACGGTACGTGCGGGCGCGGGTGACGGACTCGATGGGGAAGCAGGCGTGGGTGCAGCCGCAGTTTACGACGCGGTATCGGTCGGTCCGGTGAGGGGAGACTTGTTGATTGTGGTTTCTCAGCTATGATGGGTTGATGGCACAGGGCGGCGAGCGGGGAGGGCTGGGGTGGCCGAGGTGGCTCGGGCGGGTGGCGCGTGCTGCTTGGCCGGTCGCCGGTGCCCGGGTCGCGGCCTTGGCGCTGGCCGCGCTGGCGGTGGGGCGCCCCGTGGCCGGGCAGGCGCAAGCCGGGGCGGGGGTACGGCAGCTGCACGGGATAGTGCAGACTGCTGCGCACACTGGCGTTATGATGGCGGTAAGTGACGCGGAAGTGATTGCAGACTGGCGTAATAATGATGCGTTGATCACGCGAAACGTCCGTACAGACGCCAAGGGGCGCTTTACGCTCCGCGACCTGCCCGCCCGCACCGTCCGCCTGACCGTCCGGGCGCTGGGGTATGCCCCCGTCACCCGCACGGTGGAGCTGGGGGAGGCCGACCGGCTGGTGACCATCACCCTCACCCAGGCCGCCACGACGCTGGCGGCGGTGGCGGTGCGGGGGGATACCGTGGCCGAGCGGTTGGCGCGGGTGGCGGCCACCTCGACGCTGGACGCCGAGGCGCTGGCCGCCGTGCGAGGGCAGACGTTGGGGGAGAGCATCAAGCATCTCCCCGGGGTGGCGCTCATCCAGTTCGGGCCGGCGGTGGCCAAGCCGGTCATTCGGGGGCTGAATTCGCAGCGCGTGCTGGTGATGAACGGCGGGATCCGGCAGGAGGACCAGCAGTGGGGGACCGAGCACGCCCCCAACATCGACAGCTTTGACGCGGACGCCGTGACGGTGGTGCGGGGGGCGGCCACGGTGCTGTACGGCCCGGACGCGCTGGGGGGGGTGATGCGGGTGGACCACGCGCCCGTTCCCACCGGGGGGCCGGTGCACGGCGAGGTGGCGGCCAACCTGTTCAGCAACTCGCGGCAGGGGGCGCTGTCGGTGGGGGCGGCGGGGTTCACCACGCGGGTGCCCGGGGCGCGCGAGGGGGTGGGGGTGCGGCTGCGCCTCACCGGGCGCGTGGCGGGGACCGCCACCACCCCCGACTACGCGCTGGCCAACACCGGATTTCGGGAGCTCAACGGGGCGCTGGCGGTGGGGGTCACGCGGGGGTGGGGGCAGAGCGAGCTGCTGCTGTCGCGCTTTGGCACGGCGCTGGGGGTGCTGTCGCAGGCGCATGCGGGGAACGCCGCCGACCTGGAGCGGGCGATGACCACGCCGCCGCGCGACTCGGGGTTCACCTACGCCATCGGGCGCCCCGACCAGGCGGTGTCGCACACCTCGGCGCGGTGGCGCACGCTGCTGCCGCTGGCGCGGGCCGGGGAGCTGGAGGTGGTGTACGGCTTCCAGTACAACCATCGGCGCGAGTATGACGCGCACGGGCCGCTGCGCACGCGCAACGTGCCGGCGTTCCACCTCAAGCTGTTCACCAACCAGCTGGACGTGCGGCTGGCGCATCCGCGGTGGCGGGGGTGGCGGGGGACGGTGGGGACGAGCGCGATGGTGCAGGGAAACCAGACGTTGGGGAAGGGGTTCCTGATCCCCGGCTACGACCAGTGGCAGGGGGCGGTGTACGCGCAGGAGGAGCTGGCGGTGGGGCGGTTGTCGGTGACGACCGGGCTCCGCGGCGATGTGATCACGCAGACCACGCTGCCCTATGCCGACCTGGGGATCCGGAGCCCGGCGGAGACGCGGCGGTGGCGGGACCTGTCGGGGTCGGTGGGGGCGGCGTATCTGCTGGCCGACGGGTTGGACGTGAGCCTGCGGGTGGCGCGGGCGTGGCGCCCCCCCACGGTGAACGAGCGGGCGGCGCAGGGGGTGCACCACGGCACGGCGCAGTACGAGCTGGGCGACCTGTCGTTGGGGGCGGAGCGCTCCACCGGGGTGGAGGGGTCGGTGCGTTACCACGGGGCGCGGGTGGAGCTGGACCTGGCGGCGTATCGCAACCGGATTGACGGGTTCATCTACCTGCAGCCGACGGCGCCGGTGGTCACGCTGCGGGGGACGTTTCCGGCGTTCCGGTATGCGGCGGCGCCGGCGGTGCTGCGGGGGGTGGAGCTGCTGGCGGTGTGGCGGGGGCCGGCGGGGTGGGTGGCGCAGGCCACGGGGACGGTGGTGCGGGGGCGGAACGTGGTGCGGGCCGAGCCGCTGTTTGACATGCCGGCCGACCGGCTGGCGGTGCAGCTGCGGCGGGAGGGGGAGGGAGGGGCGTGGGGGCGGTGGCGGCTGGGGGCCGGGGCGCAGCTGGTGCGCCGGCAGGACGGGGTGCCGTCGGGGACGGTGTACACGCTCCCCACGGCGGGGTACGCGCTGGCCCAGCTGGAGGGGGGCGCCACGGGGGCCACGGTGCTGGGGCGGCGGATGGACCTGTCGGTGTCGGTGGCGAATGCGCTGGGGGTGCGGTACCGGGACTACCTGAGCCGGTACCGGCTGTTCGTGAACGATCCGGGTCGGGATGTGGTGGTGCGCTTGTCTTTTCCGTTCTGATTTCGCACTATCACTCCATGCGTACTCTTTTCCCCTTCCGCCGCGCCGCCGCCCTCGTGGCCGCTGCCGCCCTCGCCGCCTGCGGCGACTCCTCCACCGCCCCCGGCGGGGAGTCCGAAGTCATCTCCCGCGTCACCCTCACCCTCACCCCCGCCTCGGGCGCCGCGCTCACCGCCTTCATCGACGACAGCGACGGCAACGGTCCCACGGCCCCCTCGGCGCAGCAGGGGACGTTGACCCTCGCCAAGGGGGTCACCTACACGGGCACCGTGAAGTTCGAGAACCGCCTGGTCACCCCCGCCGAGGACATCACCGAGGAGGTGAAGGAGGAGGCCAACGAGCACCGGGTCTTCTACGCCTCGACCAACACGGGCGTCACCTTCACCACCACCGACACCGACCCGCAGGGGCGCCCCCTGGGCGTGCGCTTCACCGTGACCGCCGCCGCGTCGGCCGCCGGCAGCGCCCCCATCCGCGTGGTGCTGTGCCACTACGACAGCGCCCCCAAGGTGGCCTCCGCCACCAGCTGCGCCGGCGAGACGGACATCGACCTCACCTTCGCGGCCACCATCGCGCCGTAATCCGTGGGGGGCGCACGCCCCCCGCCCCCTGACGGCGACGCTCCGGGCGCCATCTCCGCATGCGGGGGTGGCGCCCGCGCGCGTCGGGGCGCAACGTGGCACAGCTACGGTGTGTTTCCCCTTCACCCCGGTGTCTTCCCCGTGCCCATCCGTCCGTCCCGCCCTGCGCGCCCCCTCGCGGGGGCGCTGGCCCTCGCCGCCCTCCTGGCGCCGGTTGCCGGCGCCCAGCATCGCCAGCTCACCGCCGACGACTACACCCGCGCCGAGCAGCGCCTCCCCTGGAACAGCAGCCGCCTGGTCACCGGCGACGAGGTGACCCCCGTCTTCTTCAAGGACGGCAACCGCTTCTGGTACCGCAACAAGACCGCCACCGGCGCCGAGTACGTGGTGGTGGACCCGGTGGCCAACACGCGGGGGCTGCTGTTCGACAACGCGCGCCTGGCCGCGGTGATGAGCCTGGCCGCCGACACCACGTACGACGGCGACCGGCTCCCCTTCCGCGCCTTCCGCTTCGCCAACGACGGCGATGACGAGGGGACCATCGAGTTCCGCGCCGGCAAGCGGGCCTTCCGCTGCGTGCTGGCCACCTACGCCTGCACCGCCGCCGACACCGGCTACACCGAGAGTCCCTACGTGCTCTCCCCCGACCGCAAGTGGGAGGCGTACGCGGTGGGGTACGACCTGTGGGTGCGTCCGCGCGGTGGCAAGGGCGACTCGGTGCGCCTCACCACCGACGGCGAGGAGTACTACCGCTACGGCACCGTGGCCCCGCGCCCACAGCAGCTGCTGCGCCCCTCCCCCGCCACCCGCCGCCCGAACCTGCGCTGGTCCCCCGACAGCAAGCGGCTGCTGGTGGCGCGCCAGGACGAGCGAAAGGTGGGGCTCATGCCCTACGTGAGCTACACGTCGCAGCGCCCCAGGCTGTTCACGCAGCCGTACGCGCTGCCGGGCGACAGCATCGTGCCGCTCCCCACCTTCCACGTCATCGACGTGGCCACCAGGCAGAACCGCCGCGTCGAGCTGCCGGTGCGCTTCAACATCGCCAGCCTGGGCGGGTCGCAGGTGGACTCCACCTGGGCGGCGGGGTCGGACAAGGCGTACCTCAGCGGGCTGGCACGCGGCTCCACGGCCACCTACCTGGTGGAGGTGGACGCCGCGACCGGCAAGGGGACGCTGATCGCGAAGGACACGGGCAAGACGTACGTGGAGATCGCCTCGCCGCGCGACCGCGAGAGCTGGCACGTGCTCAAGAGCGGCGAGGTGGTGTGGTGGTCGGAGCGCGACGGCTATGGCCACCTCTGGCTGCTCAACCGCGACGGCAGCGTGAAGCAGCAGGTGACGCGCGGCCCCTGGCAGGTGGGGGAGCTGCTGCGCGTGGACGAGGCCACCCGCACCGCGTGGTTCACCGGGCGCGGGCGCGAGGCCGACCAGCTGGTGTACCACACGCACCTGTACCGCGTGCAGCTGGACGGCACGGGGCTGCAGCGCCTCACCGCCGAGCCGGCCAATCACGAGCTCACGCTGAGCCCCAGCGGGCGCTTCGTGGTGGACCGCTACAGCACCATCGCCACGCCGCCGGTCACCGTGCTGCGCGAGGCGGCCACGGGGCGCGTGCTGCGCACGCTGGAGAAGGCCGACGTGTCGCGGCTGGCGGCGCAGGGGTGGAAGGCCGCGGTCCCCTTCACCACCAAGGCGCGCGACGGCGTCACCGACATCCACGGCGTGCTGTACCTGCCGCCGCAGCTGGACACCACGCGCCGCTACCCGGTCATCTCGCACATCTACCCCGGCCCGCAGGTGGGGTCGGTGGGGGCGTGGACCTTCAAGGGGAACGGCGAACCCTTCGCGCTGGCGGAGCTGGGGTTCGTGGTGGTGCAGATCGACCACCTGGGGACGCCGGGGCGCTCGAAGGCGTTCCATGACAACTACTACGGCAACTTCATCGACAACGGGCTCCCCGACCACGTCGCGGCCATCAAGCAGCTGGGGGCGCGCCACCGCTTCCTCGACCTGGACCGGGTGGGGATCTTCGGGCACTCGGGGGGCGGCTTCGCCAGCACCGACGCCATCCTGCGCTTCCCGGAGTTCTTCAAGGTCGCCGTCTCCGGCGCCGGCAACCACGACAACCGCTCATACAACATCTACTGGGCGGAGAAGTACCAGGGGCTGCTGCGCAAGGACACCACGCGGCGCGGCGAGGACAGCTTCACCGCGTCGGCCAACAAGACGTACGCCGCCAACCTGCGCGGCAAGCTGCTGCTGATGCACGGCGACATGGACGACAACGTGCACCCGGCGATGACCGTGCAGCTCATCAACGAGCTGATCAAGGCCAACCGCGACGTGGACTACATCGTGGCCCCCGACCGCGCGCACGGGCTCAACGAGCCGTACTTCATCCGGCGCCGCTGGGACTACTTCGTGCAGCACCTGCTGGGGGCGTTCCCCCCCGCCATGTACCAGATGACGCCGGCCACCGGCGACGGCGGCTTCTCGGGCACTCCGGGTGACGAGGAGAACGACCGCTGGAACCGGCGCGCCTTCGAGCCGCCGGCGCTGCCGATCACGCCGCAGTAAGGGGCGGCTGCGCGTCGGGGGCGCCTCGCTGGCGTCCCCGGCGCGCAGCGGTCAGGCGGGGGCCGAGCCCCCGGCCACCGGACGGCTGCGCCCGCGCACCAGCAGCATCCCCCCCAGCGCCACCACGGCGCCGACGGCAAAGGGGGCCGACAGCGAGAACGCCGACGCCAGCGCGCTCCCTGCAAAGGGCCCCAGCACCCGCCCCAGCGACGCCATCGCCTGGTAGGCCCCCAGCACCCCGCCCCGCTCGTGCGGCGCCGCGGTGCCCGCGATGAGCCCGCTCATGCTGGGGTTGAACAGCGCCGAGCCGCAGCTGAACACCGCCAGCGCCCCCAGCAGCAGCGGCAGCGTCCCGGTGAACGGCACCAGCGCCAGCCCCACCCCGCACAGCAGTGCCCCCGACCGCGTGAGCTGCACGGCGCCGAACCGGCGGGTGAGCCACCCGGTGGCGCCCCCCTGGATGGCCGCCGAGATGAGCCCCATGAAGCCGTAGATGTACCCCAGCGTGCGCGGCCCCACCCCCAGGCGGTCGGCCGACCAGATCGCCAGCGCCGTCTGCAGCAGCGCCACGGCGGCCACGATGATGGTGGTGGCGGCCAGCAGCCCTCCCAGCACCGGGCGGCGCAGGTAGCCGTGCATGGGGGCGCGCGCGGTGCGGCGGGTGGCGCGCTGCTCGGGGGGGAGCGACTCGGGGAGGCGCACCAGCGTGAGCACGAACGCCACCACCGACATCACCGCCGAGCCGTACGCCACCAGCGCCAGCCCCGCCCCCGCCTCGCCGGCC
>JBEIJM010000096.1:0-13008 GCA_040380205.1 Gemmatimonadaceae bacterium
ATGCAGGCCGTGCTCTCCGTCACGAGTGATGCGTCGCGATGCGGCGGTGGGGTGGGGGTGTTCCAGGTGGATCTGGAACGCAGGGGAGCCCGTTGGGTGGTGGTGAAGCGGACGGAAATTCGTCACTTCAGCATGTAGCCAGCCGGGCAGCGATGCCGCGCCCGGACGCCGCCGTTGCAGCTGACATTGGCGGAGCGGAGGCTCCGAATTGGGGCCGCTGTGGAGCCTCCACGCGGGTGTAACGCAGGACGGGGCGGTTCGCCGTGATGCCGGCAAACCGCCCCGTCTTTGCGATACCCCAACGCGATCTTGACCTGCCCAGCTCCCGGGGAGGGACTCGAACCCCCGACAGGGTGATTAACAGTCACCTGCTCTACCACCTGAGCTACCCGGGAATGCACTCGCCAGCCCGACGCACCAGCCACCGCTACGCGTCGTACCAGCCTCCAAGTATCGCCAGCGCGACCGGGTCCCGTCAAGCGCCCCGCCGGCCGTTCGGGGCTACCCCGCCGCCGCCTGCCACCCCGGGAGCACCGTCCGCAGCCACCGCCCGGTGTGGCTGGCCTCCACCGCACACACCGCCTCGGGGCGCCCCGCCGCCACCACCCGCCCCCCACCCTCGCCGCCGTCGGGCCCCAGGTCCACCACCCAGTCGGCCAGCTTGATCACGTCCAGGTGGTGCTCGATGAGCACCAGCGTGTGCCCCTGCACCAGCAGCCGCTCGAACACCTGCGCCAGCGTCCGGATGTCCTCCAGGTGCAGCCCGGTGGTGGGCTCGTCCAGCACGTAGAGCTTCTTCGCCCCCCCCTTGGCCGACAGCGCCAGCTCCCGCGCGATCTTGAGCCGCTGCGCCTCGCCCCCCGACAGCGTGGTGGCCGGCTGCCCCAGCCGCAGGTACCCCAGCCCCACCTGCTGCACCTGCCACAGCGCCTGCGCCAGCTTGTCCTCCCGCGGGAACGCCCGGATCGCCTGGTCCACCGTCAGCTCCAGCACGTCGGCGATGCTCCGCCCCTGCACCTGCACCTCCAGCACGTCGGGGCGGAACCGCTTCCCGCCGCACGCCTCGCAGGGCACGAACACGTCGGCCATGAACACCATCTCCACCTCCAGCGCCCCGGCCCCCTCGCACTGCTCGCACCGCCCGCCGGCCACGTTGAAGGAGAAGTGCCCCGGGCCGTACCCGCGCGTCCGCGCCAGCGGCGCCTCGGCGAACAGCTTCCGCAGCGCGTCGTACGCCTTCACGTACGTGACCGGGTTGGAGCGCGGCGACCGCCCGATGGGGCTCTGGTCCACCAGCACCACGTCGTCCAGCCACTCCGCCCCGCGCAGCGCCCGGTACGTCCCCACCACCTCCCCCAGGTGCTCCTTGGCGCTGTGCTCCCCGTGCAGCCGCGCCTCCACCGCGCGGTACAGGATGTCGTGCACCAGCGTGCTCTTCCCCGACCCGGACACGCCCGTCACCACGGTCATGGCCCCCAGCGGGATCCGCACGTCCACGTCGCGCACGGTGTGCGCCGCCGCCCCGGTCAGCTCCAGCCACCGCGGCCCCAGCGGACGCCGCGCGGCCGGCACCGGGATGGTGCGCATCCCCGTCAGGTACTGCCCCGTCAGCGGGCTGTCCTCGGCCCGCGCCATGGGCCCCGCGAACACCAGCTGCCCCCCCTGCGCCCCGGCCGCCGGCCCCAGCTCCACCATGTAGTCGGCAATGCGCATCGCCTCCAGGTCGTGCTCCACCATCACCACCGTGTTCCCCAGGTCGCGCAGCCGCCGCAGCAGCGCCAGCAGCCGGTCCAGGTCGCGGGAGTGCAGCCCGATGCTGGGCTCGTCCAGCACGTAGGTGGCGTCCACCAGCGCGGCGCCCAGCGCGTTGGCCAGCGTGATCCGCTGCGCTTCCCCCCCGGATAGCGTGCGCGTGGCCCGGTCCAGCGTGAGGTACCCCAGCCCCACGTCCACCAGGAAGCGGGTGCGCGCGCGGGCCTCGCGCAGCACGGCCTCCGCCACCGCGGCCTCGTTCCCGGCCAGCGCCAGCCCCTCCAGCCAGCCGCACAGGCGGTCCACCGGCCACCGCGCGGCGGCGGCGATGGTGTGCCCGTCCACCCGCACCTGCAGCGCCTCCGGCTGCAGCCGCGCCCCGCGGCACGCCGGGCACTCCCCCGCGCTCTGGTACTGCCGCAGGAACACGCGGATGTACTGCTTGTAGCGCTTCTCCTCCAGCGCCTCCAGGAAGGGGAAGATCCCCAGGTAGCCCCGCCCCTTGCCCCGCAGCAGCTGCGTGCGCGCCGCCTCGGGGAGTGACGCCCACGGCGCGTCGGGGTCGGCGCCGATGCTGCGGGCGAACTGCACCACCGCGCGCCGCTGCGTCTCGTACCGCGGTGCGGTCCACGGGTCGATGGCCCCCTCGCGCACCGAGCGCGACGGGTTGGGGACGATGAGCGCCTCGTCGTACCCCAGGATGGCGCCAAAGCCGTTGCAGGCGCCGCACGCGCCCCGCGGATTGTTGAAGGAGAACAGCTGCGGCGTGGGGACCGGCGCACGCGTCCCGTCGTCGGGGCAGGCGAAGTGCTCCGTGAACGCCAACCGCGTCACCGGCGCGCTCCCCGGGGGCGCGGTGCCCGCGGGGGGCACCACCGGCGACGGGAACAGCAGCCGCAGCTCCCCCTCCCCCTCCCGGAACGCCGCCTGCACCGCCTCGGCGATGCGCCCGCGCTGCGCGGGATCGGCCGCCAGGCGGTCCACCACGATGGACAGGTCGGCCTCCGCCGCCAGGTCGATCGCCGCCCCGGCCAGGTCGTCCAGGTGCAGCACCCGCTCCCCCACCGCCACCCGCAGGAAGCCGCGCGCGCGCAGGTTCTCCTCCAGCACCGCGTGCGACAGCGCCGCCGAGCGCACCAGGGGGCAGGTGACCGCGAAGCGGGTCCCCGCGGGGAGGCGCAGGATGGCGTCGGTGACGCCGTCCACCGTGTCGGGGGCCAGCAGCCGGTCACAGACGCGGCAGTGCGTGCGCCCCACGCGCGCCCACAACAGCCGCAGGTAGTCGTAGATCTCCGTGGCGGTCCCCACCGACGAGCGCGAGGTGCGGGTGGGGTTCTTCTGCTCGATGGCCACCGCCGGGGAGATCCCCTCGATGCGGTCCACCTGCGGCTTCTCCATCCGCTCCAGGAACTGCCGCGCGTACGCCGACAGCGACTCCACGTACCGCCGCTGCCCCTCGGCGTAGAGCGTGTCGAACGCCAGCGACGACTTCCCCGACCCCGACACCCCGGTGACCACCGTGATGGCGCGCCGCGGGAGGTCGAGGTCGATCCCCTTGAGGTTGTGCTGCCGGGCGCCCCGGATGCGGATGCAGTCCTTCATCGGCCGAAAGCTACACGGGCGGGCTAGATTCCCCGGATGGCCGCCGCGACGCCCCCCGAGGAGGACCGGACCGGGCGGGCGCTGGACGCCCGCCTGGCGCGCCGGCTGCTGGGGTGGGTGCGCCCGCATCGGGGGCTGGTGGCCGCCGCGCTGGGGTGCCTGGTGGTGGAGGCCGCCATGCAGCTGGCCGCCCCGCTCCTCACCCGGTGGGTCATCGACCACGCGCTCCCCGCCCGCGACCTGTCGGCGCTGCGCACCGCCGTGCTGCTGTTCACCGCCATGCTGGCCGGCCAGTTTGCCGCGGCGTACGGCGAGACGGTGCTGACCGCCGCGCTGGGGCAGCGGGTCATGCGCGACCTGCGCGGCGCCCTGTTCGCCCACCTGCAGCGGTTGCCGGTGGCCACCTTCGACCGCACGCCGGTGGGGCGGCTGGTCACGCGGGTCACCAGCGACGTGGAGGCGCTCAACGAGCTGTTCACCTCGGGGGTGGTGGCGGGGGTGGGGGACCTGGCCACGCTGCTGGCCATCAGTGCCGCGATGCTGTGGGTGGACTGGCGGCTGGCGGTGGCGGCGTTCGTGGTGGTGCCGGTGGTGGCCGCGGTGTCGGGCGTGTTCCAGTCGCGCGTGCGCACCGCCTACCGGGAGATTCGAGGGCGGCTGGCGCGGCTCAACGCCTTCCTGGGGGAGCGGCTGGCGGGGATGCGGCTGGTGCAGCTGTTCGGCGAGGAGCCGCGCGAGCGCGCCGCCTTTGCCGGGCACAACGACGCGCACCTGGACGCCCACCTGCGATCGATCACGGTGTACGCGCTGTACTTCCCGGTGATCGAGGTGCTCACCACCGTGGCGCTGGCCAGCCTGCTGGTGGCGGGGGGCGTGCGGGTGGAGGCGGCGGGGGTGACGGTGGGCACCGTGGCGGCGTTCCTGCAGCTGGTGCGGCGCTTCTTCCAGCCGCTGCAGGAGCTGTCGGAGAAGGTGAACCTGCTGCAGGCGGCGATGGCCGCGGCGGAGCGGATCTTCGGGCTGCTGGACACCCCCGCGGCGCCCGGGACGGCCCCCACGGCGGACCGGGCGTCGCAGGTGGCGGCGTTGCGCGCCGAGGGGATCACGGTGGCGTTTGAGGACGTGTGGTTCGCGTATCCGGCGGGGCAGGGGATCCTCGCCGACGATGCGGCGGCCGCGGGGCGGGAGGCGGCTGCGCCCGACGGAGACGGGGAGCCGCGCTGGGCGCTGCGCGGGGTGTCGTTCACCGTGCGCCCCGGGGAGACGCTGGCGCTGGTGGGGCACACCGGCGCGGGGAAGTCCACGGTGGTCAACCTGCTGCTGCGCTACTACGACCCGCAGCGGGGGCGCATCCTGGTGAACGGGCGCGACATCGCGGCCATGCCGGTGGATGTGCTGCGCAGCGTGGTGGGGTACGTGCCGCAGGAGCTGTTCCTCTTTGCCGGGGACGCGGCGGAGAACGTGCGGCTGGGGAGCGGCGTGGATGCGGCCACGGTGCGGGGGGCGGCGGCGCGCGTGGGGGCCGACCGGGTGATCGCGCGGCTCCCCCACGGGTGGGCGCAGCCGCTGGGAGAGCGGGGGGCCACCCTGAGCCTGGGGGAGCGGCAGCTGCTGGCGCTGGCCCGGGCGGTGGCGGCCGACCCGGCGCTGCTGCTGCTGGACGAGGCCACCAGCGCGGTGGACTCGGCGGCGGAGGCGGCCATCCAGGCCGGGATCGCCGAGGTGATGCGCGGGCGCACCACCCTGGCCATTGCGCACCGCCTGTCCACCATCGTGCACGCGCAGGAGATCCTGGTGCTGCACCACGGGGCGGTGGTCGAGCGGGGGACGCACACGGCGCTGCTGGCGCAGGGCGGGGTGTACGAGCGGCTGGTGCGGCTGGAGGGGGCGGCGTGGGCTGCCTTGCCAATGGGCGTAACGCCCGGGTAGCTTCGCGAGGTCGCCGCGCCGTGTGCCCTTGGCGTTCCTCCCTCCGCCCTCTCCCCTCTCAGGTGCAGCTTTCCGTGGCCGCCGGCACCGACATCGGTCGGGTGCGAGCCGGGAACGAGGACAGCCTCCATGCCGACGCCGACCAGCGGCATGGGCTGTTCGTGGTGGCCGACGGCATGGGAGGCCATGCGGCGGGGGAGGTGGCCAGCGCCATGGCGGTGGAGACGGTGGCGCAGCTCATGGCCGACGTGGCCGATGTGGCGGCCCCCGGGGTGATGGCGCGGATGGGGAGCGCCGTTGTGGCGGCCAACGCCACCATTTACGACCGGACGCGCCGCGAGCCGGAGAAGCGGGGGATGGGGACCACGGTCAGCGCGCTGCTGCTGGGGAGCGGCCGGTACGTGATTGCCCATGTGGGCGATTCGCGGATCTACCTGTTGCGCGGGGGCGCCCTGCGGCAGCTCACCACCGACCATTCGTGGGTGCAGGAGCAGGTGGCGGCAGGGCTGCTGTCGCCGGCGGAGGCGCGTGGGCACCCCTACAGCAACGTCATCACGCGGTGTGTGGGAGCCAATGCCGCCGTCCACCCCGATGTGCTGGAGGGGGCCTTGGCGGATGGCGACCTGTTCCTGGTGGCCTCCGACGGGCTGACGGGGATGGTGGACGACCCGTTGCTCAAGCGGATCCTGGAGGGGGGGACCCCGCCCGGGCGGATGGTGGACCTGCTGATCACCGAGGCCAACCGGCGCGGGGGGCAGGACAACATCACGGCGATCGTGGTGCGGGTGGTGCGGGTGTCCACGCCCACCCCCAGCGGGGAGTACCCGGCGCTGACGTATGGCTGAGGGGTCGGCCCCGGGGGTGGGGGAGGTGGCGGCGACCTATCTGGGGAACCTGCTGTATGCCCTGGAGCGGTGCGCGCTGGCGCTGGAGGGGGAGGGGAAGCCTGAGGATGCCGGCTTCTACCGGGGGATTGGCCGGCTGCTGGCCGAGGCGCACGGGCGCGCGCGCGGGTCGGCGGGGCGCGCGGAGAGCTAGGCCAGCAGGGGGCGCCCCGCGGCCAGGCGGTGGCGCACGGAGGCGGAATCCTCCCGCAGGAGCGCCAACAGCGGCGCGTGGGGGACCGGGGCCCGGTCGGCGGTGAACACGCGGAGCCGGCGCGCGCTGCGGTACAGCTCGTCGCTGAGGCGCGGCAGGTTGATGGCCTCCTCCCAGCCGCTGGCGGTGAGCTGGGCCACGCGACCGTCGCGCCGGCGCACCGGGAGGTCCAGCCCCAGCATCTGCGTCTTGGCCGGGTAGTCGAGGAGGAGGGCGCCGGCCGGGAGCCCCAGTTCACGCGCCAGCGCATCCTCCACCTGGCGGGTGAGCGGGTAATCGGAGGCGATCCACTCGGCGACGCCCTCGCCCAGGGAGGCGGCGGGCCAGTCGCCGGTGCGCTTGTGCAGGCGGCGCAGGCGGAGGCCGTCCAGGAGGCGGCGCGCCTCCGCGGGGAGCGTCGGCGTGTCGAGGTGCAGCAGCAGCCCCTCGTCGGTGAAGCCGGCCACGCGCTCGGCGGGTACGGCGCCGGCGTCCAGGGCGACGGCCACCAGCCGCTTGTACATGGCGGTGGCGCTGCGCACGGCATGGTGCCAGTAGACGTTGCGGTACATCTGGTACTTGGCGAACAGGAGCGACTCGAGGGCGCTCAGCCCTTTCTCATGGACGCCCACCGTGCGGGCGCCATGGTCGGGGTGGGGGACCAGCACGAAGGCGTGCAGCAGCCGGTCCACGTCGATCTCGCCGTAGGGGACGCCGCACATGGCGGCGTCGCGCTTGAGGTACTCGATCTTGTCGAGGTCGAGGGAGCCATTGATGAGTCCCTGCAGCGGCGAGGGGCTGCGTCCGGTGACCAGGGCGAAGACGGCGGCGGGGGCGTCTGGCCCCAGGGCGCTGGCCAGCCGCTCGGCCACGGGCCCCTCGGTGATGAGGGGGCGGGCGACCTCTTCATGGTGGGGGACGCCGATTTCCTCGAGGGCGTGGGAGAAGGGGTAGTGCCCCACGTCGTGCAGCAGGGCGGCGGCGCGGATGGTGGCGGGGGCCTCGGGGGGGACCCCCGCCAGCGCGCCGGCCTCGTCCAGCAGGCGGAGGGCGGCGCCGGCCAGGTGCCATGCGCCCAAGGCGTGCTCGAAGCGCGAATGCGTGGCGCCGGGGTACACGAGGAAGGCGAGCCCGAGCTGCCGCACGTAGCGCAGGCGCTGGAGCGCCGGGGTGTCCAGCAGCGCCAGCGCCAGCGGATCCAGGCGGATGGTGTTCCAGAGGGGATCGCGGAGGATGTCCATGGGTGGAGCGCTGTGGGGGGAACCCGGGATGGCACGGTCCAACGATCTGCGGGCGCCCGGGGTAATAGGGGGGAGCCCTTCGTTGGACCCGATGGCGCCACCATCCTGTTTAACGGCGGGGCATTTTCCTCGTCAACCACCGCTGTGAACGCCATTCTTCGACTTCGGCGCCTTGTGGGCGCATTCGCGATCCTGCTGATCGCCGCCGGGACCCGCCCGGTGGCCGCCCAGCAGGTGGACATCATCCGGGGCCGGGTCACCGGCGCCGACACGCTGCCCATCCAGGGGGTGCTGGTCACGGCCACCACCCTCAGTGGCAATGTGAGCCGCACGCAGCGGACTGACAAGAACGGGCGGTACACCATCTCCTTTCCCGGCGGGGAGGGGGACTACTGGGTGACCTTCACGCAGGTGGGGCTGGCGCCGCGCCGCTACCAGGTGAAGCGCACCGCCGACCAGGAAATCCTCATCGCCGACGCGCGCATGTCGCCGGCGGCGATCACGCTGGACGCCATCCAGGTGACGGAGCGGGCGGCGGTGTCGCGGGCGGACACGGTGTCCGACGTGAGCGGCACCGAGCGATCGCTGGACAACACCGATCCGGGGTTCCTGAACGCCGAGCAGATGGGGGACCTGGCGGCGATGGCCTCGGCGATCCCCGGGGTGCAGCTGCTGCTGGGCGCCGACGGCGCGTCGGATGCCTTCTCGGTGTTCGGGCTGGGGGGCGACCAGAACAACACGCAGCTCAACGGGCTCAACTTCGGTGACGGCGCGCTGCCGCGCGACGCGATGATCATGTCGTCGCTGTCGACCTCCACGTACGACGTGGCGCGCGGGGGGTTCTCGGGGGGGCAGCTGCAGGTGCGGACGCGCCCCGGCTCCAACTTCGTGCGCCGGTCGCTGAGCTCCAACCTCATCGCGCCATCCATGCAGTTCGTGGACCGCGCGGGGATCGCCACGGGGCAGCAGTACACCAACCTGTCGGTGGGGGGCGCGGCCTCGGGGCCCATCGCCCCCGACCGGGCGTTCTACAACGCGTCGTTCCAGTTTGATCGGCGGCTGCAGGACATCCAGACGCTGCTCAGCAGCAGCGCGCTGGGGTTCCAGTCGGCCGGGGTGTCCGCCGACTCGGTGTCGCGGCTGCTGGCCATCCTGGGGACCGCGGCCATCCCGGTGTCGGTGCCGGGGTACGAGCCGCTGCGGGTGACCGACCGCGGCTCGTTCCTCAACAGCCTGGACTACGTGCCGCAGAACTCGTCGCGGGGGAACACCTACAGCCTGGCGCTGTCGGGGAACTTCACGCGCACCGCGCCCGTGGGGAGCGGCGGCGGCGGGGGGGGCTTTGGCGGTGGCGGCGGGTTTGGCGGCTTCGGCGGGGCGGGGCTCATCACCCCCAGCCGCGACGGCACGCGCCTCAACTACGGCGGCTCGCTGCAGGGGCGGCACAGCGGGCTCCTGGGGATCGGCAGCATCTTCACGGAGACCACGCTGGGGCTCAGCACCTCGGCGAACACCGCCGACCCGTTCACGCTGCTGCCGGCGGGCTCGGTGCGGGTGAACTCCGACCTCGGGGGCGGCGCGGGGGCGGTGCGCACGCTGCAGTTCGGCGGGGCGCCCAACCTCAACACCGCGGGCGCCAACACCACGATTGCCGGGAACAACACGCTGTCGTGGTTCTCCGGGGACAACCGGCACCGCGTCAAGCTCACCACCGAGCTGCGGCGCGACAGCTACTGGACCGACTTCACCTTCAACCAGCTGGGGACGTTCAGCTACAACTCGCTGGGCGACCTCGAGGGGAACCGGCCGGCGTCGTTCACGCGGCAGCTGGTGGCGCGCCGCCGCAGCGGCAGCCAGCTGGTGGGGGCGATGTCGCTGGGGGACGCCTGGCGCCCCACCACCAACCTGCAGGTGCAGTACGGCGTGCGGGTGGACGGCAACCGCTACACCGGCGGGCCGCAGGCCAACCCGGCGGTGGCGTCGACCTTCGGGCTCCGCAATGACGAGGTCCCCAACCGGCTGTACGTGAGCCCGCGGGTGGGTTTTTCGTGGACCTACGGGCAGGCCGACCAGCTGGCGCTGCTGCCGGGGATGATCCGTGCGCCGCGCGCCGTGCTGCGCGGCGGCGTGGGGGTGTTCCAGAACACCCCCGGGACGCAACTGCTGCAGAACGCCATCGACAACACCGGGCTCCCCTCGTCGCTCCAGCAGCTCACCTGCGTGGGGCCGGCGGCGCCCATCCCCGACTGGACCGCGTACGCGGCGGGGACCGCCAACATCCCCGGCGCCTGCGTGGACGGGACGGCGGGGACGGTGTTCGCCAACAGCACCCCCAACGTCACGCTGTTCAGCCCCGACTACTATGCGCAGCGGTCGCTGCGCGGCAACCTGCAGTGGTCGGGGGCGGTGCTGCGCAACCGCTTCGCGCTCACGGTGGACGCGACGATGTCGCGCAACGGGCGCCAGCAGGGGAACCTGGACATCAACTTCCCGGCGGTCGCCCGCTTCCAGCTGGACGGCGAGGCGGGGCGCCCGGTGTTCGTGGCCCCCACGGCCATCGTGCCGGCCACCGGCCAGGTGGCGTGGCGCGCGGCGCGCGTGGACACCGCCTTCGGGCGGGTGACCGAGCAGGTGAGCACCCTCACCTCGGAGAGCCGGCAGCTCAACGTGAGCCTGCGCCCGCTCACCTTCAACTCGCGGCTGGTGTGGAACCTGTCGTACGTGCTGTCGGACGTGCGCGAGCAGTTCCTGGGCTTCAGCAGCACCGTGGGGGTGCCCACGACCACGGAGTGGTCGCGGGGCACGTTCTTCTCGCGCCACCAGCTCCAGTACAGCCTCACCTACAATTTCTGGGACGCGGTGCGGGTGTCCTGGTTCGGCAACTTCCGCTCGGGGATCAACTACACCCCCACGGTCAACCAGGACATCAACGGCGACAGCTACGGGAACGACCGCGCCTTCATCCCCGATCCGTCGCAGGTGGCCGACCCGGCGCTGCGCGCCGGGCTGGAGAACCTGCTGGCCACCGGGACGGCGGAGGCGCAGGCGTGCCTGCGGCAGCAGCTGGGGGCGCTGGCCGGGCGCAACAGCTGCACCGGCCCGTGGCAGGCCAGCGGCAACCTGAGCATCTCGCTCAACTCGCTCAAGCTGGGGCTGCCGCAGCGGGCCACGCTCTCCTTCCAGGTGAGCAACCCGCTGAGCGGGCTGGACCGCCTGGTGAACGGCGACGACCGGCTCAAGGGGTGGGGCACCACCATCGTCCCCGACGGCCAGCTGCTGTTCGTGCGCGGCTTCGACCCGGCCACGCGCCGCTACAGCTACGAGGTGAACCAGCGCTTCGGCGACACGCGCCCGCAGGCCACGACGGTGCGCGCGCCGGTGGCCATCACCATGCAGATGCGGCTGGACGTGGGCCCCACGCGCGAGCAGCAGCAGCTGCTGCAGCAGCTGGACCGGGGGCGCACGCGCCCGGGGAACAAGCCCTCGCTGCAGCAGCTGCGGCAGACGGCCAGCGTGGGGATCATCAACCCCATGCAGCAGATCCTGCAGCAGTCCGACACGCTCAAGCTCACGCGGCGGCAGGCCGACAGCCTGGCCACGCTCAACCGCTGGTACATCCTCACGTCCGACTCCATCTGGAACCCGGTGGCGCGCTACCTGGCCGACCTGCCGGACCGCTACAACCATGACGAGGCGTACGACCGCTACCGCCGCGCCCGCGAGCAGACGGTGGACCTGCTGATCCGGGTGGCGCCGGGGCTGCGTCCGCTGCTCACCCCCGCGCAGTTCCGCATCCTTCCCACGTCGCTGGCCGGCTTCCTGGACAAGCGCACGCTGCAGGGGATCCGCTCCGGTACGGCCGGCGGGAACACCTTTGGTGGCGGCGGCGGCTTTGGCGGCTTTGGCGGCGGGGGGCGATGATGTCCGCCCCGGCGCCCTTTCCTTCGACCTCTTCTCTCCCTGCCATGCGACCTTCGGCCTTGACGTCTCGCGTTGCCTCGCGCGTGCCTCCGCGCCCGCGCCGCTCGGCGGCCGCGCGCCTGTGGGCGTTGAGGACCGGCCTCTGCCTCGCCGCCCCGTTGGGCGCCCAGGGGACCACGCCCTCCTCCCCCAAGGGGGATTCGGTGCCGGTGCGCACCACGTCGGCGCCCGTGGCCACCACCGCGCGCCCCCTCACCGGGATCACGTCGGTGCGGGCGCTCCCCAATGGCGGCCTGTTCGTCAACGACGGACAGCGGCGGCAGCTGCTGCTGTTTGACGCGGCGCTCAAGGAGGCGATGGTGCTGGCCGACACCGCGCCCGGCGCGCCCATCCCGTACGGCCAGCGCCAGCTGGGGCTGCTCCCCTACCAGGGGGATTCCACCCTGCTGGTCGAGTCCGCCACGCTGTCGCTGGTGGTGCTGAACGCCCGCGGGCAGACGGTGCGGGTGATGGCGCCCCCTCGCACCAACGACATTTTCACGCTGGCCTCGGTCAACGCCGGCTCCCACGCCTTTGATGCCAAGGGACGCCTGTACTACCGGCAGGGGAATGCCGGCGGCGGCATGGGCGGGGGCGCCATGATGTTTGGCGCGGGCGGCGACCGTGGTGGCGATCGCGGTGGCGATCGCACCCGTGGCGGCGGCAACGCCCAGGGGGGACGGCCGGGGCAGGGCGGCGGCGAAATGGGCGGGGCGATGGCCGCCATGGCGGGGGCGTTTGGCGGGGGCGGCGGGCCGGGCGGCCGTGGCTTCAATCCGGCCAACCAGCCGGATTCGGTGCCCATCGTGCGGGTGGACTTTGACACCCGCACCGCCGACACGGTCACCTTCGTGAAGGTGCCCCGCAGCGATGTGTCCATGACCCGGGGCGAGGACGGCGGGATGCGCACCACCATCCGCATCAATCCGCTGCCGCAGGCCGACGACTGGGCCCTGCTGGCCGACGGCACCGTGGCGGTGATCCGCGTGCTGGACTACCACGTGGATTACTACACCCCCGACGGCCAGCATCTGGTGGGGGGGAAGCTGCCGTATGACTGGAAGCGCATCACCGACGATGACCGCACCAAGCTGATCGACTCCATCGGCGTGCTCGCCAAGGCGGCAGGCGCCCGGGCGGGGGCGATGGGGCCCATGCGGGTGGCGTTCGAGCCGATCGCGGCGGAGAAGCTCCCCGACTACTACCCGCCGGTGCGGGCGGGGACGTCGCTGGCCGACTTCCAGGGGAACCTCTGGGTGCTTCCGTCCACCTCCACCCTGTCGTCGCAGATCGCGGGGCAGTTCTCGCAGATGGCGGGGCGAGGCGGCTTTCCCGGGGCGGGCGGCCCGCCAGCCGGCGCGATGTCCTTCGCGGGGATCCCCGGCGGTGGCGCGGCCGGCGAGCGTCGCGCGGAGCGGCGCGATGCGCGGGATTCGGCGCGAGCGGG
>JBEIJM010000097.1:0-12958 GCA_040380205.1 Gemmatimonadaceae bacterium
CCTGACCGCCGGCGCCTGACCGCCGGCGCCTGACCGCCGCCGGCCTCCCGTTTTCGGCCAACTCCGGGTGGCCGACCGCCCTCCCGGCCACCCCGCCCGCATGAGTTCCCCCGCTCGCCCCACCGCCCCCCGCCTCTTCCTGGTGGACGGCTACGCGCTCATCTACCGCGCCTTCTTCGCGCTGATGACGCGCCCCCTCACCACCAGCCGCGGCGAGAACTCCTCAGCGGCCTGGGGCATCGCCAACTTCCTCAAGCGCCTGGTGGCCACCCACCGCCCCGAAGCGCTGGGGTGGGTGCACGACTCCGGCGCCACCTTCCGCGACGAGCTGTACCCGGCGTACAAGGCCACCCGCGAAAAGCTCACCGACGAGCTGCAGGCCGACTTCGACCAGGGGCTCACCCGCATCGAGCAGCTGCTGGCCGCCTATCGCATCCCCATCCTCGCGGTCCCCGGCTTCGAGGCCGACGACGTCATCGGCACCATGGCGCGGCAGGGGGTGGAGGCCGGCTACAACGTGGTCATCGTCTCCGGCGACAAGGATTTCCAGCAGCTCGTCCGCCCGGGGGTGTGGCTCCTCAACCCCGGGCGCGGCGGCCCAGCCAGCGTGGACGAAAGCTGGGTGGGGGTGGAAAACGGCGCCGACCGGCTGGGCGTCCCCCCGGAGCGCGTCATCGACTACCTCGCGCTGGTGGGCGACAGCTCCGACAACGTCCCGGGCGTGAAGGGGATCGGCGAGAAGACCGCCATCGAGCTCATCACCCAGTACGGCGACCTGGAGAACATCCTCGCCCACGCCGGCGAGGTCACCAAGAAGCGCGCCCGGGAGGCGCTGCTGGAGCAGGTGGACAGCGCCCGCCTCTCCAAGCAGCTGGTCACCATCCACTGCGATGTCCCCATCCAGCTGGACCGCGAAGCGCTGGCGCTCTCCGCCCCCGACGCCGACGCCCTGCGGGCGCTGTACCTGGAGCTGGAGTTCAACTCGCTGCTCAAGGACGTGGGGGGCGCGCTTCCGTCGGCTACTGGTAATGGTTCGCTGGCGAACCAATTGCCTGACGCGCAGGCCACCACCGGCGGCGACTCCATCGGTGTCCCCGCCTCGGCGGGCGCGGGCGACCGCCCCGTGGCGCCGGCTGTGGTCCGCTCCGCCAGTGGCGTCCCCGTGCTGGCCGATGCCCGCTACACCACCGTGGACACCCTGGAGGGGGTGGAGGCGCTGCTGCGCCGCGTGCGGGAGGTGCCGCGCATTGCCGTGGACACCGAGACCGTCATCGACCCCGACGCCCCCATGAAGGTGGATCCCCTCCGCTGCACGCTGGTGGGGCTGTCCATTGCCGTGGCGCCGGGCGAGGCGTACTACCTCCCCTTTGCCCACCGGCACGACGACGGTGGCGGCAACCTGGCGCTCCTGTCGGGCGACGCCGGCATTGCCGGTGCTCGGCTGGGCGAGGGGGCGCCGCCGCCGGTCAACCTGCCGCCGTTGGCGGACCCCGCGCTGCAGCCGCTGCGCGCCATGCTGGAAGACCCCGCCGTGGCCAAGGTGGCGCAGAACGCCAAGTACGACCTGCTCGTGCTGCGCAGCGCCGGCGTGCGGATGGCCGGGCTGGTGTTCGACCCCATGCTGGCCAGCTACGTGCTGGACCCCGGCAAGCGCTCGCACGGGCTGGACCTGCTGGCGCTGGAGGGGCTGGGGCATGTCATGACGTCGTACGAGCAGCTGTGCGGCAAGGGGAAGAACCAGCTCCCCTTTGATGTCGTCCCCGTGGATGCCGCGCGCGACTACTCCTGCGAGGATGTCGACGTCACCCTGCGCCTCACCGCGCTGTTGGAGGCGCAGCTGGCGGCGCACGACATGACCGCGCTCAGCCGCGACCTGGAGGTGCCGCTGGTGTCCGTCCTGGCCGACATGGAGTGGGACGGCATGGCCATCGACCTCGACTGGTTCGCGTCGCTCAAGGCGCGCTTTGCCGCCGAGCGGGCGCGGGTGGAGCGGCAGATCCACGAGGAGGCGGGGATGGAGTTCAACATCAACTCCAACCCGCAGCTGCGCGTGGTGCTGTTCGAGAAGCTCGGGCTGCCGGTGAAGAAGAAGACCGCCACCGGCCCCAGCACCGACGCGAGCGTGCTGCAGGAGCTGGCCGAGGAGGGGCACACCCTTCCCACGCTGCTCATGGAGTACCGCGAGATCACCAAGCTGGAGTCGACGTACATCGATGCGCTCCCGCGGCTGGTGCATCCGCGCGACCAGCGGCTGCACACGTCGTACAACCAGACCGTGGCGGCCACGGGGCGGCTCTCCAGCTCCGACCCCAACCTGCAGAACATCCCCATCCGGCGCGAGCTGGGGCGCGACATCCGCCGCGGCTTCATCCCGCGCGCGGGGTGGCAGCTGCTGTCGGCCGACTATTCGCAGATCGAGCTGCGGCTGCTGGCGCACCTCTCGCACGACCCCGCCTTCGTGGCCGCGTTCCAGGCCGGCGGCGACATCCACCGGCAGACGGCGGCCATCATCTTCGGCGTGCCGCTGGCCGACGTCACCGGCGAGATGCGCGCGCGCGCCAAGACGATCAACTTCGCCACCATCTACGGGCAGGGGGCGTTCGCCCTCTCGCGGCAGCTGCGCATTGGCAACGCCGAGGCGAAGGCGTTCATCGAGACGTACTTCGAGCGCTTTGCCGGGGTGCGCGACTTCCTGGCGCAGTGCGTGGAGGGGGCGCGGCAGCGCGGCTATGTGGAGACGCTGTTCAAGCGCCGCCGCTACATCCCCGAGCTCAAGGAGCGCAACCCGGCCATGCGCGCCTTTGGCGAGCGGGTGGCGGGGAACGCCCCCATCCAGGGGTCGGCGGCCGACCTGATCAAGCTGGCGATGCTGCGCGTGCACGAGGCGCTGGCGCGCGAGGGGCTGGCGGCGCGCATGCTGCTGCAGGTGCACGACGAACTGGTGTTCGAGTTCCCCGCCGAGGAGGAGGGGGCGTTGCGGGCGCTGGTGAAGCGGGAGATGGAGCAGGCGGCGGCGCTGGATGTGCCGCTGCTGGTGGAGATGGGGGTGGGCCCCAACTGGGTGGACGCGAAGAGCTGAGGGGGGCTACGCCACGCGGGTGCCGGCGTCGGCGGTGCGGGCGGCCTGCTCTCCCTCCTGCACATCCACCCGCCACAGCAGCGCGCCGCCCACCACGAAGAAGGCGATCACCCACAGGATTGCCACGCGGCTGCTTCCGCCCCCCTGCACGGCCAGTGCGAACACCAGCGGCCCCAGGATGCCGCCGAACTTCTCGAACACGGAGTAGAAGCCGAAGAACTCGCCGCTCTTGTGCCGAGGCACCACGCTGGCAAAGAGCGAGCGGGAGAGCGCCTGCGTCCCCCCCCTGCACCAGCGCCACCAGCACGGCCAGCACGAAGAAGTCGCGCGTGCTGTCCACGAAGTAGCCGAACACGCAGATGCCGGTGTACACCGCCAGCCCCAGCAGGATGGAGGCCTTGGCGCCGATGCGCCCCGCCAGCGTGCCGAAAAGGAAGGCGAAGGGGATCCCCACGAACTGCACCAGCAGGATCGCGGTGATCAGCTCCGCCTGCCCGATCCCGATCTCGGTGCCGAAGGCCGTGGCCATCTTGATGATGGTCTGGATGCCGTCGTTGTAGATGGTGAACGCCACCATCACCAGGAACGCCTGCCGGTATTGCCGCATCTCGCGCAGCGTCTCCCCCAGCCGGCTGAACGCCATCACGATGGCGCGCGCCAGCGGCGGCTGGCCCCCGGGCTCGTCCCCTTCGCGCAGCCGCACGGGCTCGGGGACGCCGCGCAGCGTGGGGATGGAGAACAGCAGCCACCACGCCGCCACCGACAGGAACGCGAGCCGCACCGGCAGCGTGGCGTCGCTGGGCGACAGCCCCTCCCCCGCCGGCAGCCCGAAGGTGGCCGGCGCGCTGATCCACCAGAGGTTGATGGCCAGCAGCGCCCCGCCCCCCAGGTACCCCAGCCCGTAGGCCGCCGTGGACACCCGGTCGATCTCGTCGGGGGTGGCGATGTGCGGCAGCAGCGACTCATAGAAGGTGAGGCTGGCCGTGGCGCCCCCCATGGCCAGGATGAACAGCGCCGAGGCGAACAGCAGCTCGCCGTGCGCGATGAAGAACATCCCCGCCGTGGCCGCCACCCCCAGCAGCAGGAAGAACGCCATGAACCGCTTTTTCGCGGCGCGCACATCGGCCACCGCGCCCAGGACGGGGCCCAGCACCGCCACTACCACGGCGGCGATGGTGTTGGCGTACCCCCACCACTGTGTGGCCACCTCGGGGGGCTTGTCGGCGCCCGCCACCTTGAGGAAGAAGATCGGGAACACCGCCGTGGTGATCACCGTCTGCATCGCCGAGATGGCCCAGTCGTAGAACGCCCACGCGCGCAGCGGGGGGCGGTGCAACCCCAGCGACCAGAGCACCCCGCGGCGCGGGGCGGTGGGGGCGGCGGCAGAGTCCGGTGTCATGCGCACCAATAACCCTTCCGGACCGGGGGCTGTCCAGATACCTTGCGCGCCCTATGTCCACCCCCATGGCTTCCCAACTGGTTGCGAGAGTCGCGGCCGACCTGTCGCTCAATGTGGCGCAGGTGCAACGCACCCTGGACCTCTTCGGCGAGGGGGCCACGCTCCCCTTCATCGCGCGCTACCGCAAGGAGATGACCGGCGGGCTGGACGAAGTGCAGCTGCGCGACGTCCGCGAGCGCGCGGAGTACTTGCAGGAGCTGGAAGACCGCCGCGCGGCGATCCTCAAGAGCATCGACGAGCAGGGGAAGCTGGACGACGCGCTCAAGGGCGCCATCCTCGCGGCAGAAACGAAGCAGGCGCTGGAAGACCTGTACCTCCCCTTCAAGCCCAAGCGCCGCACGCGCGCCATGATCGCGCGCGAGCGCGGGCTGGGGCCGCTGGCCGAGGCGCTGTGGGCGGGCGCGCTGGCCGATGACGCCGCGCTGGCCATGGCGCAGTCGTTCGTCCTCCCCGAGGCCGACGGCAAGCCCTCGGAGGTCCCCACCCCCGAGGCGGCGCTGCAGGGCGCGCGCGACATCCTGGCCGAGCAGGTGGCTGAGGACGCCGTGGTGCGCGGGTGGGTGCGCGAGGTGACGCGGGCGCGGGGCGTCGTGCGCAGCACGGTCATGACCGGCAAGGCGCGCGACGACTCCAAGTTCAAGGACTATTTCGACTTCAGCGAGTCGCTGGGCACCATCCCCAGCCATCGCATGCTGGCCATTCGCCGCGGCGAGACGGAGGAGGAGCTGCTGTGGCGCATCGAGGCGCCGGTGGAGGAGATCACCGGGCGCCTGGCGCGCGAGGTGGTGGGCTCTCGCCAGGCGGTGCAGCAGCTCACCGCCGTGGCGGCCGACGCCTACAAGCGGCTGCTGGCGCCGGCCATCGAAGTCGAACTGCGGGTGGAGCTCAAGACCCGCGCCGACGACGAGGCCATCGTGATCTTCGGGCGCAACCTGGAGCAGCTGCTGTTGGCCGCCCCGGCCGGCGAGCACCGGGTGATCGGGCTGGACCCCGGCTTCCGCACTGGCGTGAAGGTGGCGGTGGTGAGCGCCACCGGCGCCCTGGTGCACACGGATACGCTGTACCTGCACCAGGAGGACCGCTTTGCCGGCGCCATCCGGACGCTGGTGGGGCGGTTCACCCCCGAACTGATTGCCATCGGCAACGGGACGGCCAGCCGGGAGACGGAAACGCTGGTGAAGGCGGCCCTGCGCGAGCTGGACCCGCCCCGCCCCACGGTGGTGGTGGTCAACGAGGCCGGCGCCTCGGTCTATTCGGCGTCCGACCTGGCCCGCGCGGAGTTCCCCGAGCTGGACGTCTCCCTCCGCGGCGCGGTGTCCATTGCCCGTCGCCTGCAGGACCCCCTGGCCGAACTGGTCAAGATCGACCCCAAGAGCATCGGGGTGGGGCAGTACCAGCACGACGTGAACCAGAGCCGGCTCAAGCAGCGGCTGGACGACACGGTCATGAGCTGCGTGAACCGCGTGGGCGTGGAGGTCAACACCGCCTCGGCGGCGCTCCTGGGGTACGTGGCCGGCATCGGCCCGTCGCTGGCGCAGGCCATTGTCACCCTTCGCGACAGCAAGGGGGGGATGCGCTCCCGCGCCGACCTGCGCGAGGTGCCGCGGCTGGGGGCCAAGGCCTTCGAGCAGGCCGCCGGCTTCCTGCGGGTGCGCGGGGGGGCCCACCCGCTGGACGCCAGCGCGGTGCACCCCGAGCGCTACGCCCTGGTGGAGCGGATGGCCGCCGACCTGGGGGTGGCGGTGTCGGCGCTGGTGGGGAACGAGGCGCTGGCCGACTCCATCGACCTCCCCCGCTATGTGAGCGACGACGTGGGGCTCCCCACCCTGCGCGACATCGTGGCCGAGCTCAAGAAGCCCGGGCGCGACCCGCGCGCGGCCTTTGAGCCCCCCGCCTTCCGCGACGACCTCCAGAAGCCCTCCGACCTGCAGCCGGGGATGGTGCTGGAAGGGGTGGTCACCAACATCGTGGCCTTCGGCGCCTTCGTGGACGTCGGGGTGCACCAGGACGGGCTGGTGCATGTGAGCCAGCTGGCCAACCGCTACATCCGCGACCCCAACGAGGTGGTGCAGGTGGGGCAGAAGGTGAAGGTGACGGTGCAGGCCGTGGACCTCCCCCGCAACCGGATCGCGCTCACCATGCGCACCGACGGCGGGACCCGCCCGGCCGGCGGCGCGGCGCCCTCGGACAAGCCGAGGGGGGAGGCGCGCGGGGAGGCGCGCGGGGAAAAGCCCAGGAGCGAGGCGCCCAGGAAGCCGGCGTTTGTCCCCACCAAGGGCGCGGTGGCGCCCAACGGGATGCGGTTCAAGTAAGGGGGCGGTTTCGGTTAAGGGCATTTACTGCTCGAGGCTTCGCTTAGGGGCCCTAGGTATGAGGTAGAGGTTCGAGGCGATCGGTACGGTCTTTCCAGATTCCGCACCTAATCGCTCGTGCCTCTACCTCATACCCAGGGCCCCTAAGCGCAGCCTGAAGCAGTTCAAGTCACCTCGTCCCTCCCCCCTCATACCTAGGGCCCCTAAGCGCAGCCTCAAGCAGTTAAAAACCCGCTCGACATCGCCGCCCCCCATCAGCACAATTGCGCATGATCTCTCTTCGCCTGCTCTCTGTCCTTCTGGCGCCCGCCCTGTTGGCCGCCCAGCCCGCCGCGGAGCCCATCCGCTTCGCCCGCTATCCCCACGTGGCCAACGACGGGCGGCTGGCCTTCACCTATCAGGACGACCTCTGGGTGGCCGACGCCGACGGCGGCAACCCGCGTCGCCTCACGGTGCATGTGGCGCGCGACATGATGCCCCGCTTCTCCCCCGACGGGAACTGGATCGCCTTCACCAGCAACCGCACCGGCAACAACGACGTGTACGTCGTCCCCGCCACCGGTGGCGAGCCCCGGCAGCTCACCTGGCACAGCGGTGACGACCAGGCGCTCTACTGGACCCCCGACGGCACCGGCGTGGTGTTCACCAGCGCGCGCGGTCAGGGGGCGTGGGGCTCGCCGCTGTACATCGTCCGACTGGACGGGTCCATCCCCCGTCCCATGGCCATGGACGCCGGCCGCTCGGGGATGATTCGCCAGGACGCCACCATGGTGGCCTTCAACCGCTCGATCCCCTCCTACTGGCGCAAGGGCTACCTCGGCAACAACAACGCCGACGTCTCCGTGCAGGACCTGCGCACCGGCGAGATCCGCCAGCTCACCGACCCCGACCTGCAGCAGTTCCGCACGCACGTCCACGACGTGCACCCCATGTGGGGCGCCGACGGCAAGGTGTACTACGCCTCCGAGCGTGACGGGACCTTCAACCTCTGGCGCGTGGCGGCCACCGGCGGCGCCGCCGAGCAGGTCACGCGGCACAAGGCCGATGGCGTGCAGTTCCCCGCCATCTCTCCCGACGGCAGGCGCCTGGTGTACGAGAACGAGTTTGCGCTGTGGACGCTGGACGTCCCCGGCGGGACGCCGCGCCGCGTGGACATCCGCCTGGCGCTGGACCGCAAGGAAGCCGAGGTGGAGGTGATGACCGCCACCAATCGGGCGGACGGCTTCACCGTGAGCCCGGCCGGCGACTATTTGGCGGTGGATGTGCGCGGCGAGATCATGATCGTCCCCACCGAGCCCGGCGTGGGGGAGCGCACGCCGGTGGCGCAGTCGCCGTGGCGCGAGCGCAACCAGCAGTGGTCCCCCGACGGGCGGCGCATCGCGTACGTCTCCGATGAAACGCGCGAGGAAGAGCTGTGGGTGTACGACGTGCCCTCGGGCGCTCGGCGCCGGCTCACCACCCATCCGTCGGTGAAGGGCGACCTGACCTGGTCCCCCACCGGGCGCACGCTGGCGTGGACCGCGGCCAACCGCCTGTGGGAGGTGGACGTTTCCGGTTCTGCGCCCCCGCGCGAGCTGGGGCATCATCCGGCGGGCGGCTATGCCGCGCTGTCGTACAGCGCCGATGGCAGCGCGCTGGTGTACACCAAGCGCGACGACGACCAGAACGCCGACGTGTACGTGATGGACACGCGCACGCGGCGCGAGGTGAATGTCACCCGCAATCCGTTCCAGGACACCAACGGCCAGCTCTCCCCGGACGGCACGCAGCTGTACTTCACCTCCACCCGCGACGGGGGGGTGGCGCAGCTGTTTGCGGTGTCGCTGGCGCGCGTCACCGAGGACCCCGACGATCCGCTGGTGAAGGCGCGTCGCGCGGCGCCGGCCTCGGGCGCCGGGCGTCGTGACAGCACCGGAGGGGCTGCCGCCACCGCCTCGCCGTCGGCACCCGCCGCCCCCACGGCCGCGCTGCGTGTGGACGAGGCAGGGATTGAGCACCGCGCCGTGCAGCTCACGCGCGGCCCCGTGGCGGTGGGGAGCTACTTCCTCTCGCGTGATGGGCGCACGATCACCTTTGCCACGGGTGGCGGTGGTGGGGGCGGCGGCGGGCAGGGGAATGCCGTGGACCCCGACTCCCCCAATGCGGGGCTGTTCCAGGTGAATGCCGACGGCAGCAACCGCCGGCGGCTGGCCGGTGGCAGCTATCCGGGGATGGTCCCCACCGCCGACCGTCGCACCATCTTCTTCCGTCGCACGGCCAGTGGTGGCGAGGGGAGCGTGGGGGCCGCCGAGGTGCACAAGCTGGTGCTGGCGTCGCCGCAGCGCAGCGACCGGGTGGCCTTCACGGTGCCGCTGCGCATCGACCTGCGCGCCGAGCGCGAGCAGCTGTTCGAGGAGGCGTGGCGGGTGATGAAGTACCGCTTCTACGACGAACAGATGCACGGGCGCGACTGGGAGGCGATCCGCGCGCGCTATCGCGCGCTGCTCCCCTTTGTGGCCACCAACGAGGATCTATACGACCTGGCCAACGAGATGATTGGCGAGCTGAACGCGTCGCACACCGGCGTGAGCGGTCCGCCCACGCGCGCCATGCCGCGGCAGGTGACCACGCGGCTGCTGGGGGTGGAGCTCGCCGAGGATGCGGGCGGGCGCTATCGCATCAGCCACATCTACCGTAATGGCCCCGCGGATCGCGAGTGGCTGGGGCTGGTGGTGGGCGACGTGGTGCTGGCGATTGACGGGCGCGAGGTGAAGTCGGGCGACAACTACTGGCGCATCCTGGGGGAGGCGCTCAACGAGTACGTCTCCGTCCGGGTGGCCAAGGACGCCGCCGGCACCGGGGCGCGCACGGTGCGCATCCGCACGGTCACCTCACTGCAGGACCTCAAGTACGAGGCGTGGGTGGCCGAGCGGCGCGAGATCGTGGAGCGCGAGACCAAGGGGGAGGTGGCGTACGTCCACATCCGGTCCATGGATCAGCCGTCGCTGGCGCGCTTCCGCAACGAGATCGACCAGTATAGCAACCGCCAGGGGATCATCGTGGACATCCGCTTCAACGGCGGCGGCAACATCGACCAGGAGCTGATCGACATCCTCGAGCGGCGTCCCTACCAGTTCTGGAACCCGCGCACCGGCAGCCGCACGTGGGGGCGCCGTCCGCGGCAGGCGATCCCGGGCCCCAAGGTGATGCTCATCAACCAGCGGTCGGGGTCGGACTCGGAGGTGACGCCCATGGGTTTCCGGCAGCTGGGGCTGGGGCGGATCGTGGGGCAGCCCACGTCGGGGGCGGTGATCGCCACGGGGAGCTACGCGCTGATCAACGGCGGCACGATCCGCACGCCGGGGTCGCTGGTGATCACCTGGGATCCCACCAAGCCCAACAACTACGGGATCAACCTGGAGAACTACGGCGTGGCGCCGGATGTGTGGGTGGAGAACAGCGCCGCCGATGAGCTGGCCGGCGCCGACCGGGAGCTGCTGGAGGCGATCCGCGAGGTGCAGCGGATGCGCGCGGCCACCGGGCGGTAAAGGAGCCGTCGGGGTGTGGGAACGGCGCGAGGCTGCGCCTCAGGCCGTTCCCACGCTCCGACAACTGCCCTACTTCGATGCCGCCTTCTCCACCTGCTCCATCACCCGCAGCAGGTTCCCCCCCCAGATCTTCGCGATCTGCTCCGCCGAGTAGCCACGGCGCACCAGCTCGATCGTCACGTTCAGCGACTCGCTCGCGCTGCGCCATCCGTCCACGCCGCCGCCGCCGTCGAAGTCGCTGCTGATCCCCGCGTGGTCGATGCCGATCCGCTTGACCACGTAGTCGATGTGGTCCACGAAGTCCTTCACCGTGGCCGGCGGGTCCGACGGGTAGCGGCGCGCGGTGATCTCCTCCTGCTTCGCCAGGAACGCGTTGCGCTGCTCGTTGGGCAGCGCCTGGATCGCCGCGGCCACCTCCGCGCGCCCCGTGGCGGTGATCCCGAATTCCTTGCGCAGCGCGTCCACCGCCGCGGCGCGCTCGGCGTCCTTGGCGGGGTTGCACTTGGTGTAGCTGTTGAACGCCACCAGCTGGATCACGCCGCCGTTCCGCTTGAGCGCGTCCAGCTGCTCGTCGTCCATGTTGCGGCTGTGGTTGCACAGCGCGCGCACCCCCGAGTGCGACGCGATGATGGGGGCCTTCGACAGCGCCACGGTCTGCAGCATCGACGCCTTCGACGGGTGCGACACGTCGATCATCATCCCCAGCCGGTTCATCTCGGCGATCACCTGGCGCCCCAGCGGCGACAGGCCGTTGTGCAGCCACACGCCGTCGCGCTCGCCGGTGTTGGAGTCGCTCAGCTGGCTGTGCCCGTTGTGGGCCAGCGACAGGTAGCGCCCGCCGCGGTCGTAGAACCGCTTCACGTTCCCCAGGTCGCTCCCCAGCGGGAAGCCGTTCTCCACGCCAATGAAGATCACCCGCTTGCCGGCCTTGTGGATGCGGCGCGCGTCGGCGGCGGTATAGGCGATCTCCGCGCGCCCGGGGGCGAGCTCGGTGGTGAGCCGGTGGATGGCGTCGAACTTCTCCATCGCCGACGCGTTGGCGCGCGCAAAGCTGGCGGAGTCGAGGGTGGGCGCCTGGCCGACGTAGACGATGAGGAAGGCGGCGCCCAGCCCCCCCTCCTCCATCTTCACCAGGTCCACCTGGGTGCGCGGCAGCCGCTGGGTGTAGTTGGGCGCGCCCGCCGTGAAGTTGGCGGGGCTGATGTCGACATGCGTGTCAATCGACAGGACACGCGCATGAATGGCCTTGGCCGACGCGAGCAGCGCGGCGTCGGTCTCCTGGGCCCCGAGCACGGCAGGGGCGAGGAGGGCGGGGAGGAGGCGGGAGGGTCGCATGCCCTATAGTGCGGCGCAACGGGGTGGGTGTCCATCTGGCAGCTGTGCCTCGGAGCTCATCGCTCCCTCTGGCAGCTATGCCTCGGACCTCATTGCTCGCTCTGGCACCTGTGCCTCGGAGCTCATCGCTCGCCTCGCCACCTCTTACTGCCTCAGGCTTCGCCGAGGGGCCCTAGGTATGAGGGAGCGGTATGAGGGCATAGGGTCGAGTGGCAAACACGCCGTACCGATCGCCTCGAACCTCTACCTCATACCTAGGGCCCCTCGGCGAAGCCTCAGGCAGTAGCAGTTTGCGAGGTGAGCGGACAGGTCCGAGGCACCGCGTCGGGGAGGAGAATTCCAAGGGCCAGCAGCAGGTCTTCAGGCGACGCGCAGCGGGGTGATGTTCGCAATCGTGTCGCGGAGCCCGACCTCGGCGTCCCAGAGGTCCACCTGGCGCTGAAGATTCAACCAGTAGTCCGGCGTGGTACCGAAAAGACGACCCAGTCGGAGCGCCATCTCGGCGCTGACCGCTCGACGCTCGCGCAGCAGCTCATTGATGGACTGCCGTGACACCGCCACCGCCCGCGCCAGCGCGGCAACGGTGAGGCCAAAGCCCGGCATGAATTCCTCACGCAAGATCTCGCCGGGATGCACTGGCCGGCGCTCCAGCGGCCGCGTGTTGGGGATGGACATGGTGTTGGGGGCGTGCGGTCAGTGGTAATCGCAGATCTCGACGTCGTACGCATCACCATCGCGGAACCGAAAGCACACCCGCCATTGGTCGTTGACGGAGATCGCATGCTGACCAGCGCGGTCACCGACCAAAGCGTGCAGGCGATTGCCCGGGGGTGAACGCAAGTCGGCCAACGCGGATGCTGCGTGAATGCTTTCCAGCTTTCGGAGCATGCGTCTCGCGAGCACCACGGGGAACCGTCGAACCACGCCCGTACGAAAAAGTTGCTCAGTCTGTCGGTCCGCAAACGACTTGATCATCGAATGTAATGAGTAACGTGACAGATGACAACCATTGCGGGGCGAGGCTCTGCCTGAGGCCCACGAGAGGGTTGAATTGCTGAGCCCTTTCAACCCGAGGCTGCGCTGAGGGGACATCGGTGCGGCCGTCTGGCTTTCACTGCTTGAGGCTGCGCTTAGGGGCCCTAGGTATGAGGGAGAGTGTGCTCGGTAGCAGGTACGGTGTTGGTGCAGATCGGACCGAAGGCCTCGAACCTATGCCTCCTACCTAGGGCCCCTAAGCGAAGCCTCA
>JBEIJM010000098.1:0-12815 GCA_040380205.1 Gemmatimonadaceae bacterium
GGCGGGGGGGGCCGCCCCCCGGGGCGCCGGTGTTGCCGGGGCGGGGTGGGGAGCCCCTCCCGGCGGGGCCACGCGGGGGGACGGCACCGGCGCCGAGGGGGCGGGCGTGGCAACGGACGAGGCAACGGGGGTGGCGACGGGCGACGGCACCTCCACCCCCGGGGTGGCGCGGCGCGCCTCAGCCGCCAGGCTCCCCAGCGTGTGCCGCGCATAGCCCAGGGCGGGGTGATCGGGGTGGCGTGCCGCCACGGCGTCGATGTCCAGCGCGGCACCGCTGGTGTCCCCCTGCCGGGCGCGCACCAGCGCATGCTGCAGCGACAGCAGCGGCTCCTGCGGACGCAGCGCCAGGGCCTCCTCCAGCGCCACCCGGGCGCCGCCCACGTCACCGGTGCCCAGCCGCGCCAGCGACCGGGCGTAGCGCAGTGCGGTGGAGTCCGGGCGCTGCGTCAGCCCGTCCCCGGCCACCCGGTCCCCGTCCTCGTCCAGCCCCAACCCCACCAGCGCCCCGGCCCGCAGGTACCAGCCTTCCTCCGACCGCTGCGCCCCGTCCCACACCTGATCGAGGATGGCCATGGTCTCATGCGGCGCGCGCCGCACCAGCGCCCCGCGCGCCTGCTCCAGCCCCACCTCCAGCTCTCCCCCCTGCACCGCCTCGCGCGACGCCAGCTGGTCCTCGGTGGCCAGCAACGCCTGCAGGTCGATGCCGCTCCGCTCCAGCGGAGAGCCGGGACGGTGCCCTCCGGGAGCCACCCCCGGAATGCCGTCCACCGGCGGCACGCCAAGCGGCGGCACCCCGGCGCCCGCCGGTGGGACGCCGGGGGCAGGCGGGGTGACCGATGGCGGCAGGAGCCGCGGAGCGGAAGTGACGCGGAGATCCATGGGGGATGCTGTCGAGTATCGGCAGCAGGAGGGCGCGGCCGCATGGGTGCTCCAGCCACGCGCGACGGGGCGGCCGCGGCGACGGGGCCGTGGCGCTCCCGCCGGTCGCCCGCGGGCGACCCGGCGCGGGACCGTTACACCAGGGCGTTCACCAGCGCGTCGCCCAGGTGGGTGCGTCCGTACCCGCCGGTGTCCTCATACCAGCAGTACGCGCCGCCGCGACGGTCCAGCGCAATGCGTCGCCGGGTGGCCCGGTGTTCGTAGAGGCGCAGCTCCCCCACGTCCGCCGGTCCCGGCACGAAGCCGATGAACCAGAAGGCGCCGATGGCGTCCACGGCGTGCATGCCGAACTCGCCGGCAAGCGCGCGCTGCAGCGGAGTCCAGTCGGGGGGGCGGAGGGCCGGGTAGGATGCGGACATGGCGGTGATCTGCGCGCAGGACGCACGGCCCGATGGCGCGTCACGGTTTGTCACGCCAAGGGCGCGCTCCGTTCTACGGCGTGACCGCTGACACCCCGACGTGCCGCCGGATGAACGCCGCGCTGGCCGCCAGCGACGCGCGCGCCTCGGGGAGCACGGCCGCGAAGAACTGCCACACGTGCGGCACGTGCGGCCACAGCGCCAGCTCCACCGGCACCCCCGCCGCGCGCGCCCGCTCGGCCACGCGCACCGTGTCGTCACGCAGCACCTCGTCGTGGCTGGCATGCAACAACAGCGGCGGCAGCCCGCGGAAGTCGCCGTACAGCGGCGACAGCAGCGGCGTGCGCGGGTCGGCCGATCCGGCGTAGAAGCGCGCCGCGCGGCGGATGGTGTCCCCCGCGAACATGGCGCACCGCTCGCTGTTCTCCTCCAGCGACGCGCCGGTGGCCGCCAGGTCGGTCCACGGGCTGAACAGCACCAGCGCCGCCGGCATCGCGCCGCCGCCGTCGCGCAGCGCCATGGCCAGTGCCAGCGCCAGCCCCCCGCCGGCCGAGTCGCCGGCCACCACCACCCGCTCCGGGGCGACCCCCTCCACCTCGAGCAGGTGCCGCCACGCCCCGCGCGCATCGTCCAGCGCCGCGGGATAGGGATGCTCCGGGGCCAGACGGTAATCGGGGACCCAGGCCCGCCCCGTCACCCGCCGCGCCAGCGAGGCCACCAGCGGCCGGTGCGTCTCGGGGGAGCAGGCGATGTAGCCGCCGCCGTGCAGGTACAGCAGCACCGGGGCCGCTGCTCCGGCGCCCGGCGCGTCCACCCGCTCCCCCCCGGGCCAGCTCCCCGCGGCGGGAAGCGGCCGCACCGTGCCGCCGGCGGCGCGGGCCATCAGCCGGCGGGCGCCACGCGGGCGCCCCATCTGGTCGCGCACCCACGCGGGATCGATGGGGGCGTGGGCGTGCGGGCGCATCCGCGCCCGCACCAGCGCATGCACCACGCGCGATTGCCAGCTGGGGCGCGCCACCGTGCCCTCGCCCCCCGCGGCGTCAGCGCCCAAGCTGCCGCTCCACCGCCTCGCGGTAGTTGCGGCTCATCCGCAGCTCCACCCCCGTGTCCAGCTGCACCAGGTAGTCCCCCGAGAACCACTGCTGCATCTCGCGCACGCGGTTGAGGTTCACGATGGTGGACCGGTGAATCCGCGCGAACAGGCGCGGGTCCAGCTGCGTGGCCAGCGCGCTGATGCGCTCCCGGATGACGTGCACCGCGTCCCCCACGTGCAGGCGCACGTAGTTGCGGTCGGCCTCCACCCAGTCGATGTCGGTGACCTTCACGAAGGACATGCGCCCCTGATGGCGCACCAGCAGCCGGCTGGGGTAGCCCCCTTCCGGCGGCGCCGAGGTCACGCCCTCGCTCCCGGCCGTCGCGGCGCCACCGGAACCCGTCGCCACGGATGCCGGCACCGCCGCCAGCCCCCCCACCCGCGCGGCCAGCTCCGCCTGCCCCGCCGCCAGCTTGCGCACCGTGTCCAGCAGCTCCCCCAGCCGCGTGGCGGCCATGGCATCCGCCCGCTGCCGACGGGCCCGCTCGAACGCCCGGTGGAATCGGTCCGCGTCCACCGGCTTGAGCACGTAGTCCACGGCGTGCACCTCGAAGGCCCGCTGCGCGTGCTCATCGTACGCCGTCACGAACAGCACCAGCGGCATGGGCCCGCCCTCCAGCTGGCGCAGCACCTCGAAGCCGTCGCCACCGGGCATCTGCACGTCCAGGCACACCAGGTCGGGGGCCGTCTCGCGAATGACGCGGACGGCTTCCGTCCCCGATGCCGCCTCCCCCACCACCTCCACCTCCGGCTCCGCCTGCACGAGGCGGCGCACCCGCTGGCGCGCCAGCGCCTCATCGTCGACAATCACGACCCGCATGATCCCCCCGGTTGTTCGGCGCCGGCCGGGCGCCTGGCGCGCCCCGCGCCCTTGCGGCGCTGCGCCTTCTACCTCAGGATGGCAGGGCAGGTTCCCCACGTCCAGCACCCCCATGCTCGTTTCTTCGCCTCCCCTCACCCTCGCTGATGCGGGGGCGCGCATGCGCCGCCTGGTGCGCATCGCCTTCGCGCTCGTGTGGATCGTCCCCGCCGCGCTGGCCTCGCTGCAGGTCACCCTCCTGGGCGATCGCTCGGGGGTGCGGCCGCCACCGTTCATCGCCCTCGTGTGGCAGGGGGACATCTGGCTGGTGTGGGCGCTCTGGGCCCAGCTGATCATCACCCTGGTGGACCAGGTGCGCCCGGACAGCGGTGGCATGCGCCGCTGGTTTGCCGTGCACGCCGCCGGCACCGCGGTGGTCAGCGCCGCCAACGTGCTCCTCATCGCCGCCCTCGACCACCACTTCAGCCCCGTGGTCCACGCGGCGGGCTTCCCGGCGGCGCTGCGCGGCGCGGTGCTGGGGCACCTCGACATGCAGGTGGTCCTGTACTGGGCGGTCCTGGGCACCGCCTACATGGTGGAGTTCGTCCGCCGCTACCGGGAGCGCGACCAGGACGCCAACGAGCTGCAGCAGGCGCTGGCCCGCACCCAGCTGGAGGCGCTCCGCCTGCAGCTCAACCCGCACTTCCTCTTCAACGCCCTCAACGCCGTGGCGGCGCTGATGGAGGACGACGTGCGCGAGGCCCAGCGCACCCTCACCCGCGTGAGCGACCTCCTGCGCATGTCGCTCCGCCGGGCGGGCACGTCGCTCATCCCCCTCTGGCAGGAGATCGAGCTGGTCGAGGCCTACCTCGAGGTGGCCCGCGTGCGCTACGGCGCCGGGCTGGCGGTGGACCTCACCGTGGATCCGCACGCCGTGGACGTCCCCGTCCCCAGCTTCCTGCTGCAGCCGCTGGTGGAGAACGCCCTCAAGCACGGGCTGGTCCCCGGCCAGGCCGACCAGCGCATCCGCGTGGCCGTCACCCGCGACGGCGGCATGCTGGACCTCCTGGTGGAGGACAACGGCACGGGGCTCGAGGGCACGCTCACCGAGACGGGGAGCTTCCTCGCGGTCAACCCGTCGGTGGACGGGCTGGGGATCGGCCTGACCAACACGCGCCAGCGCCTCGCCACCCTGTACGGCAACCGCTACGTCTTCCGCCTGGGGGACACCCCCGGCGGCGGGTGCCGCGTGCACATCCGCATCCCCGTGGGGTGACGCCGCCCCGCGGCGTTCCCCCCAATCCTCACACGAACGCCGAGAGCCCCGTGATGGCGCGCCCCACGATCATGGTGTTGATCTCGTTGGAGCCCTCGTACGAGTAGATCGCCTCCGCGTCGGCAAAGAGGCGCGCCACGTGGTACTCCAGCAGGATCCCGTTCCCCCCCAGCGCATCCCGCGCCAGCGCCACCGTCTCCCGGCACTTGGCCGCGCAGAACTGCTTGGCCAGCGCCGACAGCTCGTCCACCGGCCCCCGCGCGTCCTGCAGCTCGGCCGCGCGCAGCGCGAGCCCGATGCTGGCCGTCACGTTCCCCAGCATGGTCACCAGCTTGGCCTGCACCAGCTGGAAGCCGCCAATGGGGCGCCCGAACTGCGTCCGCTCCTGCGCATAGCGCAGCGCGTGCTCGTACGCCCCCATCCCGCACCCCACCCCCTGCCACGCCGTCCCGCACCGCGCCATCACCAGCACCCGCTGCGTGTCGGCAAAGCTGTGCGCCCGCTGCAGCCGGTCGGCCTCGGCCACCCGCACGTCGCGCAGCGTGATCAGCCCGTTGTGCACCGTCCGCTGCGCGATCTTCCCCCCCCATCATCTCCGCCGAGTAGCCGGGGAGCGCCGTGCGCACCAGGAACCCCTTCACCTGCTGACTCTCCTCGTCGCGCGCCCAGATCACCACCACGTCGCACCAGGTGGAGTTCCCGATCCACTTCTTCTGCCCGTTGAGGACCCAGTGGTCCCCCTCGCGCCGGCAGGTCGTGGTGAGTCCGCGCGCCACCCCCGACCCCACCTCCGGCTCGGTCAGCCCGAAGGCCCCCACCAGCTCCCAGCGGCGCAGCTTGGGGAGCCACTCGGCCTGCTGCGCCTCGCTGCCGCACAGCGCGATGGAGCCCATGCACAGCCCCGCGTGCACCCCGAAGAAGGTGGCCAGCGAGGGGTCCACCCGGGAGAGCTCCATGGCCAGCAGCCCATCGGCCACGGTGGCGTGCGGCTCGCGCTCGGGCGTGAAGGCGTCCTGCAGCAGGTCCAGCGCCCGCATGCGCTCCACCAGGTACTCCCGGGGGAAGTCGGCCCGTTCCCAATAGCCGTTGGCCTGCGGGAGCCACTCCTCCTCGAGGAAGCGACGCAGCCGGAGCCGCGGGGCGTTCACGGCCTCGGGGAGGGCGTCGAAGAAGCCGTAGAAGTCACCGGTGACGGGAGGCTTCGGGCGCGGGCGGGAGGTGGTCATGGCGCGAGTGCGTGGGGAATCGGGGGCGACGCGCTGTAACTTGCATGCGGCCGCCATCAGGACGAACCCCTGCGCAACACCCGCGTGGGACCAAACGTTCCGAGCGCGGGCCGCGCTGCCGCCTCCACGTCCCCGCCTTCCCGCCAGCCGTTCGTGCGCCTCTCGCAATATCTCGCCCACTTGGGCTACGCCCCCCGCCGCGACTGCGAGCGATGGATCGCCGCGCGGCGCGTGACCGACGCGGCCGGACGCCCGCTGGGCGACCGCGACCCGTTTGCCCATGACGACGTGCGCGTGGACGGCGCCCCGCTGGACCCGCCCCCCGGCGTGGTGGTGCTGCTGCACAAGCCCGCGGGGTACGTCTGCTCGCTGCAGGACCGCCCGCCGCTGGTGTACGACCTGCTCCCCGCCCGATTTCGCCAGCGCGATCCGGTGCTGGCCCCGGTGGGGCGACTGGACGCCGACACCACCGGCGCGCTGCTGCTCACCGACGACGGCCCCCTCAACCATCGCCTGACCTCGCCGCGGCACCATGTGCCGAAGGTGTACGTCGCCACGCTGGCGGAGCCGCTGCGCGGCGACGAGGGGGCGACGTTTGCCGCGGGCACGCTGCAGTTGCAGGGCGAGGCCACCCCCTGCGCCCCCGCGACCCTGGAGCCGATGGCGGGGCCCCGCGCGCGGGTCACCCTGCACGAGGGGCGCTACCACCAGCTGCGGCGGATGTTTGCCGCGGTGGGGCACCATGTGGCCGCGCTGCACCGCGAGGCGGTGGGCCCCATCGCCCTGGACGGCTTGGCCGAGGGGGCGTGGCGGGTGCTCAGCGCCGCAGATCGCGCACGGCTGGCGGACGCGTTGCGCCGAGGACCTTGAAGCGGGCGCTGTCGCGGAGGCGGCGCACGCCGCCGAAGTGCGCCGTGATGACGTCCTCGTAGGGGAGGGTGCGGTTGGCCACCAGGAACAGCCGCCCCCCCGGACGCAGCCGCTCCGCCGCCTCGGCGATGAACTGCGCGGGGAGCTGGTAGTCGGTGCCCTTGCCCAGGTGGAAGGGCGGGTTGGTGACCACCACGTCGAACGCCTCGGTGCCGGCGGCGGCGGCCACGTCGCTCACCCGCGCCTCACAGGCGGCGGACGGGTGGCGCGCGAGGGTGCGGTGCACCGCGGCCACGGCCTCGGCGTCGGCATCCAGCAGCAGCACGCGCGACGCGGCATGGCGGTGGGCGGCCACCAGTCCCAGCGCGCCGGTCCCGCACCCGAGGTCCAGCACCGCGCTGCCGGCGGGGATCTCCATCACCTCCAACAGCAGCGCCGTGGCCTCATCCAGGTGCTCCCAGGAGAACACGCCCGGGGCGGCGTCCAGCGTGAGGGTGCCGCCGGCGCCGTCGGTGACGGTGACCGTGGGCGCGACGTGCGCCGCCAGCTCGGGCCACGGGGCAACGGCGGGGAGCGTGGCGGGGCGGGTGGCCGACAGGAGACGGTGGGCGCTGTGCTGCGCCACCACGCTGACGCCGGTGAAGAGGTCGGCCATGAGCTTGGCCGCCGTCTTGGCCCCTTCCTGGTTGGCGCCGGCCAGCAGGACGCGTCCGCCGGGGGCGAGCTGGTGCGCCGCGCACCAGAGCAGCTGGCGCAGGACCGCCTTGTCGGTGGGGAGGCGCAGGGCGGCGAGCGACGCCTGCGGCGCGGGGGCCTCCGGGTCCGGGCCCTGCCGATGGACCACCGTGACCGTGCGGCCCGCGTGCGGGAGCGCCTCCACGGTGCGGCGCACCGATTCGGCACCGGCGAGGTGGCGGTCGCAGACGGTGAGCTGCCGCGCCCCGGCGATGAGGGCGGCGGCGGGGATCAGGCCATTGCCGGGGCCCAACACCACCACGGCGCTGGCGGCCGCGGCGCCTACGGCCTCCGCGAGCATGGCGAGTGCCGTATCGGGCGCTGCGTACCCCGGCACGCCGGGCTTGAGCGCCACGGGCACGACCTGTCCCGCGATGGGGGTGGGCACCAGGGTCCAGTGATGCCAGGCGGCGCCGAGGGCGTTGAGGGGCATGGGGGGTGCGCGAAAGCCAACGCCCCGGGGCCGTGGGGGCACCGGGGCGCGGGCGATGTGCAAACGGCGTCCTGCGGAGAAGTGGGCCTGGGAGGAGTTGAACCTCCGACCTCACGCTTATCAGGCGTGCGCTCTAACCACCTGAGCTACAGGCCCGGTAACCGGGACGAGACTCCCGCGTGGGCGAGTCTCTCAGTCACCAGAGCCTCCAAGAATAGGGCCCCGAGGCGCTGGCGGCAAGGCCCTCCATCAGCTCGCTACCGACCCGCCGGCAGGGCGCGTGCGGGTACGCGGGCCGCCGCGGGAGGGCGATCGCCGTCAGGCGTCGGGATCGTCCTCGTCGTCCATCGTGAGGTCGTCGAAGTCGAATTCCTCGTCGTCCTCGTCCTCGTCGTCCTCGTCGTCGAAGTCGTCGTCGAGGTCGTCGTCCTCGTCGTCGTCGAGGTCGTCCTCGTCGTCGTCGAAGTCGAGATCGTCCTCGTCGAGCTCGTCGTCGTCGAGCTTCTCGTCGTCGAAATTGTCGTCATCATCCGCCGCCATCGCGAAGGCGGGGAGCGGCTGCTCCTCGAGGGTGTCCAGCGACGACGACCCGTACTGCTCCAACATGGAACGCATCTCCTGAGAGGGATGGGGAATCTGGCCGGCGGGGGGACCGGCCAGGGACCGACGGGAGTCGGCGGGACGCGGGGCGGGAGGCGACGCCGGTGCCGGCGTCGCGCCCCGCGCGCAGCTCTTCGCGCAACTCACCGCGCAAGTATCAGCAGCGCGGGGCCGCTCCGCAACCCGCGGCACCGCCCACGGGGCCCTGACACCGCACGCCCCCGCCGGCGGGCCGGCGGGGGCGTGGGGACGAACTCCGGACGGGCGTGCGCCGCGCGGGGGTCAGCCCCCGTCGCGCTCCCGCTCGCGCTTGGCTTCGCGGCTCACCCGCTTGCGGTCGCTGGTGGAGAGCATCCGCTTGCGCAGGCGCAGCCCCTTGGGGGTGACCTCGATGAGCTCGTCGTCCTCGATGTACTCCAGCGCCCCCTCGAGGGTCAGCTCGCGGGGGGGCTCCAGCACCACATGCTCGTCGGCCGACTTGGAGCGCATGTTGGTGAGCTTCTTCTCCTTGCACGGGTTGACGTCCATGTCCCCCGGGCGGGCGTTCTCCCCCACCAGCATCCCCTCGTACACCGGGTCGCCGGGTGCCACGAACAGGGTGGAGCGCTCCTGCAGGTTGAAGAGGGCGAAGGCGATGATCGTGCCGGCCTCCATGGACACCAGCACGCCGCGCGACCGCCCCGAGAGGTACCCCGCCCACGGCCCGTACTCGAGGAAGCGGTGGTGCATGATGCCGGTGCCGCGCGTGTCGGTGAGGAACTCGCCGCGGTAGCCGAAGAGGCCGCGCGCGGGGATCCGGTACAGGAGGCGCACCAGCCCCTGCCCCGGGTTCTTCATCTCGATCATCTCCGCCTTGCGCGTCCCCAGCTTCTCGATCACGGCGCCCACGTACTCCTCGGGGACGTCGATGGCCAGCTCCTCGTAGGGCTCCAGCTTCTCCCCGTCCGGGCCGGTGCGGGTGATCACCCGCGGCCGCGACACCTGGAACTCGTACCCCTCGCGCCGCATGGTCTCCATCAGGATGGAGAGGTGGAGCTCGCCGCGCCCCGACACGCTCCAGGTGTCGGTGCTGTCGGTGTCCTCCACGCGCAGCGCGACGTTGCGCTCCAGCTCCTTGTACAGCCGCTCGCGCAGCTGCCGCGACGTCACGAACTTGCCGTCCTTGCCGGCGAAGGGGGAGTTGTTCACCAGGAAGTCCACGCTGATGGTGGGCTCCTCCACGCTGATCCCCTCGAGGCGCTCCTGCATGTCGGGGTCGGTGAGCGTGGCGCCGATGTCCACGTTCTCGAACCCGGCCAGCATCACGATCTCGCCGGCCCCCGCCTGCTGCGCCTCCTGCCGCTCCAGCCCCTCGATGGTGTAGAGCTTGGAGATGCGCCCGCGCTGCACCGCCCCCCCCTCCTCGACGGGGAGCAGGGTGACGCTGTCCCCCACGTGGAGCACGCCGCGCTCCACGCGCCCGATGGCCAGCCGCCCCAGGTAGTTGGAGTAGTCGATGGTGGAGACGAGCATCTGGAACGGGCCCGTGTCGTCCGACGGCGGGGGCGGGACGGTCTTGACGATCGTGTCGAACAGCGGGACCAGGTCGGTGGGGGGCACGTCGAGGTCGAGGGTGCTGATCCCCTCCTTCGCGCTGCAGTACACCACCGGCGCGTCCAGCTGCGCCTCGTCGGCCTCCAGCTCGATGAACAGCGACAGCACCTCGTCGTGCACGCGCAGCGGGTCCGCCCCGGGGCGGTCGATCTTGTTGATCACCACGATGGGGGTGCGCCCCAGCGCCAGCGCCTTGCGCAGCACGAAGCGCGTCTGGGGCATGGGGCCGTCGAAGGCGTCCACCACCAGCAGCACGCCGTCCACCATGCGGAGGATGCGCTCCACCTCGCCGCCGAAGTCGGCGTGCCCCGGGGTGTCCACGATGTTGATCTTCGTGTCCCCGTAGCGGATGGAGGTGTTCTTGGCGAGGATGGTGATCCCCCGCTCCTTTTCGAGCGGGTTGGAGTCCATCACCCGTTCTTCCACCACCTGGTTCTCGCGGAACGCGCCCGCCTGGCGGAGCATCTTGTCCACCAGCGTCGTCTTGCCATGGTCGACGTGCGCGATGATGGCGATGTTGCGGATCTTCTGCGGATTGGCCATAGCCTTCAAAGCTAGCGGGGGCCGGTCCTCCGCTTCAATGCCCCCCAGGGGCGCCCGCCCGGGTTTTCCGGGGGGCCCGGGGCATTCCGTTACGTCCCGCGCCCCGTCTGCCGCTCCGCCAGCGCCACGGCCAGCGCCATCGCCTGCACCAGGCTCTCCGCCGACGCCACCCCCCGCCCTGCGATATCCAGCGCGGTGCCGTGGTCGGGGCTGGTGCGCACGAAGGGGAGCCCCAGCGTGACGTTCACCCCGCGCCCGAAGGCCGCCACCTTGATGGCGGTCATCCCCACGTCGTGATACGGGGCAATGACCGCGTCAAACTCCCCCCGCATCGCCCGCACGAACACGGTGTCCGCGGGGAACGGCCCCGCCACCCCCTCGGCGCGCGCCACGGGGGTCAACAGCGTGTCATCCTCGTCGCCAAAGCGCCCCTGATCCCCGGCATGGGGGTTGAGGGCGCACAACGCCAGCCGCGGCGCGGCGATCCCGAACAGCGCCTGCAGCCCCGTCCGGGTGGTGCGGATGGCCTGCCGCAGGGCGTCGGCGGTGAGCCGCTGCGGCACCTCGCGCAGCGGCACATGGGTGGTGGCCAGCACCACGCGGAGCGCGTCGGCCGCCAGCATCATGGTGGTGGGCACCCCCGCCAGACGTCCCAGCAGCTCCGTGTGGCCGGGATCGGGGGTAGCCGCCCGCCAGCAGCGCCGCCTTGTCCAGCGGGGCGGTCACCAGGCCGTCCACGGCGCCAGCCAGCGCCATCTGCGCGGCCACCTCCACCGCTCGGCCGGCCAGCCGCCCCGCCGCCGCCACCGGGTCATCGCCGTGGGGCGGTGGCCACGCCCCCACCACCTCCTGCACCGGCACCCCGCACCCCGTGGGGCCCACCACGCGCCAGGTGGCCGGCAGCGCCTGCACCCGCGGGTCGGCCAGCGCCTTGGCCACGATCTCCGGTCCGATCCCCCGCGGGTCGCCCAGCGTGACCGCCAGCCGCACCGGGGCCGCCACCGGAGCGCTCAGCGCTCCGGCTCCACCAGCGCCATCGGGTCGTACTTCACCGCCACGTACGTCTGCTTCCGCAGGGTGTCCACCAGGCGGCGCATGCTCCGCTCCTGCGACAGCTGGTCGCGGATGCGTTCCCGCATCTCCGGGAGGGTGTACTCCCCCGCCTCGTCCAGGAAGGTGACCTGGGCCACCACGAACTTGGAGGTGCCCCCCTGCACATCGGGGATGGTGAAGGGGCCGATGATGGCGTTCAGCCCGGCGCCCTCCAGCGCATTCCGGTAGGGCTCGGGGAGCTCGTTGCGCGGGTACTCGGGGATGTTGCGGTCCTCGCCGCCCCCCTCGTCGTGATACTTGACGCTGAGGGAGTCGTAGCTGCCCCCGGCGCGCCAGACCGCCGCGACGCTGTCGGCCAGCAACCGCGCGCGCCGCTCGTCAGCCGAGTCCACCTGCGGGCGGATGAGGATGTGGCGGGCCTTCACCTCGGCGGGCTGCACGCGGTCCACCCGGATGATGTGATAGCCGAAGGTGGTCTCCACCACGGGGCTGAGCGCGCCGGGATTGAGCGCGAACATCATGCGGTCGAACTCGGGGACCATGCGCCCGCGGCGATTCCACCCCAGGTCGCCGCCCAATTCGCGGCTGCCGGGATCCATGGACTCGCGCTTGGCCATCGTCTCGAAGTCCTCGGGGTGCTTGTCCAGCTCGAGACGCAGCGAATCGACGCGGGCACGCGCGCGGGCCTTGGAGGCCTCGGAGGGGGTGGTGGGCACGACGATCTGCCGCAGCCCCACGCGCGCCTCCTTGCGCGGCAGCTTGGTGCGGTTCTCCTCGAACGCCTCGGAGACCTCGCGCTCGCTCACGTTGACCGCCGTCATCTTGCCATCGCGGCGCAGCTTCTGCACCACGTCGCGCTGCAGCTGCTGGCGGCGCAGCTGGTCCCCCTGGAGCTTGCGCCACTCGTCGAGCGCGCCGAAGCCGGCCTCCTTGAGCGCCTGCCGGAACTCGGTCTCGGTCTTGAAGTTGCTCCGCGCGCGCTTCTCCGTCTCGTCCACCTGCCGCTGCAGGTCCACCTCGGACACCTCGACCTTCTCGTCCTTGGCCTTCTGGACCAGCAGTTCGGCCTCGATGAGCTGGTCGAGGATGTCCTTCTCCAGCTTGGCCAGCTCCCGGGCGCTGTTGACCTGCGCCCCGGAGGCCCGGGCCTGGTTGGCGCCGGCCATCACCTCGGAGACGAGGATGACCTGCGCGCCCACCACCGCGGCCACGCCGTCCATGGGGAGGGCCTTCCCCTGCGCGCTGTCCGGCGCGGGGGCCGGCGCCGCCGGGGGCGGGGGCGGGGCGCCCCCCCCC
>JBEIJM010000099.1:0-12715 GCA_040380205.1 Gemmatimonadaceae bacterium
CGGCGTGGAGCTGTTCTTCGCCCTCTCCGGCTTCCTCATCACCGGCATCCTGCTGGACACCCGCGGGCGCGCCGGCTACTTCCGCACCTTCTTCGTGCGGCGCGCCCTGCGGATCTTCCCGCTGTACTACGCCCTGCTGGCCGCGGCGGTGTTCGTGGCGGCGCCGCTGGCGTGGGACCCCGCGTGGGCTGCCGAGGTGCGGGCGCACCACTGGCCGAACTGGGTGTACCTGCAGAACTGGACCATCCCGTTTCAGGTGGCCATGGAGGGGTTCACCCACCTGTGGTCGCTGGCCGTGGAGGAACAGTTCTACCTCGTCTGGCCGCTGGCCGCGTGGTGGTTGGGGGCGCGCCGGCTGGCGCTGCTGTCTGCGGCGCTGATGCTGGCGGCGCCGCTCATCCGCGCGGCCCTGTTGGCCGCGGGGCTCCCCACCTGGTCCGCGTACATGTTCACCGTGTCGCGCATGGACGCGCTGGCGGCGGGCGCGCTGGTGGCGGCGCTGCTGCGCGATCCCGGGAGCCGAGCGCTGGTGGCCCGCTGGGCGCCGCGCGTGACCGTGGTGGCGGGCGTCCTGCTGGCGCTGCTCATCCTGCGGCAGCGCGGCCTGCACTCCGGGGAGTGGCCCGTGCTGGTGGTGGGGCAGAGCCTGGTGTCGCTGCTGGCCGCCGGCCTGCTGGCCGTGGTGGTGGCCGACGCCCCGGTCCGGTGGCCGTGGGTGGCGCGGGGACTGTCGGCGGCGTGGCTGCGCGACCTGGGGCGCTACAGCTACGCCATGTACCTGTTCCACTTCCCCCTGCACTTCGTGCTCAAGCCCCTGCTCACCCCGTGGATCACCGCCACCGATGATGTGTGGCGGCTGGCGCGGGTGCTCACGCACGTGGGGACCGTGTTCGTGCTGACCTACCTCGCCGCGCGGCTGTCGTGGCGCGTGCTGGAAGCGCCGCTGCTGGCGCTCAAGGACCGGTGGGCGCCGTCACCCGTCCACAGCGACCAGGCGGCCGTCGGCGGCGGCGAGGACGCCCCCATCGGCGTGTTCCCCACCCTCCCCGGTGAGCCCGACGTCGAGGGCGCGCCAGAGGGCCTCCCGCATCCACGCGCGGGAGAAGCTGTGGTCGCAGTCGGCCACGTGCGTCACTGAGAGCGCGCCGCGCCGCGTCAGGCGCCCCAACGCGCGCCCGGCCCCGCGACGCAGTAACGCCTCGCCGGGGTCGCCCACGGAGAAGACGAAGCGCACCCGCACCCCGCGCTCCGCCAGGCGGGTCAGCTCCTGCGCCAGGTCCTCCTGCAGGGGCCACCCCACCAGCCGCGCCCCGTCGCGCACCCCCTCGCGCAGCCGCGCCCCCGCCATGCGCAGCACCGTGTCCGCCACCTCGCGCACCGCCACCTGGCCGCGCAGCAGCTTCTTCCACTTGGCCGCGCTGCGCACCGCGCGCCCGTAGTCGGCCATCGCCTGCACGGCGCGATAGGGGGGAAGCGCCAGCGACGTCCCCGGCTTCCAGAAGAACACCAGCGGGTTGATCACCGTGATGGCGGTGAGCGGCGCCCCGGCCACCGCCCCCTTGAACGCGTGGTAGCCGCCGGCGCAGACGCCCATGGCCTCCACATGCGTCGCCCCCAGCTGGTCACGCGCCCAGGAGGCGGCGGCCGCCACATCGCCGGCGGCGGTGGCGGGGTACACCGTGTGGTCGGCCTCGCCCGGGTGCGGCAGGCTGTCCCCCAACCCCCCAAGGTCCATCCGCACCGCCATCCAGCCGTGCGCCGCCAGACGGCGCGCCAGCTGCACGTGCAGACGCCCCAACCCCACGCGCGGGTTGGCGCCGGCGTTGAGGAGGAGCATGACGCGTGGCGGGATGACAGGTGACGTGCGGTCCCGCGATGCCCCCGCCCCCGCAGCGCGCGAGACCACCCCGAACACCCGCGCGTCGCCATCCAGGAAGACGGGGGCCTCCTCAATCCCCGGCTCCACCACTTGCCACGCGTCGGGCTTCGTCGCTGCCGCAGGGGCTGCCGGGGACGCGTTCGGGGACGGGTTCGGGGACGGGTTCGGGGACGCGTTCGGGGACGCGTTCGGGGACGCGTTCGGCGACGCGTTCGGCGACGCGTTCGGCGACGCGTTCGGCGACGCCGATGACGGCGGGATCGCGGCGCACGTCGGCAGCGCCGCGAGCCACGCCAGCACCCCGTCCCACAGCGCCTCCGGCACCTCCGCCTCGTGCGCGTCGCGCAGCAGCCGGTCGTAGCCCGGGTACCGCGCATGGGTGACCGCGGCGCCACGCGCCGCCCACGCGCGCACCAGCGCCTCCGACGGCGGGCGATCGTCGCGGTCGGCCACCAGCACCTGCGCCGGCAGTGTGCCCGGCAGCTCGGCGAGCACCACCGACTCCAGCCACGCGCGCGTGTCCGCGGCCAGCAGCAGGCCGGCGGCCTCCTGCACCCCGTCGGGGAGCGCGGCCGCTCCATCGGGGCGCCCCATGGTGGCCAGCAGCGCGCGTCGCTCCCGCAGCCACAGCCGCCCGTTGGTCACGGGCGCCACCAGCGCCAGCGCCTCGGCCCGCGCGCGGCGCTCCTCTTCGCCCACCGCGGCCGCTGCCGCGATGGCCGCGCCCATCTGCACCCCGGCCACGGCCACGGCGCGCACTGCGGGGTGGGCATGCAGCGCGTCGGTGGCCGTGCGCACCGCAGCCAGCCACCCGCTCCAGTCGTGTGCGCCGCCGTCGCCCCCCGCCGAGTCGCCGGTGCCGGGGTAGTCCACGCGCAGGACCACGTGGCCGTGCGCCGCCGCGCGCTCGGCCAGCACACGCAGCGCGCGGTACATGGCCTGGTGCTCAAACCCCAGGGGCGGGCACAGCACCACGCCCCACCCGCTGGCGCGCGCAGGCGCCGGCGCGTGCAGCCAGCGCAGGCAGGGGCGTCCGTCGGCCAGGAGCCACCCGGGCTGGGCGCGGGGGGGGATCACGCGCGACGTGTCAGCGCGTGCGTCGGGTGGGGCGCCGCCTGTTGCGCCGCCGGCGCTCACGGCGCCCACTCGCCGGCGGTCCCCCGCAGCACCACCACGGCCTCGCTGTTCAGAGCCCGCACGGTGGCACGGTGCGGCCACGTCGGCGCGAGCGCACCGGGTTCGGGGGTCAGCGCCAGCAGGCGCGACTCCCCCGGGGCCAGGTGGAACGCGTCATCATCGGCCACCCAGCCGGGCACCTGCACACGCACCGCCATCGCCACCGCCTGGGTCTCCACGCGCAGCGCCGGCGCCCCGGAGGCGGTGCGGTCAAAGGCGGCCGCCAGCCCAACCGTGGGCTCGCGGCGGGCCGGATAGTGCCCGACCACATGCCACGCGCGCGCCGCCACCGCGCCGCTCGGCTCCTCGAGCTGCGCCAGCACCAGCTCATGCGGCGGTGGGCCGAATCGATAGGCGTAGCTGAGGTCGTGGAAGCCCTCCAGCGTCTCGCCGGCATTGAACGACACCGCGCCGTGGGCGGGGACCGACACGGCGCATGCACCACGCATGGTGACCACCGTGCCATGACGCACGGCCTGCAGCGCCAGCGACCCGCACCATGGCGTGGGACGGTCGTTCACCACATGCACCGCCAGCCCGTTCCCCCCCTCGTCGGTGAGCCCCAGCGCCAGCGGCGCCAGCGCGCGGCGCAGGTAGTGCCACGGCACCTTGGGGCGCCCGTCGGCGTCCACCACCCCCCACCCGGCGCCGGGCCAGAGATCGCGCAGGAACCACACCAGCGCCCCGCGCGTGGGCGAACCGGCGCGGCGCCATTCGAGAAAGGTGGCCGCCATCACCTCGCCCACGGCCACGCGCCCCAGCTCCAGGTAGCGGTCGTGGTCGGTGGCTCGCAGGGCCGCGGGGTCCACGCCGAAGAGCCGCGCCACGTAGTGATCGCGCACATCGTCAAAGTCCCATCCGGCCCCCAGGTCGCGCGGCACGCGCGCCTTCCACGCCGGATGGTGCGCCCGCAGCGCGGCACCTCCCAGCGATTCCAACCCGGGGGCGTCGGGGATGTTGGCAAAGGCCAGGCACTCGGTGGCAAAGCGGACCGCGGCGCGCCGCGCGTCCTCCAGCGGCCTCAGGTACGCGCCCACGCCGTAATACGACGTGGTACCGGCGTCGCCCTGATGGGGGAAGGCGCCGCCATGCGCCGACGAGGGCCAGTAGGCCACGCCGGGGAGCTGCTGCGCCACCAGCGACGGCACCCGCTGGTGGAACAGCGCGGGGCTCCAGAGCGGGCGCGGCGCGCCCCACATGGCCGCCTGCTGCTCCCCTTCGCTGTTCCCGCACACCACCGCCACCGACGGCCGACCAGCCAGCCGATCCAGCAGCTGCGTCACCTCCTCGGTCGCCGCATCGGCAAAGGCGGCATCCTCGGGGTAGTCCATGTTGGCGAACGGGAGGTCGTGCCAGAGCAGCACGCCGTGCGCGTCGCACCGGTCCAGGAAGGCGTCGCTCTCGGGGACCAGCGCGCCGCTCACGCGCAGCATGTTCATCCCCGCCGCCCGCAGCTGGGCAAAGGCGTGGTCCAGCGCGGCGGGATCATCGGCAAGCCCCACGGGGTCCAGCGGGGTCCACACGGCGCCGCGGCAGAAGACCGGCACGCCGTTGACGCGCACGGCGAAGTCGCCGTGTTCGCGCAGGATCTCGATGCTGCGGAACCCCACGCCTCCCACGATCGCGCGCAGCGAGGGCGCCACATCCCCCGCCAGCCGCACCTCGAGTGCGCCGTGGTACAGCGCCGGGTCGCCGTGCGTGTGCGGCCACCAGCGGGCCACGCCGGCCAGCGACGTGGTGACCGCAAACGTGCCGCCGTCCTGCGGAGGCAAGGGGACGCGGTGGGTTTCCTCGCCGCGCGTCAGCACCAGCGTGACCGCCTCCACCGGGCGCGCGCCCAGCGGCGTGACGGTGACGGCGGCCGTCAGGTGGCCATCGCCATCAGCGCGCAGCCGCAGGTCGGCCAGCTGCGCCCCCCGCCGGCGCTCCAGACGCACCGGACGCCATGGCCCCACCGACGCGGCCGGCGGCGTCCACCCCGGCGTGCGTCCCAGCAGCGTGGTGCGCACCCAGCGCAGCTGCTGGTGCGCCACCATGGGGGTGCGCCAGCGCGGGCGCGGCCGCTTGACCGCCAGCAGCGTGTCCACGGCCAGACAGCGGATGGCCAGCGTGTTCCCCTCGGGGCGCAGGCGGCCGGTCACGGGGACCTCGACGGCGGTGAACATCCCCGGCACGGTGGCGACCGCCTCGCCATTGAGCCACACCTCGGCAACGGACGCGACCCCGTCGAGATACAACCACCATGTGCCCGGGTCATCCGCACCGTCGGGCTCGGCCGCCACCGGGGCGTCAAAGGTGGTGCGAAACCACCACGCCTCCGCGTCGAAGCGGCGCTCGGGCCCATCCACCCGCCACTGCCCCGCGCGCCGCAGCGCGGCGGCGGCCGTCCCGGGCACCAACGCCGGCACCCAGGCGCGCGGATCCACCGCCTCCAGCCCGGCGCCGGCGTCCGTGTCCGCGGGGGACGCCGCGCACCACCACCCCGTGTCCAGCGGGTGGTGGTCGTGTCCGGACACGACGTGCAGCCGCCCCGGCACCGGGGGGTTACCCCACCAGCAACGACGAGACCGCGTCGCGGATGGCGGCGATGCTCTGGAACACCTCGCGGCTGAGCAGCTGGTCGGGGAACTCCAGATCGAACTCCCCCTCGAGGGCGAGCATCACGGTCACGCTGGCGTGCGAGGTCATGCCGGCCTGGTACAGGTCGGCGCCGTCGTCCAGCGTGGCGGCGTCCACGGCCAGGCGGCCGTGCTCAACCAGGATGCGGCGGATGCGCGCGGTGGCGTCAAACAGGTCGGTGGTGTCGGCAGCAGGGAGCATGGTGAGCGGGGGGAGGGACAGGAATCACACAGGACGTGGGAACGACTCAACCGTGCGAGGTCGACAGCTGTGGCGACGCATGGTGCGCGGCCAGCGCCGCATCCACCGCGGCCACCCCGGCGTCCCACGCGGCGGCCAGTTCGCCAAACAGCGGGCCCGCCTCCAGGGGCCGACCGGTGGAGACGGCACGCGCCCCCTTGAGCACGAAGCGCGCCGCGCCGCCACTCAGCTGGAGGAACGAGGCCGCGGCAACCTCCAGGGCGGCGCAGCCCGCGCCGTCTGCACCGTCGGCCTCCGCCAGCCACCGCAGGTGCGCCGCCAACAGCTCGGCCGACGCCCCCACCTGGCGCGTGGTGGCGAAGGCCCACGCGTGGTAATGGGACAGCCCGGCCGCCTGCAGCATGGGCAGCTCCGTGGCAAAGCGCGTGCCCCACGCCGCCACGGGATTGCCGCGGGGGCGGCGACTGGCGTGCACCGCCAGCCGCGCCCAGGCCACGGCGGCCAGCGCCGGCGCCGGCAGCGCCACGAAGCGGTCGGTGCGGATGAGCTCCGCGTACAGGGGCAGGCGCGCCGAGTCGGCGGGCTGGTCCAGGTGGAACAGCTGCGCGAAGTCCTCGCCGTCCAGCTCGTGGTAGGCGGCGTTGTGGAAATACCCCAGCCGGCGCGCGGCCACGTCCACGTCGGCCAGGATGATCGTGGTCTTCTGGTGCCCGCGCCGGTAGTCGGTGCCCGCGGTGTCGGGGAGCCAGTGCGCGTCGGCCTCGGTGCTGATGAAGCGCCCGGCCGCCAGCTGCTCGCACGCATGGTCCAGCAGGGGGCGCCAGACGTTGAGCTCCTGCACATCCAGCCCGTACAGCAGGCGCAGTTCCTCGTGCGGCGGCTTGAAGAAGGTCCAGTGGTCCCCTTCGAAATCCGTCGCCAGGCAGTAGCCGCCCATGGCCAGCGGGTCGCCCCCCATGGCATGGACGAGCTCGATGACCACGTCCACGTAGCAGTTCTTCTCCACCCACAGCATCCCCGGGGCATGCAGCGGGTGCGCGCGATAGCCGTGCGCCGACAGGCCGGGGCGGGCGCACGCCCGCCGCGCGAACGTGGGCATCCCCGCACCCGCCAGCTCCGGCATCGCGCTCACGGCCACAGCTGCCTCCGCACCGCCTCCGGCCACCGGGCCGCATCCATGCCGTGCGCGCGGAACAGCGCCAGCGTGACGCGCTCCAGCCCGAACCCCAGGCACGCCGTGTGGGCCGGCTCCCCCGTGGGGAGGCGGATGTCGAAGGCGAGGGCGAACTTGTCCAGGTGGTAGTTGAAGGAGCAGACCGCGGTGGGGGCGGCACCGGGGTTCACCGGCACCAGCACCTCGAACTTGAGGCGCTGCTGGCGCTGCCCGGAGGCCATCATGCGCCCCGTGCGGCCGAAGAAGGGGTCGGTGGCCACCTCGGGGGTGGCATCCAGCCCCAGCGCGGCCAGCAGCGCGGTGCCGCGCGGCAGCCACGCGTCCCGCCAGTCCTGCGCCTCGGCCGCGGTGCCCACGCGGATGAACTCCCGCACCCGAAACGCGCGCAGCCGCGTGGGCTCCAGCGAGGGTTCCTGCCGATACACCCAGGCCAGCATGGTCACATGACGCCCGCCGGCTGGCAGGGTCCCGCGGCAGGTGGGATAGAAGGGGTAGCAGGCGGCGGGGTTGAGCACCAGGTCGGTCTGCGCCAGCGCGTCGCCCCAAGGCTCTCCGCGCTGCACGCGCGCCGCCAGCGCCAGCGCCTGCCGCTCATCCCCCTCGAAGGCGTGGATGCACCCGCACAGCGTGGGGAAGGACTCCAGGTAGCCGGTGCGTTCGACGATGGCGCGGTCGATCACCGGCGGAAAGGTGAAGTGCTCCACCGGCTCGCCGGCCACGGTGCGGCGCACGAGCGCATCGAAGGCCTCCAGCACCGCCTCGAAGGCGGCGCCGCGCCCCCACGCGCCGTGCGGCCCCGCGGGGACCAGGTGGCCGTGCGCCACCAGCGCGTCGTAGAAGGCCGCCGTGTCAGTCATCCTTGTGCACCAGCAGCAGCGACGCGTTGCGCGCCAGGATGCGTTCGTTCCCCACCATGAGCGCGGCGGACAGGGCGTCCCGGTAGTGGCGCCCCACCGCAAACGGGGAGTCGTTGCGGTAGCCGGCAATGCCGATCACCTGCAGCGCCTGATGCACCAGCCGAGGCACCGTCTCGGAAGCGGTGATCTTGAGGTTGTTGAGGCGCAGCGCCCAGGCCACCGTGCGCAGCGGCGCGCGGTCGTCGCCCATGGCGTCCACCTCGGCCGCCACCCCGTGCACCAGTTGGCGGAGCGCGTCCAGCTGCGCGCGCGCCTCGGCCAGCCGCACCGCGGTGGGGGGTACCGTGCCCGGTGCCCGGCGCGCGGCGGCCCGCACGAACGCGGCGGCGCGCCCCACGGCATCGGCGGCGATCCCCGTCCACAGCCCGGCCCACACCAGGTGCGACACCGGGACCATGGTCTCCATCGACGCCTCGGCGTACGCGCACGGGAACCGGTGCGCCAACGGCCCGCCCCCGCGCACCAGGAACGGCGGCGAGCAGGTGCCCCGCATCCCCAGCATGTCCCATCCGCCGCGCGGTTCCAGCGCGTAGTCGCCGCCAGCCAGCAGCACCAGCACCTGGTCGCCGCTGGCGGCCTCGGGCGCGCGCCGCGCCGTGAGCAGCAGGTCGTCGGCCTGCGCCCCGTACGAAATGGTGGTGGCGTCCTTCACCACCGCAAAGCGGTCGCCCGCCACCTCCAGCGCGCAGACGCTGCTGCGCGTGTCGCCCCCCACCCCCACCTCGGAGGTGACCGAGGCGATCAGGCGCTGCTCCGTCACCACGCGCGCCAGGTGCGCCTCCAGCGCCGGCACCCCCATCCCGTGACGCGCCAGCAGCGCCACCTGGATGTGGTGCATGGCCAGCACCATGGCGGTGGCGGCGCAGGCGGCGCCCAGCTGCTGCCCCGACTCCACCAATTCCGTCAGCGAGGCCCCGTCACCACCCAGCGTGCGCGGCACCGCCGCCGACAGCAGCTGCTGCTCGCGGGCGGCGGCCAGCGCCGCCTCGGGGAAGGCGCCGGCGGCATCCACGGCGCCGGCGTGGCGCGCTGCCACGGCCGCCACGAGGGCGGTGCGCGCCGCGAGGGTACCGGGCACCGGCGGGGCGACGGCCGTCACGGCGTCGCCCGCTGGACGCGCGGGATCATCCGGCGTCCGTCAACCGCCAGCAGCCCGTCGCTGGCGCTGTGCGTGTGCATGGCCATCGGGAAGGCTCCGGGGATGGGGGGAAGGCGGCGGAGGAACCGCTCCCGGTAGGTCGTGGGGGTGAGCGCTTCCACGAGGAAGACGCTGATGGACCCGCCGTATTGCTCGTGGCACTCCTGCCCCAGGCGCACCAGCCCCTCGGGGGTGTGGCGCAGGGCGCCCGCCATGCGCGAGCCGCGCAACCCGAAGCGCACCGGGCTGGCCGGGTGGCGCCGGTAGGGACCGGCAATGGTAGGCGCCACGAACAGCTGCAGGTGGTTGTCGTGGTTGCCCTGCGTGGCGTCGGAGACGAACAGGTACCAGTGCCCCTCGTGGTGGTACAGCACCGGATCCGCCCCCTGGAAGCCGTCCAGCAGCACCACCCACGGCTCCCACCGGCTGGGGAAGCGGATGCAGCGGTACAGCACCACCCGCCACGTGGCGGCCTGCTCGGGGAGCAGGTAGGGCGCGCCCTCGTGCTCCACCACGAAGGGGAACGAGAGGTGGAAGTCGGTGCGCAACGCGGTCACCCGCTGATCGAGCCGCACGGATCCGTCGTCGGCCACCGGGGCGGCCATGATCATCCCGGGCGCGTCCCCCACCTTCTCCTCGAAGAAGAGCGTGCGCTGTCCATGATGCGTGGCCAGGTGGGGATCGGCAAAGAAGCGGTCGTCCGGCGGGACCATCCACTGCACCGCGTCCGGCGTGCCGGACAGATCCGGCACGCCCTCCATCGCGGACGCGGAGACGCGCGCCACCCCCACCGACCACTGCTCACGGAGATCGGGGGCCAGCCGCAGGCGCGCCGTGCGCTGCACCAGGTGCCACGCGTACCGGGCCAGCGTGGTCAGCTTGCTGCCGGCGAGGGGCACCTCGCTCGGCTCCGGCACGTGACGCAGCGCCCCGTACTGCTCGGGGGGCACGCCATCGTGGAGTGCCCCCAGGAAGCAATCGAGCACCAGGAAGGAGCCAGTGAGCAGCGCGGTGCGCAGGCGCCCGGCCACCTTGTGATGTGACCGCCATTCCCACTGGCCGATGGTCCCTTCGCATCCCCCGCCCCCGCGATGCAGGAAGGCGGTGACGGCCACGGTGGACGGATGGCGCAGCACCGCGCGCACCCCGGGGACGAACAGCGGACGCCCGGCCAGCTGCGACAGCGGCACCTGCACCGCGTCGGCCTCCCGGTACACGAAGTCCACCACCAGCGCCCAGGGCGGCAGCCGCTGCTGCAGCACGGCCACCGGGTGCCGCGACAGATTCACGATCACCGCGGGGCGCTGGGCCTGCGCCACGGTGGCCAGCTGGGTCAGCGAGCCGACCTCCTGCAGGCGCACCCGCGGGTCGGTGGCCAGGCGCAGCCGGTAGGCCTGGTGCAGCTGCCGACAGAACCGGTTGACCAGCGTGGTGGCCGGATCCGTGACAACCAGCACCGGGACCGTGACACCCTCCTCCGGACGGACCTCCGTCCGCACGCGGGCGGACGACAGCGCATCAGGCAAGGAGAGGAGCTTGATCACGAGAGGGCCAGGCGCGCACCACCCGGCGGGCCGACAGGCACACCGGGGCGCGGTCTCCCTTCGACGCCCCCCCCCCGCCTCAGGTCACAGGCGCGGCCGTCCGGTGGCCCGTGCCGCGCGCGCGGAGCAGCGGGCTACCCCTCGTCGGCCTCCGCCGGGAGCAGCGGCACCAGCTCCACATCGGCCTGCCCCTGCCACAGGTACAGGCGCGCCACGCACGGCTGCAGGTGGAAGCGCCGCGCGCCGGCGGCCCCGGGGTTGACCACCAGCCGCCGCGCCGCCTTGACCACCAGCTGCTGGTGCGTGTGGCCGTACACGATGACCTGGGCGCGCGGATACGCGCTCACCAGCTTGGGGGGGGTGGGGCTCCCCAGTTCGTGGCCGTGGGTGACCACGATGCGCACGCCGTCAATCTCGTCCTCGATGCGCTCGGCCAGCTCCGGGCGCCCGGGCGCGTCGGTGTTGCCGCGCACCGCGCGCACCGGCGCGATGGCCGCCAATTCCGCCAGCACGTCGGCCGGCCCCACGTCACCGGCATGGAGGATCTGCGACACCCCCGCCAGCGCCTCGAACAGCTCGGGGCGCACCATGCCGTGCGTGTCGGAGACCAGCCCGATGACCGTCGCGCCCCGGGGGGGCGCGGTCATGCGTCCCCCCAGCGCTTCCCCACCCGGTGCTCCAGCTGCAGGTGGTCCAGCACGCGCGCCACCATGAAGTCCACCAGCTCGCTGATGGCCGTGGGACGGTGGTAGAACCCCGGCGCGGCGGGGATCACCGTGGCCCCCGCGCGCGTGACCTGCGCGAGGTTCTCCAGGTGGATGAGCGACAGCGGCGTCTCGCGCGGCACCAGCAGCAGCGGGCGCCGCTCCTTGAGCGCCACGTCGGCGGCGCGCTCCACCAGCGAGCGCGAGGTGCCGTGCGCCACGGCCGCCACCGTGCCCATGGAGCAGGGGCAGATCACCATGCCGCGGGTGCGCGCTGACCCGCTGGCCGGCGCGGCACCACGGTCGCCGTCGTCGAACACGCGCACGCAGGCGTCAAACCCCTCGGCGCCCACGTGCGCGCGCAGCGCCGGCAGGTCGGGGAGGTCGCTCTCGGTGGCCAGCAGGCGGAAGCCGTGCGACGACACGATGAGCCACGTGGGCACGCGCAGCGCCACCAGCTCGGCCAGCAGGCGCACCGCGTACGGCGCCCCCGACGCGCCGGTGATGGCCAGCACCACGGGGAGCCCGCCGGCAGGCGCGGCGCTCATGCGCCCCGCGCCTGCAGCACGCGCGCCACCACCACCGCCGCGAGGAAACTCATCGAGATCAGCCCGTTCATCGTGAAGAAGGCGGCGTCCACGCGCGACAGGTCGTCGGCGCGCACCAGCCGGTGCTCCCAGAGCAGCAACAGCACCACCACCCCCACCCCCGCCCACAGCGCCGCCGTCGCGGCCGCCCCCGCCGGCCCGAGCGGCTGCGACGCCACCAGCGCGGCCAGGCAGCCCACCGCGACCGTGTGCAACCCCCGCGCGATGCCAATGGCCCCGCGCACCCCGAAGGCGGCCGGAACGCTGTGCAGCCCGTGCGCCCGGTCGAACCCCGCATCCTGCAGCGCGTAGATCATGTCGAAGCCGCCGCTCCAGCACAGCACCGCCAGCGCCAGCACGCCCAGCCGCCACCACGGGTCGCTCCACGCACCCGTCACCGCCAGGTACCCCCCCACCGGCGCGATGGCCAGCCCCAGCCCCAGCCACAGGTGGCACCACCGCGTGAAGCGCTTGGTGTAGCTGTACCCCAGCACCCACCCCAGCGCCACCGGCGACAGCGCCAGGCACAGCGGGTTGAGGCGCCACGCCGCCACCACGAACAGCAGGCTGGCCGCCGCGATGCTGGCCCGCGCCTGCCGCACCGTGAGCGTCCCCGCCGGCAGCTCGCGCTGCGCGGTGCGGGGGTTGAGCGCGTCCACGTCGCGGTCCACCAGCCGGTTGAAGGCCATCGCCGCAAAGCGTGCCGCGGTGAACGCCACCAGCACCCATCCCACGGTGCCGACGGTGAGCGGCGCCACGGTGCTGGCCAGCACCAC
>JBEIJM010000100.1:0-12695 GCA_040380205.1 Gemmatimonadaceae bacterium
GGCGCGCCGCGCGCGGGTCACGCGGTCACTGGCCGAGCTGGCCGCCTGCACGGCCGAGGCCGCGGCAATCCCGGTGATCGCCGCCATGGTGACCGCCAGCACTACCTCCAGCAGCGTGAAGCCCCGCCGCCGGCTCATGGCGCCCCCTCCGGCACCAGGCGGGCCGTGCGATGCACCCCGCCGTGGGGGAGCCGCACGGTCACCTCGACCAGCGCCACGCGCGGCGCGTACCGCCGCCGGACCACCTGCACGCGCGGGTCCGTCCCCGATGCGGGGACGGTGGGGACAGCCAGCACCTCCTCCGCCTGCGCCACGGCCTGCTGCCACGCCGCGGCGCGGCGGGAGGCGGCCACCGCCTCCCGCGTGGACTCCAGGCAGGTGACTGCCGCCACCGCCAGCAGCACCGTTGCCACCGCCGTTTCGAGCAGGGTCATGATCCCCCAATTCTCGGGGGCGGGCCGGGGATGTCAACGCACCCCCGGCCCCCGGGGCTCACTTCTTGATCAGCGGCTGGACCGCGGCCGGGATGGCAAAGGCCGAGTCGGGGACGCCGTTCAGGGTCACCTCCTTCACCACGGTGATCATCTGCTGCGGCCCCACCGTCATCTCGGTGCGCGTCGGGAACTTGATGCCGCCAAACGCCTTGTACTCCGACATCTTGATGGACGCCTGGATGGGCCCCATGGGGGAGTCCTGCGTCATCTCGTACCCCAGCGCCAGCCCGCTGGCCACCGAGAAGTACATCGTCATCTCCACGCCCGTCGCCTTGTGGACCAGGCGCAGCTTCCACGCCTGTTCCCCGGCGAAGTCGGCGGCGCCCAGGTTTTCCGCCGTGCTGTAGCTCTCGATTCCCTTGGTCAGGTTGCCGCGGAAATCCGCCGTCTGGCGCATCTGGGCCAGCTCCTTGTCGGCCAGCAGCCGCGGCCCCTGCATGGGGTTCACATCCCAGGCCACCGTGCCGTCGGTCCCCTGCAGCATCTCCCCCATGCCCGGAATGGTGGCCTTGGTGGTCATCTTGTTCGGCGCGGCCATGAACACCTCCACGGCCGCCTCCAGCCCCACGGCCGGGATCTGCAGCGTGGCCTGCTGCCGGATGGAGGTCACCTGGTCCAGCGCCGCGCGCCCGCCCACGGCGTCGATCTGTCGGGCCAGGACCGCGGCCGCGGTGGGAGTGCCCTGCGCGGGGAGCGCAGCGGGGGACGCCCACGCCAGCGCGGCCGCGGACAGGAGGGCGGCCGTCAGGGTGCGGCGGGGACGAAGCGTGCGGGTCATCGGAGCGGTCTCGGAGAGAGGGAGGGGAAAGCCGGCCGGGGCCCCCGCGCGCGCGACGCGCTGGCCCCCCAACGGATCGCGGCGTCCAGCGCCGGATCCTCCCCCGCCAACAGCGCGCGGCGGGTCACGCGGATCTCCACGTCCGGGGTCACCCCCGGACCTTCGACGGGACGCCCCGTCACGGCGGTGAAGTCGCCGATGGCATGATACAGCAGATCGCCGGAGGGGAGCGGCTCCGGCACCGACGGCAGCGCCTGGCCGCCCGTGGTGACGCCGAACACCCGCGCCCGCCCCAGCCCCTGCAGCCCGGCCGCGAAGATCTCGCTGGTGCTGAACGACTGCTCGTCCACCACGAGGGCCAGCGGGCCGGCAAAGGGCGTCACCAACTGCTGCCGCGTGTCTACCCGCCGTGGGAACGCCACCACGCGCAGGGTGTTGCCCCGCTGCCGCATGGTCCCCAGCGGGGCCAGCGAGTCCACGAACTGCCCGGCCAGCCCCATGGCCATCCCCACCACGCCGCCCGGGTTCCCCCGCAGGTCCAGCACGATGGCATCGGCGCCGCGCAAGGCATCCACGGCCGAGTCCAGCGCGGGAATGATGCCGGGCATCCACACGTTGAAGCGCACCACGCCGACCGTGCGGCCCTCCACCTGGTGCCGCTCGGTGGCCACGGCCGCCTCCACGGGCGGCAGGTTGCCGAAGCGGACCGCGCGCCCCGGAGGGGGGACGCGCGCCAGTCGCACCGTGCGGGTGGCGCCGTCGCGGTCCAGAGTGACCCGCACGAGCTCGCCCGCCGGGCCTGCCAGTCGGCGGTGCACGGCGGTCACCCGCTGCCACGCCAGGCGACGGGGATCCACCCCGGCATCGGCGGCCGAGGCGGGTTGGCCTGCGGGACGCCCGTCGATGGCGGCCACGAGCTCTCCGGGCACGATCCCCGCGCGGGCGGCCGGGGAGTCCGGATCCACGCGCCAGACCACGGGGGCCCCCTCCACCCACCGCACCGTGATCCCGGGGGAGGCGTCCCCCCGGGAGGACGCGTCCGTGGCATCCCCCGCCACGGCTTCGCGCGGAATGATGGCAAAGTGCGACTGCCCGAGCCGGCTGAGCATGTCGGTGAGCACCAGCCGCAGCTCGGGGGTGGTCCGGGCGGCCGCCGCGCGCGGGCGCAGCGTGTCGCGGACGGCCGCCCAGTCGACGCCGTTGTACGTGGTGTCCCAGTACGTCCGCGCGATGATCCCCCAGGCGGAGTCGAAGGTGGCCACCGCGCCGGGGAGCGGCGTGGCGTCGGGGGGGGTGGGTCCCCCACCCGCGCGGGCACAGCCGACCGCCAGGCTCCCGGCCGCCACCAGGGGCAGCGCCACCCCCATCGGCGTCAGCCGGCGGGGGGGGCGCGGGCGCAGGGCGGGGGATCGAGGCGGCACGGGGGGACCGGGGCTGGGGGGGAGGGGCGGTTGGGCCGTGGCGTCCGAACCGCAGGGCGAAGGGGCGTGCATGTGCCGGTAAGGACGTGCGGAGGGGGACGCGGGTTTCGGCGCCGTATCGGGCGGGCGCCTGTGGGGGGGCACCCCTCCCCATCAGGGCGCTCGGCGCATTACCATGCGAGATCGGCTCCCCCTCTCTTCCCAATCATGTCCACTCGCCTTCACGCCCTGCACGCGGCCGGCCAGTCGCTGTGGCTCGACTACATCGACCGCGCCATGCTCCGCAACGGGGACCTCGCGCGCCGCATCCGGGAGGACGCCCTCACCGGGATGACGTCCAACCCCACCATCTTCGAGAAGGCCCTGGCCGAGGGGGACGCGTACAACGCGCAGCTCGCGGCGCTCCCCGCGGGGATGGACGACCGGGACGCCTTTTTTGCGCTGGCGGCGAGCGACGTGCAGGACGCGTGCGACGCATTCCGGGGGGTGTACGACGCCACGCAGGCGGTGGACGGCTACGTGTCGCTGGAAGTCAGCCCCGACCTGGCGCGGGATGCGGCCGGGACGGTGGCCGAGGCGCGCCGCCTGTGGGCGGCGGTGGATCGCCCCAACCTCATGATCAAGGTGCCCGGGACGGTGGAAGGGGCCGAGGCCATCCGGCAGCTCATCGCGGACGGCATCAACGTGAATGTCACCCTGCTGTTTGCGCTGGACGCCCATGCCCGCGTGATCGAGGCCTACCTGGCCGGGCTGGAGGCGCGCCACGCCGCCGGCCAGCCCGTGGACCGGATCGCCTCGGTGGCGAGCTTCTTCATCAGCCGGGTCGACTCGGCGGTGGACAAGGCGCTGGCCGGGCGGGGCGCCGCCCACCCCGAGCACGCCGCCGTGTGCGCCGCGTTGCAGGGGAAAGCCGCCATCGCCAACGCGCGGCTCGCCTATCGGCTGGTGCAGCAGGCGTTCGCCGGTCCGCGCTGGGCGCCGCTGGCCGCCGCCGGCGCCCGCCTGCAGCGGCCGCTGTGGGCCAGCACCAGCACCAAGAACCCCGCGTACCGCGACGTGCTGTACGTGGAGGAGCTCGTCGGTCCGGACACGGTCAACACGCTCCCGCCGGCCACGCTGGAGGCCTTCCGTGACCACGGGGAGGTGCGTCCGGGGTCGGTCACCGAGGAGATGGACGGGGCGCTGGGCACCCTGGCGGCCCTGGAGGCGCACGGCATCGCGCTTGCCGAGGTCACCGATGGGCTGCTGCGCGAGGGGCTGGCCGCCTTCGAACATTCGTTTGTCACCCTGCTGGCCGGGCTCCGCGCCAAGCGCGCGGCGCTGGCCGGCGCGTAACCCTTTCTCCGCCCCCGCTGCCGCCGACGATGACCGCAGTCGACCTCCTCCCCGCCGCCGTCACGGGCGAACACATGGTGCCCAGTCTCCATTCCCCCGCCCAGGCCGGCACGGGGCGCCGCCACGTTCCCCGCACCAAGGTGGTGGGGACGCTGGGCCCGGCCAGCAACACGCCGGACGGCATCCGGTCGCTGCTGGAGGCCGGGCTGGACGTGGTGCGCATCAACTTCTCGCACGGCACGCACGAGCAGCACGCGCGCACCATCGACAGCGTGCGCGCCGTCTCGGAGGCGATGGGGCGCCCGGTGGCCATCCTGGGCGACCTGCAGGGGCCGCGCATCCGTATCGGCAAGCTGGCGGAGCCGGTGGAGCTGGTGCCGGGGCATGTGGTCACGCTGGCCCCCGAGGCGGTGGCCGAGGGGGCGGACATCCCCATCACCTATGCCGACCTCTGCCATGACGTGACGGCGGGGAACCGGATCCTGATCAACGACGGCCTGTTCGAGCTGGTCGTGACCACGGTGGCCGCGCCGCGGGTGTCGGCCCGGGTCGTGCACGGCGGGCGCCTCACCAGCAACAAGGGGATGAACCTCCCCGGCATCGCGGTGTCGGCCCCGTCGCTCACCGAGAAGGACCGCGCCGACCTCGCCTTCGCCGTGGCGCACGACCTCGACGCCGTGGCGCTGAGCTTCGTGCGCCGCGCCGAGGACATCGAGGGGCTGCGGGCGCTGATCCCCCGTCACATGTACGTGGTGGCCAAGATCGAGAAGGACGTGGCGCTCGAGAACATCGAGACGATCATGCAGGCCACCGACGCCATCATGGTGGCGCGCGGCGACCTGGGGGTGGAGCTCCCCTTCGAGGAGGTCCCCATCGCCCAGAAGCGGATCATCGCGCTGGCCAACCGCATGGGGCGCCCGGTCATCACCGCCACGCAGATGATGGAGTCGATGATCGAGAACCCGCGCCCCACGCGCGCGGAGGCGTCCGACGTGGCCAACGCCATCCTCGACGGCACCGACGCGGTGATGCTCTCGGCCGAGACGGCCGCGGGCGCCCATCCGCGGCTGGCCGTGGAGGCGATGCGCCGCATCAGCACCGAGGTGGAGACCCGGTACGTGCCGGTGCCGCAGCGCACCGACCGCCGCGTGGGCGAGGCGCTGGGCACCGAGGAGGCGATCGCCGCGGCCACCGTGGCCGCCGGACGCATGATCAACGCCCCGCTGGTCATCGTCTTCACCAAGAGCGGCTTCTCGGCGCGCATCGTGGCGTCGCACCGCCCCGCGGTTCCCATCCTCGCCCTCACCGACGAGGCGCGCACCTGCCGCCAGCTCAACCTGGTGTGGGGGGTCGTTCCGCGGCTGGTCCCGCCGGCGCGCGGCTACGACCACATGCTGGCCATGGCGCTTGAGCAGGCGCTGGAGCTGGGGCTCGTGCAGCGCGGCGACCGGGTGCTGGTGACCGCCGGCGTGCCCTTCGACGTGCCGGGGACCACCAACTTCATGAAGGTCGAGACCGTCTGACCGGCCCCGGGCGGTGAGCGGGGCGCCCCCGTGCGCCTGACCTTCCTGGGGACGGGCACCAGCTTTGGCGTCCCCCAGGTGGGGTGCGCCTGCGCCACCTGTCGGTCGGACGATCCGCGGGATCGCCGCACGCGGTGCGCCGTGGTCATCGAGACCCCGGGCGGGACCCGGCTCCTGGTGGACACCCCGCCGGAGCTGCGGCTGCAGCTGCTGGCCGCGCAGGTCCGCGACGTGGACGCCGTGCTGTTCACGCACGAGCACGCCGACCACCTGCACGGCATCGACGACCTGCGCGCCTTCACCGTGCGCCGCGACCGGCCGCTGCCGCTGTACGGCGACGTCGGCACGCTGGACGCCATCGCCGCCCGCTTCCGCTACATCGTGGACCCGGCGTGTCGCCCCCTGCCGGGGACGAGCAAGCCGGAGGGCACGCCGGTGCGCATCACCGCAGGGGTGCCCTTCCGGGTGGGCGATGCCGACATCCTCCCCATCGCCGTGCCGCACGGACCGGTCACGGTGCTGGGGTTCCGGGTGGGGCCGGTGGCGTACGTCACGGACGCGCAGCACCTCCCCGAGTCGGCCTTCGACGCGCTGGCCGGCGTGGAACTGCTGGTGCTCAACGCGCTGTGGCATCGCCCCCACCCCTCGCACCTGTCCATTGCCGACGCGGTGGCGGCGGCGCAGCGCATCGGCGCCGCCCGCACCTACCTCACCCACCTCACGCACGAGACGCCGCACGCGGCGCTGGCCGCCGAGCTGCCGCCGGGGATCGCGCCGGCGCACGACGGCCTCGTGGTGGAGTGGACGCCTCCCCTCCCTTCCTCCTGACCGCCGCGCATGGCCCTCGCCCTCGACTTCACCAACATGATGGCGGGCGCCCTCCCGGGGGGCGCCGGTATCACCGCCGCCCAGTGGGAGGCCGCCGCCCCGCGCTTCGCCGAGGCCCACGCGGCGGTGCATGCGCGCACCGCCGACCTGGGGTTCCTCTCCCTCCCGCACGATCAGGCCATGCGCGCGCGGGTCGAGGCGCTCGCCGCCGAGATGCGAGAGCGGGTGGACGACGTGCTGCTCCTGGGCATCGGTGGCTCCGCGCTGGGGCCGATCGCCGTGCGCACCGCCCTCTGCCCGCCGGGGTGGAACGCCCTCGATGCCGCGGCGCGCGGCGGGCGCCCGCGCCTGCACGTCCTGGACAACGTCGATCCGGCCACCATCGCCGCCACGCTGCACCGGCTGGACTTGCAGCGCACCCTCGTGCTGGTGGTCTCCAAGTCGGGGGGCACGGTGGAGACCATGGCGCAGTACCTCATCGTGCGCGAGGCGATGGCGCGCCGGCTGGGGGAGGCGGGGGCGCGCCGGCAGCTGGTGTTCCTCACCGACCCGGTGGTGGGCGCGCTGCGCCGCATCGCGCGCGAGGAGGGGATTCGCACCCTCGACATCCCGCCCACGGTAGGCGGGCGCTTTTCCGTGCTCTCGCCGGTGGGGCTCCTCCCGGCCGCGCTGCTGGGCGTCGACCTGGCCGCGCTCCAGGCGGGGGCCGCTGACGTCATGGCGCGCGCCGCGCACCCCGCGCTGGCCGGCAACCTGCCGGGCGCCTTCGCCACCCTGCAGTGGCTGGCCGACACCACCCACGGGCGCCCGATCCAGGTGCTCATGCCGTATGCCGACCCGCTGCGGGACCTGGCGCTCTGGTTCGTGCAGCTGTGGGCCGAATCGCTGGGCAAGCGCCATCCGGCCGGTGGGCACGTGGGACCCACCCCGGTGCCCGCCCTGGGCGCCACCGACCAGCACGCGCAGGTGCAGCTGTTCATGGAGGGGCCTCTCGACAAGACGGTCACCTTTGTCGCCGTGCGCGGACGCGACGGGGAGGGGCGCATCCCGGTGCGGCACGCCGACATCCCAGAACTGGGCTACCTGGGGGGGCACACGCTCGGGGAGCTGCTGGGCATCGAGCAGCGCGCCACCGCCGGCGCGCTGGCCGCCCGCGGTCGCTTCAACGCCACGCTGGCGGTCGATGCCGTGGATGCGTGGCACCTGGGGGGGCTGTTCCAGACCTTCGCGCTGGCCACCGCCTACGCCGGCGCCCTGTACGGCGTGGACGCGTTCGACCAGCCCGGGGTGGAGCTGGGCAAGCAGTTTGCCTACGCCCTGCTGGGGCGCCCCGGCAGCGACGCCGCACGCGCCGAGTGGGACCGGCTCCCGCGCCCCGACCCCCGCTGGCAGCTCTGACGGGGGCGTCCGCCCCTTGCCCGTGCCACCGGTGGCATGGGACTTTTCACGAACGTCCTTGGGGACCCAGTCCCTTCACCTCCGCCCAAGTCGCCCCATGTCGTCTGCGTCGCTCTTCGGTGGTGCCGTTTCCCTCGTGGACGGGCACCTCCAGCTGCACGATCCCGCCGCCCTCGCCACGCCCCACATGGACGCGCTGGTGCACCAGGCGGTCTTCGGCGCCGAGGCGGAGCGCGAGGTGGCGCGCTGGATGGTGTGGGAGCTGGGGCAGGCGGTGGGGGTCCGCGCCGCCTCCATCCACGATCTGTACGTGGCCCGCGGGCGCGGCGACTGCGGCGGCTTCACCGTCCCGCCATCAACGTCCGCGCGCTCGCCTACGACACGGCGCGCGCCATCTTCCGCACCGCGGGCGCCCTCGACGCCGGCGCTTTCATCCTGGAGATCGCCCGGTCGGAGATCGCCTACACCGACCAGCGCCCCGCCGAGTACGTCACGGTGATGCTCGCCGCGGCGCTGCGCGAAGGGTACCGCGGTCCGGTGTTCATCCAGGGCGACCACTTCCAGGTCAACCACAAGAAGTTCGCCGTCGATCCGGTCGCCGAGGTCAATGCCGTCAAGGCGCTGGTGCACGAGGCGGTGGCCGCCGGCTTCTACAACATCGACGTGGACACCTCCACGCTCGTGGACCTGTCGCACCCCACGCTGGCCGAGCAGCAGCGCCTCAACTACGGTGTGTGCGTGGACATCACCCGCACCGTCCGCGCCGCCGAGCCCGCCGGGGTCACCATCTCCATTGGCGGCGAGATCGGCGAGGTGGGGACCGAGAACAGCACCCCCGAGGAGCTCGAGGCGTTCATGGAGGGGTACAACGCCACCCTCCAGGCGGTCGCCCCCGGCACGGCGGGGCTCTCCAAGATCTCCGTGCAGTCGGGGACCTCGCACGGCGGCGTCGTGCTGGCCGACGGCTCCATCGCCGACGTGAAGCTGGACCTCGACACCCTGCAGCGGCTCTCCGTCATCGCGCGCGAGCGCTACGGCATGGCGGGCGCGGTGCAGCACGGGGCCTCCACCCTCCCCGACACCGCCTTCGGCAACTTCCCGCGCATCGAGACCGCCGAGATCCACCTGGCGACCAACTTCCAGACCATGATGTTCGACCATCTCCCCGCCGACGTGCGGCAGGCGATGTATGCGTGGCTGGACGTCAACGCGAAGGATGAGCGCAAGGCGGGCGACTCCGACGAACAGTTCTACTACAAGGCTCGCAAGAAGGCGATCGGCCCCTTCAAGCGCGCCCTGTGGGACCTCCCCGCCGACGTGCGCGAGGCGCTCGGGCGCGCGTATGACGAGAAGTTCGGCTTCCTCTTCCGCCAGCTGGGGATCGCCGGCACGCGGACCACGGTCGACCGCTTCGTCCACACCCCCGCGCAGCACCGGCCGTACCCGACGGGCGCCAGCACCGTCGTGGCCGCGCCCGACGACGCCGACCTGAGCGACTGAGCCCGTGGTGCCCCCCCTGCGCCCGACGCTGGAGGCGTGGGGGGACGTTGGTCGTCGCGCCTGGCGGCAGGGGGTCGAGGACAATATTCCGTTCATGGCGGGGGGGCTGGCCTTCAACATCCTCCTCGCCCTCGTCCCCTTCGTGCTGCTCCTCATCGCGGGGCTCTCCTTCCTCCTCGGGCGCGCCCCCGCGGAGGCGGCCGCCACGGTCACCGGGCTGGTGGGCTCGCTCCTCCCCGCCGAAACGCCCATGGCCGGCGAGCTGCTGCGCTCGCTCGTGGCCGACTTCCTGCGCACGCGCCCGGCCACCACGCTCTACTCGGCGCTGGGGTTCGTGTGGTTCTCCACGCGCCTCTTCGGGTCGCTGCGCACCGCCGTGTCGCTGATCTTCGACCGCAGCGACCGCGGCATCGTGGCCGGCAAGCTGTTCGACGTGGGCGCCACCATGGTGGCTACCGTGGCCGTGGCCGCGTGGGTGCTGCTCGCCGTGGCCCTTGACCTCGCCACCGCGCGGGGGGCCGCGCTGCTGACGCGCGCCGGCGTGGCGGTCCCCGACGTCGGGCGCACCGGCTACGTCACCGGGCGCGTGCTCGCGGTGGCGCTCGTGCTCGCGCTCTTCTACGCGCTCTACCGCTGGCTCCCGCGGCACCGCCCGGCGGCGCGCACCGCGCTCGTGGCGGCGCTGGTGACCACCGCGCTCTTCGAGGCGGCCCGCGAGCTGTTCCGCCTGCTGCTGGCCGTCATGAACCCGTCGTCGCTGTACACCGGCACGCTGGCTGTCGTCATCGCCGTGGTGTTCTGGACCTACTACGCGGCCTTCCTCTTCCTGGTGGGGGGAGAGGTCGCGCAGGCGGTCGAGCTGCGGCGCGCCGAGCTGGCCGCCCTCCGCGCCGTCCCCCTTCCGTCCCCCGATCCCGCCCATGCCTGACGCCCCCTTCGACCGCGTGCTCGACCTGCGCAGTGACACGGTCACCCGCCCCACCCCCGCCATGCGGCAGGCCATGGCGGCCGCCGAGGTGGGCGACGATGTGCTCGAGGGGGACCCCACGACGCGGCGGCTGGAGGCCACCGTGGCCGCGCGCCTGGGGAAGGAGGCCGCGCTGTTCTTTCCCACCGGCACCATGGCCAACCAGGCCGCGCTGTGGGTGCACGGCATCCCCGGCACGGAGGTGCTCGTGGAGGCCGACGCGCACATCGTGCACTGGGAGATGGCCGGGGCCGCTGCCCTGTGCGGGCTCCAGCCGCGGCTGGCGGCCGCCGCACACGGGCCCCTGCGGGCGGATGACCTCGTGCGCGCCCTGCGCGCCCCGTCGCCGCATGCCCCCGAGACGTCGCTGCTGTGCCTCGAGAACACGCACAACGGGGCGGGGGGCGTGGTCACCCCGCTGGCCGAGCTGCAGGCGCTGGCGGCCGTGGCCCGCGATCGGGGGTGGCCGGTCCACCTCGATGGCGCCCGCCTCTGGAACGCCAGCACGGCCACGGGCACCCCGCTCGCCGACTTCGCCGCCTGCGTCGACTCGGTGATGGTCTCCTTCTCCAAGGGGCTGGGCGCCCCGGTGGGGGCGGCCCTCGTCGGCTCCCAGGCGTTCATCGCGCGGGCCCACCGGGCCCGCAAGCGCTTTGGCGGCGGCATGCGGCAAAGCGGCATCCTGGCGGCCGCCGCGCTGCACGGCCTGGAGCACCACCTCGGGCGGCTCGGCGACGACCATGAGGCGGCGCGCCTGCTGGCCGCGGCGGTGGACGGCGCCGGGGGCGCTCGGGTGGTCCCGCCGGACAGCAACATCGTCATGATCGACCTCCCCGCACCGCGCACGCCGGACGTGGTCGCCCGGGCCGCCCAGCTGGGCATTCTGCTGAGCCCGTGGCACGCCAGCCGCGTGCGCGCCGTCACGCATCTGGACGCCCCGTTGGCCGCCGTGCGGGACGCCGCCCCGCGCCTGCGGCAGGCGCTGGAGGAGGGGCTCGCCCCGGCGTGACCGCATGCGCCGCGCGGCCGTTGCTCCCGCCGGGCGCTCCTGCTATGCTGCAGGTGCTCCGGGTCCCGGAGGGCGGCAGCCCGCCAACCCCGTCAGGACCCCGAAGGTAGCAGCGGTACGCGGATCCTGTCGTCGCTTCGTCAGGCCCGGAGCATTGGCGCGCGGGGAGGCACCCCACGGAGGTTCCGGGGGAGGGCCGCCCCGCGCGCTGTCGTTGGTGGATACATTGCAGCCATGTCGCTCGCGCTCGCCCGGAAGTACCGCCCGCGCAACTTTGCCACCGTGGCGGTCCAGTCCCACGTGGCCAACACCCTCAAGGGGGCCATCGCCCGCGACCGGGTGGCGCACGGGTACCTCTTCTGCGGCCCGCGCGGCACCGGCAAGACCACGCTCGCCCGCGTGCTGGCCATGGCGCTCAACTGCGAGCGGCGCGGCGACCCCGCCCTCCACGGCGAGCCCTGCGGCCGCTGCCACAGCTGCGAGCGCATCTGGAGCGGCGGCGCCTCCCTCGACGTCGTCGAGATCGACGCCGCCTCCAACCGCGGCGTGGACGAAGCCAAGGACCTGCGCGAGCGCGCCATGTACGCCCCCTCCGCCGACGACCGCTACAAGGTCTACATCGTCGACGAGGCGCACATGCTCACCAAGGAGGCGTGGAACACCCTCCTCAAGGTCCTCGAGGAGCCGCCGCCACGCGTGGTGTTCGCTTTCGCCACCACCGAGCCGCAGAAGATCGCGCAGCTCGCCGCGCCCGTGCTCTCGCGCCTCCAGCGCTTCGACCTGCGCCGCATCGGCCCGCTGGAGATCCGCGAACGCCTGGCGCTGGTGCTCGGCGAGGAGGGCGTGCCCTTTGCGCCCGACGCGCTCGCCCTCATCGCCCGCGCCGCCGACGGCGGGCTCCGCGACGCCCTCTCCCTCACCGACCAGGTGCTCTCCCTCGGCGAGGTCGCCGAGGTCACCGTGGAGCGGGTGCAGGAGGCGCTCGGGCTCGTCCCCGACGACGAACTGCTGGGGCTGCTGGACCTGGTGGCCGCGCGTGACGGCGCCGCCCTCTTTCCGGCGGTGCAGCGGCTGGCCGATGGCGGGGCCGACTTTGCCCTCCTCCTGGCGGGGCTGGGCACCATCCTGCGTGCACAGCTGGCGCTGGAAATGGGCGGGGAGCTCCCCGACCTGTCCGGGGCGCTCCGCGAGGCGCTGGGCGCGCGACGCGGGCGGGTGCCGGCGGGCGACCTGCTGCGCATGCTGCACGCGCTGGTGGAGACCGAGCCGCTGTTCCGCCGCAGTGGCCAGCCACAGCTGCTCTTCGAGCTGCTGCTGGTCCGGTGGGCGTTCCTCGACCGCACCCTCCAGCTGGAAGAGGTGCTCAAGGGGTTCGGGGACGGCGCCGGCGACGACCCGCCGCCGCGTCGCGTCGCGCGCGACGCCCGCGTGGCGTCGGCGCA
>JBEIJM010000101.1:0-12653 GCA_040380205.1 Gemmatimonadaceae bacterium
CCCCCGCCCCGCCCCCCCGCCCCCCCGCGCCCCCCCCCGCGTCCGCCTCCCGATACAGGGCGGTGATCGCCTGGCGCAGTTCGGCGCGGCGCGCGGCGCTGTGCGGCGCCTCGAGCGCGTCCGCCAGCAGGGCCAGGCGCGCGTCCCACCCGGTGGCCCCCGTCACGTCGACGGGCGCGCCGCACCCTCGCGCAGACGGGCGACCAGCTCCATGAGCCCGGCCGCCAGCCCCTCCACCGGGACACGCGCGTCGGCCCCGGCCGCCTCCAGGGCGGCCAACGGCATCCCGCCAATGACCGCGCTGTCCGGGTCCTGGACCAGCGCCAGCCCCCCGGCCTTGCGAATGCGCCGCAGCCCATCGGCGCCGTCCCGACCCATCCCGGTCAACACGACACCAATGGACGCCGGCCCCATCAACTCTGCCACCGACTGGAACAGCGGATCGGCGGCCGGTCGAACCCCGTGCCGGAGCGGTCCGCTATCCAGGCTGGCCCACGGCGCCGACGACGGCCCGTCCACCAGCAGATGCAACCCGCCCGGGGCCACGTAGGCATGGCCGCCCAGCAGCGCCTCCCGATGGGTGGCCTCCCGCACCACCAGCTGCGACCGGGCGTGCAGCCGCGCCGCAAAGCTGGAGGTGAAGCGGGCCGGCATGTGCTGGGCAATGAGCAGCGCCGTGTCGGGGAGCCGCGGCAGGCGGGCGAGGAGCTCCCCCAGCACCGCCGGGCCACCGGTCGAGGCCGCCAGGCACACCAGCCACCGGGGCGCCTGGTGTCCGGCCATCGATGCGGGCGGGGCCATGATCGGCACCTCGCGCATGCGGGGCGCCGGGCGGGTGAGATCCACCTGGCTGGCCGCGCGCAGCGCCTCCAGCAGCCGGTCCTTCACCTGATCCAGATCCAGGCTGATGGGCCCCGATGGCTTGAGCACGAACTCGATCGCGCCAAGCTCGAGCGCGCGCAACGTCGCCTCCGCCCCCCCATCCGCACCGCCGGCACTCAGCATCACGACGGGGCGCGGCGCCTCCGCCATGAGGCGTTCCAGCGCGGCGAGCCCGTCCAGCCGTGGCATCTCCACGTCCAGCGTGAGGAGGTCGGGGTTGAGCGCGCGGACCTGCTCGAGGGCGTCGAGGCCGTCGCGCGCCGTGCCCACCACCTCGAACTCCCCGCTGCTCCCCACCAGCTCACTGATCAACTGCCGCATGAAGGCGCTGTCGTCCACCACCAGCACCCGTCGCCGACCCGTCATGCCGCCACCTCCTGCCCCGTGGTCGGCGCCAACCGATGCGCCGGATTGATGGCCAACGCGCGCGCCCACGCGGCCCGCGCCTCCGACACCTCGCCGCGCCGGAAGTGAATGTCCCCGATGCGCCCATGCACGTCGGGACCGTGGGTCGGGGCCAGCGCCACCACCGCCTGATACGCCCGGAGCGCCTCGTCAAACTGCCGCCCCTGATACAACGCATCGCCGAGGGCCTTGTGCGCCGCCGGCAACGCCGGCGCCGCCCGGACTGCCTGCTGCAGCACCCGCACGGCCTCCAGCGTCTCCCCAACGGCCATCCGGGCCACCCCCAGATTCACCAGCAAGGGGACATCGCCGGGATAGGCCACCACCCCGGCTTCCAGCGTGCTGCAGGCGCGTGCCCCCTCGCCCACCAACAACGCCGCCACCCCACGCGCCTGGTACCAGGCCGCCGGGCACGGATCGGGCACGGGGGCCATCCCGAGCAGCCGGTCGGCATGGGCCCCGTCCCCCTGCTGCACGGCCAGCAGCGCTTCGCTCACCACCAGGCGCGGGTCCTGCCCCCCGGCGCGTTCCCGGGCCGCCGCCGCCTGCTGCTGGGCCTCCCCCAGACGCCCCAGCTGCTCCAGGGCCAGCGCCAGGTTGTGGTGCACCGCCGCCGGCGCGGCCTCCCCGGCCAGGGGCTGCAGCGCCTCCACCGCCGTCTCCCATCGCCCGAGCCGCAGCGCGGCCACCGCGTCACCGAACCGCTCGGCCGGGGTGGCATGCGCCGCCATCGCCCGCCCGGCCTCCGCGGGATTCTGCACCGTGACCCGACCGGCGACCACCCACGCCGCCACCTGCTCCACCACCGCGAACGGCGCCAATCCGGTGGCCGCCACCAGGTCCTCCACGGACCGGCGCCCATCGAGCAGGTCCCACAGGCGCCCCACGTCCCCGGGGGCGTCCTCGCGCCCCGGCGCCGGCCCCACGGGGACCAGCCGCGCGGCCAGCGTGGGGACCACCCGGCACAGGCGCGGCCACTCGTCCATCCGACGCGCGGCCTCGAGCAGCAGGCCATCCACCGCCCGCGGCGCCACCACCCCCTCCCCCACGGCCGCCCCCCCCGCTTCGAAGGTGAAGCGTCCCTCGACCCACCCCAGCAGCTCCCACACCGCCTCGTCCACGCAGGCGGCGGCGGCCGCACGAATGCCCGACGCCCGGTCGGGCGCGTGCGCCAGGAGCCGGCGCGCCATCTCCCCTTCCGTGTGCCCCGCCACGTCGGCCCCGGCGACGGCCAGGGCCCCGCGCCGGTCGGCCCACGCGGTGCGGCGCGACACCCGCGGCGGCGCATCCAGCACCCCGGCATCGACCACGGCCCCCGCCGCGAACACCACCACCCCCAGGCGCCCCGACGACGAGACCGTGAGCCGCCCCTGCTTGCGCCCGAGCGCCAGCAGCTGGAAGAGGTCCCCCAGCCCCATCTCGTCCAGCGAGCCGCGCAGCGCCATCAGCGGTATCCCTCCATGAGCCGCCCCTCGACCCCCGGTCTCCCCAGCACCAACGCCTCCCGATAGCGGTCCCACGGCGCGGCGACGGGGCGCGCGGCCGGGGCGGGCGCAGCCGGGGCCACCGCCACGCGATCGCGCGCGCCGCGCAACGGCAGCGCCACCGAGAGCCCCCCCTCAAAACGGGAGCGCAACCGCTCGGCCAGCTCCCCGAGTGCCCGCCCGGGGCGATCGCTGGTCAGGATCACCTGTCCCCCCCGCGCATGCAGGGCGTTGAACAGGTGGAAGAGCTCCTCCTGGCTGCGCACCTTCCCGGCCAGCGCCTGCACGTCATCCAGCACCAGCACGTCGGCGCGACGCAGGGTGCGCCGCCACCGGTCCACCGCGCCCCCCTGCAACGCCGCCACAAACCCCTCCACGAACGCGGCGCCCGACAGGCACGCCACCTGCCGATCCGGCCATGCCGCGGCGAGCGCGTTGGCCAGCGCGTGCACGAAGTAGCTCTTGCCGCTCCCGGCCGGACCGTGGACGAACAACGGATTGTAGCGCCGCCCCGGCTCGGCCACCACGTCGTCGAAGGCGCGGCGGGCCACCTGCATGCCACGGCCCTCGTCCAGCGCGTCCCGCTGGCATCGGGGATCCGGCGCGGGCAGCGGGTCCGCCGAAGCCTGCGCCTCGGCCACCAGCCGTTCCGCCTCGGCCAGCCGGGCAGGATCGCGAAAGGCCGCATGCCCCGACAGCGCGGGGTCCCACCGGGAGGCCTCCGCCTCCAGAGTGGCCAGGCGCTGCCACGCCGCCGCCGTCTCAGGCGTTGGGGACGCCGCCGGGGCCGCGTCGCCCGCGATGAACACCGCCGGCAGCACCGCCCCCACCGGCGACGCCGGCGTGGCCGCGCGCCGATCGGCAAACAGCGCCGCGACCTCCGCGGCATCGGCCGCCCGCCCCTCGGCCAGCTGCCACGCCGCCACCTTGTTGAGCGCCCCCTTGAGCTCGCGCACGTTGGCCGCATCCAGCCGGGCCACCTGCTCCAGCGTCCCGGGGCGCACCGCGATCCCGCGCCCCTCGCAGTGGTTGCGCAGGATGGCCAGCCGCAGCTCGTAATCGGGCGCGCCGATATCCACCACCAGGCCACCCGCCAACCGGGACAGCAGCCGCTCATCCACGTCGGGAATGTCGGCGGGGGGGCGGTCGCTGGTGAGGACGAGCTGGCGCCCCGCCCCCTGCAGCCGGTTGAACAGCTGCAGCAGCGCCGACTGCGTCTCCCGTTGGCCGCTGAGAAACTGCACGTCGTCCACCACCAGCAGGTCCACGTCGGCGTAGGCCTCGGCGAAATGCCGCGGCGTCCCCGTGGCAATGGCGCGGTGCAGCCGCGCCGTGATCTCCTCGCCGGCGGTCACCTCCACGCGCATCCCCGGCGCCGCCGCCAGCGCCTGGAGGGCGATCGCCGTCACGAGGTGGGTCTTCCCCACCCCGGATGCCCCGTAGATGCACAGCGGATTGAAGGCCGTGCCAGGCGCGTCCGCCACCGCCCGGGAGGCGGCCACCGCCAACCGGTTCGACGCTCCCACCACGAAGGTGTCGAAGCGGAGAGCGCTGTCGAGAGGGGGGCGCATCGGGCGGTGGGGCGGCGCCCGCCAACCGGAGGCGCCGAGGGCCGCTGTCAGGCCATGGCCCGCAGCACGTGCAGCATCACGCGCAGCGACGCCGGGTCGGGGAGCATCAGGAAGAACCCCCGGAACGCCTCGTCCTGGTTGCGGATCATGAACTCGGTCTCCACGCACAGCACACTGCGCGACGGCGCCGCCACGCCGCCCACCACATGCTCCACGACCGCCGCCGCATGATCGATGACGAGCACCGGGGGGGACGGCAGGAGCAGCAGCCCCAGGAAGTCGCTCATGGCGTTCATGTACGCCCCGCTGAGGATATTCCCGGCCTCGCGAATGGCCGAGGTCTCCAGCTCGGTGAGCACCTGACAGCTCCCCGACGGCCGGCGCATCATCATCTCGGCCAGCCGCACCACCGTGGGCCGGGGGAACACCAGCGCCGTCGTGCCGCTCAGCTGCCCCAGCATCCCCATGACCACCGCCGCCACCGGCTGCGGCACCGCCGCCAGCTGCCGCTGCAGCGTCTCGGCCCCGCTGAACACCGCGGTGGGGACGCTGATCATGATGGGCGACTCCGTGAGCTGGGCGAGCGCCGTGGCCGCGTGTCCCGCCCCGATGTTGGCGGTCTCGCGGACGGCATCCAGCTGGAAGGCGGAGAGGGTGGGGAGTTCGTCGAGCATCATGAGCGGGGGAACCGGCGGAGACCGCGGGGGCGCCGAGGCCGGCGCTTAACTGAGGCTTGCCACATCGACGATGAGAGCCGGGGTCCCGTCACCAAGGAGGGTGGCCCCGCTGAACCACGGCGCCGCCCCGCGCACCGTCTCCAGCGGCTTGACCACGATATCGCGCTGTTCGAGGATGGCGTCCAACTGCACGGCCAGCCGCCGTCCGCCCGCCTCCACCACGGCCACCGGTGGCGGTCCGTCCTCGCCATCGCGGGGCTCGGGGGGGAGCCCGAACTGCTCGGCCAGCACCACGACCGGGACGACCTCGTCGCGCAGGCTGATCCCCGACCGGCCGCGCACCACCACCCGCATGGCCGGGTCCAGCTCCAGCGTCTCCAGCACCTGGGTGGCCGGGATGGCGTAGGTCCCCCCGCCGGCCCGCACCAGCAGCGCGCGGGTGATGGCCAGCGTGACCGGAAAGCGCAGAATGAAGGTGGTGCCACGTCCGACCTCGGTCTCCAGCGCGACCGCGCCTCCCAGGGCACGCACGGAGGTGGAGACGACGTCCACCCCGACCCCCCGCCCCGACACGGTGGTCACGCGGGCGGCGGTGGAGAACCCGGGGTGCGCCACCACCCGCAACAGCCCCTCGTCATCGAGCGCCACCGTCCCCGGCGGCACCAGCCCTTGCTCGCGCGCGCGCCGCAGCACCACGTCCCGGTCGATCCCCCGGCCGTCATCGCGCACGCGCACCACGATGCCGGCGCGCTCCCGCACCGCCGAGAGCTGCAGCAGCCCCGCCGGGGGCTTGCCCGCGCGCCGCCGCTCGTCGGGGGACTCGATGCCGTGGTCGATGGCGTTGCGCAACAGGTGCACCACCGGGTCGGCGAGGCTGTCCAGCAGCGATCGATCCACCTCCAGGTCGCGCCCCGCGGTCACCAGCTGGACCTCCTTCTTCAGCCCCTGCGCCACGTCGCGCACCAGGCGCGGGAAGCGGTCGAAGACATGCGACACGGGGAGCAGGCGGGTGTGCAACACCTCCTCCTGCATGGCGCTCACCAGCCGCCCCAGCTCCTGCGCCGTGCGGGAGAGGGCGCGGTCGCCGGCCCCTTCCACCTGCCGGAGCAGCCGGTCCCGGGTGATGACCAGCTCGCTCACCAGGTCCAGGAGGGTGTCCAGACGCCGGGCGTCGAGCCGCACCGTCCGCGTCCCGGCAGCAGGACCGCTGTCCCCCGCCAAGGCCGGGCGCACCACCACGCGCGCCACGTCCCCGGCGGCGCGGACGGCGTCCCCCAGCGCGTCGTCGCCGGCCCCCGCCCGCACCGTCACGGCAAAGCGCCCGGTGAACCCGTCGTTCAGCCACCGCGCTTGCGGCGGCTCGGTCCCCCGAATGGTTCCCAGCGCCTCCAGCCGCTTGAGCACCAGCAGGGCCCGGACCCCCTTGAGGGGGCACTCGGGGGTCAGCTGCACCTGCACCACCCGGTCGGCAGGCGCTTGGCCCGCCACCGGATCGCCCGCGTCGGCCGGAGGAGCGGAGGCCGGCGCACCGGGGGCCGCTGGCGCGGCCGCCGTCGGGGTCCCGGCGCGATCGGCGACGAGACGTGCCACCATCGGGGTCGGGTCGGTCGGGGTGCCCCCATCTCCGGCGGTTTCCACGCCGCTGCGCAGCAGGTCCACCCCTTCGAACAGCAGCGCCAACGTGGCGGGGCGCAGCACTTCGCGACCGGCCCGCAGGGGGTCGCCGCGCGACTCCAGCGCATGGGCGAGCCGCTCCACGTCGCGGTATCCCATGGCCGCCGCCATCCCCTTGATGGTGTGGAGGCCACGGAACAGCAGGTCGAAATGTTCCGGGGCCGGCGCCGCCTCCAGCGCCAGCAGGGTGCGCTCCATCTCCCCGAGGTGCTCGCGCGCCTCGGTGCGGAACAGGTCGACGTAGGCCGCGAGGTTGAGGCGCGACACGGCCGTCGGTCGGGCCCTACGCTGCGGTCAGGACGCGCTCGACAGCGTCGAGGACGCGGCTGGGCTGGAACGGCTTGACCACGAAGTCACTGGCGCCGGCCTGGATGGCCTCCACCACCAGCGCCTGCTGCCCCATGGCGCTGCACATGAGGATGCGGGCGCCGGGATCGTGGCGCCGGATCTCGCGCACGGCGTCGATCCCCCCCATGTCGGGCATGACGATGTCCATGGTGACCAGGTCGGGCTGCAGGGCCTTGTACTGCTCCACCGCCTGCACCCCCGTCTCCGCCTCCCCCACCACCTCGTACCCGGCGTTACGGAGGATGTCTGCCACCATCGTCCGCATGAAGACTGCGTCATCGCAGATCAGGACTTTCCGGCTCACCGTCACGTCTCCTCGCTCGAAAGCAGATGCCCGGCACACAGCGCCACCGCGTCCAGGGGGGTAGGCGCCGCGGCGGTGCCCACCGCCGCCGGGTCCATCGGTCGCACCGCACGGACGGAATTGACCGCCAGCCCCACCAGGCGTTCCCCGTACCCGACGAGGACGACCGACCCCGGTGAATCGCCACGCGCCACTCCCAGCCCCGTGGCGAGGTCAAGCACGGTGACCACGCCGCCGCGCACGGCGGCGATGCCGCGGACGATGGGCGGCGCCCCGGGCACCGCGACCAGGTGGGGGGTGCGGAGCACTTCGCGCACCTGCTCCACCGGGATGGCCCAGACGCCCCCGCCCACCTCGACCTCCACGACCAGCTGCTGCCGTTCCTCGTCCAGGAGGTCAGGCGCCGGGGTCGGGATCGAGGTCGGGGTCCCTCGGGACGGTGAAGAATCCGTAGGCATCGAGCGGGTCGGGGTGGGAAACCAGCGCCGGATCCCCGCTGAGCGCCACCAGCGAGCGGCGCAGCTCCTCGGGGAGCGGCGACCGCAGCTCGACGGGGGTCCCGGTGATGGGGTGCCGGAAGCGCAACCACGCGGCGTGCAGGAAGTGCCGATGGGGCGGGAGCGCCGCCAGCCGTCGCCCGCCGCCCCCGCCATAGGTGTCGTCCCCGATCACCGGGTGCCCCACCGAGGCCAGGTGCACACGGATCTGGTGCGTGCGCCCCGAGTGCAGGTGCGCCCGCAGCAGGTCCACCGCGTCAAAGCGGGCCAGCCGGTGGAAATCCGTCCGGGCCCCCTTCCCTCCTGATACGACGGCCATGCGGGTGCGGTCACGCGGATCCCGGGCGAGGGGGCGATCCACCACGAGCCGCTCCTCGTCCAGGTGCCCCCAACACACCGCGGCGTACCGCCGCGTGATGCGCCGGGCGGCCAGCGCCGCGGACAGCCCGCGGTGGGCCGCATCCGTCTTGGCCACCAGCAGCAGCCCCGACGTGTCCTTGTCCAGCCGGTGCACCAGCCCGGCCCGTTCGGCGCCGCCGCCCGCCGCCAGCGGCGCCCCCCGCCCCATGAGGGCGTTCACGAGCGTGCCGCTCCAGTTGCCGGGCGCCGGATGCACCACCATCCCGGCCGGCTTGTCGACCACCAGCAGGTGCGCGTCTTCGTGCACCACCGTCAGCGGGATGGCCTCCGGGAGGATGTCGCGTCCGGGCGGCGGGGGGACCGTGACCCGGACCGTGTCGCCGACCGCCGGGTGAAAGGCGGCCCGTTCGCGGCGCCCGTTGACCAGCACGTGCCCCTCGGCCACCAGCGTGGCGGCCTGCGTGCGGGAGAGCCCCAGCCTCCGGGCCACGGTCAGGTCCAGGCGCTCCCCCGCCCCCTCCGCCTCCGCGCCGATGACCAGGTCGTGCACGTCGGGCTGGGTCATGCGGCCGCCACCGACGTCAGGTGGGCGGCGCGTCGCCGACGCCCGCCGTGCCGGCGAGGACGGCCTCGTCGAGGCGCCAGAGCGCCAGCACCAGGCAGGCGGCCCCGACGGTCACCGCCGTGTCGGCCACGTTGAAGGTCCAGAACCGGACGGTCCCCACCCCGATGTCGATGAAGTCCACCACCCCTTCCCGCAGGCGCAGGCGATCGACGAGGTTCCCCAGCGCGCCGCCCACCACGATGGGCACCCCCACCGCCGCCAGCCGGGAGTGCTGCACCACGTCGCGGGTGACGCGCAGCAGCACGACCACGATGACCACGCTGAGGACCCCGAAGATCCACCGGGAGAAGGGCCCCAGGTGCATGCCGAAGGCCGCCCCGGGGTTGTAGGTCAGGGTGAAGCGGAGCAGGTCACCCACCACCGGGTGCGGGACGTGGCGCGGGGCCAGCGCCCGCACGGCCCACAGCTTGGTGGCCAGGTCGACGGTCACGATGGCGGCGACCAGCGCCCAGAAGGGGAGCGCGGTGGCCGTGAACGGGTCGCGGCGCACCGGCGCGGGGGGGGAGGCCATCAGGGGAGGTCCGGACGAGTGGAAGACAGGGCCGACGTTGCGGGCGCGGGAGCAGCTTCTTGCGCGGCGAGGTGGCGGTCTTCCTGCCACAGCACCCAGGCCAGCAACGCCGCCCCGCCGGTGACCGCCATGTCGGCCACGTTGAACGTGGGCCAGCGGTGGAGCCCGACCCCGAGGTCGAGAAAGTCCACCACCCCCAGCGGCGAGCGGACCCGGTCGATGCCGTTGCCGGCGGCGCCGGCCGCCACCAGCGACAGCGCCAGTGCCCGCACCAGATGGTCGGGCGCGGTGCGCCGGTACATGCCGGCGAGCACGACCAACGCCCCCGCGGTGAGCGCCAGGAAGAGCCCGCGCGAGTACGGCCCCAGCGAGAAGCCGAAGGCCGCCCCCGGGTTGTACACCAGCGCCAGCCGCACCCACTCGCCCAGCACCGGCCGGGGGGATCCCGGCCGGCGACAGGACGGCCACGGCGACGGCCTTGCTGATGACGTCGAGAAACAGGACGACCGCGAAGGTCGGGAGGGAGACGAGCGCCTTCACGTCACCCCTTCTTGGCGTCTTCCTCGCGCTGCTTGCACGCGATGCAGTAGCGGGCGTGCGGGAGCGCATCCAGGCGTTCGAAGGCGATCATCTCGCCGCACTGGTGGCACCGGCCGAAGGCCTCGGGGTGCTTGTAGAGACGGCGCAGCGCCTGGTCGATGTGCCAGAGGAACCGCCCTTCCTGCGAGGCGAAGAGGAACGCCTTCTCGCGCTCCATGGCATCGGTCCCCTGATCGGCCATGTGGAACGAGTAGGCGCCCGGGTCGCCGTCGGCGGCCTCGCCATTGGGCCCGAACGTCTCTCCGTGATGCCCGAGCTCCTTGATGACGCGCTTGCGCTCCTCGAGGAGCCGCTTCTCGAAGTGCTGGAGCTGCTTCTTGGGGAGCGGCTTCCCCTCGCGCGACTCCGCCTTCGCGTCGCGCGCGCCCTTCGCCGCCTTGACCGAATCCGCCATCACGCCCCGTCCTTGGTGAGTGCCAGGTGCACCGGACGTCCGTCGACGTCGGCCACCTGTGACGCAGTCCCTGTGCCGACCTGCGCAGCCGCCCCCATCGGCGCCGGCGCCCCCTCCTGCTCCGCGCCGGGCGCCGCCTCCGGCGCCACGGCCTCCTCCACCACCTCCAGCGCAGACGCGAGCACCTCGTCCGCGATCCACCCCCGGTGGGCACGGAGCGCGGCGGTCACCTCCGCCGCCGCCCCGAGCCGCACCCGGATGCGGTCGCTCACCGCCAACCCCGCCTCCTTGCGCAGCCGCTGGAGGCGACTGATCACCTCGCGCGCCCACCCCTCCTGCTGCAGTGCGGGGGTGACGTCGGGGTCGAGGGCCACACCGAAGCCGGCATGTTCCTGGACCACCGCCGCGCCCGACGCCCGGCGGATGATGGCGACGTGCTCGGGGGCAAGCAAGCGGGGGGTCCCCCCCACCTCGAGGGTCACCGACGCCCCCCCGGCCAGCGCCCGGAGCTGGTCCTGAGGGAGCGCCGCGGCGGCCTCGGCCACCAGCGGCGTGTCCTTGCCGAAGGCCTTCCCCAGCGTCCGGAAGTTGGGGCGACCCTCCAGGGTGACCAGCGCGTCGGTGGAACCCACGAACTCCACCTGCTTCACGTTGAGCTCGGCCGCCAGCAGGGCGGCCAACGCCGCCACCGGGGCGGGATCCCCGGGGACCACGCACTGCAGCGTGGCCAGCGGCTGGCGCACCTTCACCCCGGCCTCGTCCCGGGCGGCGTGCCCCAGCCGCGTCAGCGCCCGCACTCCATCCATGGCCGCCTCCAGCGGCGCGTCCACGTGGGGGAGCGCCGCCTCGCCGCGGCGGAACGCCGCCAGGTGCACCGAGCGCCCCACCAGCGCCCGATGGAGCGCGTCGGCCAGAAAGGGGGTGAAGGGGGCCAGCAGCCGCGCGGTGACCACCAGCACCTCGTGCAGCGTGGCAAAGGCGGCCTGGTGATCAGCCCCCTGCACCTCGTAGAAGCGGGCCCGCGAGAGGCGCACATACCACTTGGAGAGGTCCTCGTCCACGAACTGCATGAGGGCGCGGGCGGCCAGGGTGGCCTCGTACTGCGTGAGCAGCCGGTCGACCTCCGCCTCCACGTGGGCCAGCCGCGACAGGATCCACCGGTCCAGCGCCGGACGCGCCGCCACCGGCGGGTCGGTGGGGCCGGGGGTCCACCCGAAGTTGGCGTACTGGGCGAAGATGCCGTTGTGGATGTGCCGCAGCGTGAGCAGGAAGCGCCCCGCCGTCTCGCGGATGGCCTGCTCGTCGAAGCGGCGCGGCACCCACACCTGGCTGGAGGCCAGCAGGAACAGCCGCACCGCGTCGGCGCCGTGCCGCTCCAGCACCTCCCACGGGTTCACCACGTTGCCCCGGCTCTTGGACATCTTCTGGCCGTTGGCGTCCAGCACCAGGTCGTTGACCACCACGCTCCGGTAGGGCGCCGCCGCATCGCCGGCGTTGCCGGGGAGCGCGTCCCCCAGCGCCGTGGCGATGGCCAGCAGCGAGTAGAACCAGCCACGCGTCTGGTCCACCCCCTCGGCGATGAAGTCGGCCGGGTACTGCGCGGCCACCACCTCGCGGTTCTCGAAGGGGTAGTGCCACTGCGCGAAGGGCATGGCGCCGGAGTCGAACCAGGTGTCGATCACCTCCGGCACGCGGCGCATCGTCCCGCGCCCCGACCGCGCGGGCCAGGTGTACTGGTCGATGTGCGGCTTGTGCGGGTCGAAGTCCTCCGGCAGTGGGCGCCCCCACCGCTCGGCCAGCTCCGCGTAGCTGCCGATGACCTCCACCTCCGACGGGTCCTCGTCGTTGACCCACACCGGCAGCGGGGTGCCCCAGTACCGGTCGCGCGAGATCGCCCAGTCGACGTTGTTGGCCAGCCACTCGCCGAAGCGCCCGGCCCCCACCTCCGCCGGATGCCAATCCACCTGCGCGTTGCGCGCCAGCAGGCGGTCGCGCACCGCGGTGGTGCGCACGAACCACGACGCCCGGGCGTAGTACAGCAGCGGGGTGCCGCACCGCCAGCAGTGCGGGTAGGCGTGCACGAACCGCGCGGCCTTCCACAGCACGTCGCGCGCCTTGAGCACCTCGAGGATGCGCGCATCCGCGTGCTTGACGAATTGCCCCCCCACCTCGGGGACCGTCGCCTCGAACTCGCCACGGGCCGTGACGGGCTGCAGGAACGCCAGCCCGTGGCGCTGCCCCGCGGCGTAGTCATCGGCGCCGAACGCAGGGGCCATGTGCACCACGCCGCTGCCGTCCTCCGCCGACACGAACGCCTCCCC
>JBEIJM010000102.1:0-12653 GCA_040380205.1 Gemmatimonadaceae bacterium
GGCGTTCGTGCTGCGCAAGCCGTGGCCGATCGCCGAATTGCAGGCTCATGTCGCGGGGCGTCACCGCCTCGTGCCGGACTGTGGGTGACGCGATGACCGAGACGACCATGCTCCGCGTGCTGGTGGCGGAGGACAATGCGCTGGAGCGCTCCACGCTGGTGGACCTGCTGGGGGTCCTGGGGCACCTGGTGGTGGCCGAGGTGTCCACGGGGCCGGAGGCGGTGGCGCAGGCGCGGCTGCTGGCGCCCGACGCGGTGCTGCTGGATCAGCACCTGCCGGGGGCCAGCGGCGCCGAGGCCGCGGCGGCCATCGCGCGGGAGTTGCCGGGGACGGCGGTGGTGCTGATCACCGGCGACCTGTCGCTGCAGCTGAGCCCGGCCGAGATGGAGGAGAGCGCCGCGGTGGCGCTGCTGGCCAAGCCGGCGCCGCCGGTGACGCTGGATGCCACGCTGCGGATGGCGGCGGCGCGCTCGCGGGCGCTGGCGGAGGCGCGGCGCGAGGCCGACGCGGCGCGGCAGGCGCTGGAGGCGCGCAAGCTGATCGAGCGCGCCAAGGGGATCCTCATGCGGCGCACGGGGACCAGCGAGCAGGAGGCGTACCGCATCATGCAGCGCAGCAGCCAGGACCGGTCGGTGCCCATGGTGGACATCGCGCGGGCGGTGCTGGACAGCGAGCCCGGCGCCAAGGCGTAACGGGGGGTACATTGGGGGGGTCTTCAACCCCCCTGCCATGACCCGTTCCCGCCGCGATTTCCTGCGCACCGGGGCGGTGGTGGCCGCCGGTTCGCTGGTGGCCCCCCGCGTCCTCCGCGCCGCCCCCGGAGGCGCCTCCGATCCGGGGCGCGACCTCCCCGCCGTCGACGACCCCGCCATCACCGCGCTGATGCGCGCGGCCCTCGATGCCGCCACCGGCGGCGGCGCCGGCTACGCCGACGTGCGCGTGACCGCCCGGCGCCAGCAGACGGTCAACGTGCGCGACCGCATCGTGCAGGGCGTCAGCGACACCGACACCTACGGCCTGGGCGTGCGCACCCTCGTGGACGGCGCGTGGGGCTTTGCCGCCACCAGCCGGCTCGACCGCGACAGCGTGGTGGCGGCCGCCCGCAGCGCCCTCGCGCAGGCCCGCGCCAACCGCGCCTCGCAGCGCCGCCCCGTGGTGCTGGCCCCCACCCCCGGCAACCAGACGGGGACGTGGGCCAGCCCCATCCAGGTCGACCCCTTCACCGTCGCCATCCCCGACAAGGTCGCCCTCCTCCTCTCGGCCACCGACGCCGCCCTCAAGGTGAAGGGCGTGCGCACCGCCAGCGCCTCGCTCTTCTTCCTGCGCGAGGAGAAGTCGCTGATGACCAGCGACGGCACCCACGTGGTGCAGGTCATCTACCGCACGTCGCCGGGGCTGTCGGTCACCGCCGTCTCCCCCGACTTCACCGACTTCCAGTCGGTGGACAGCAACGAGGTGGCCCCCATGGGGCTGGGGTACGAGCACGTCACCGGCAGCCGCCTGGCCGAGCGCGCCCCCGAGTGGGCCGAGCTGGCGGTGGCCAAGCTGTCGGCCAAGCCGGTGGAGCCCGGGCGCTACGACCTGCTGCTGCACCCCTCCAACCTGTGGCTCACGGTGCACGAGGTGATCGCGCACCCCACCGAGCTGGACCGCGCGCTGGGGTTCGAGGCCAACTACGCCGGCACGTCGTTCATCGCGCCCCCCGAGCAGGTGCTGGGGAAGCTCCGCATCGGCTCGCCGCTGCTCAACGTGGTGGGCGACCGCGAGCAGCCCGGGTCGCTGGGCGCCATCGGCTGGGACGACGAGGGGGTCAAGCCGGTGAAGTTCGACATCATCAAGGACGGCGTGTTCGTGGACTACCAGACCACGCGCGAGCAGGCCACGCTGATGGCCGACTACTACCGCGCCGCGGGGAAGCCGGTGCGCAGCTACGGCTGCTCGTACGCGCAGAGCTGGGCCGACGTGCAGTTCCAGCGCATGCCCAACGTGAGCATGGTGCCGGGCGCCGCCGACGAGACGTGGGAGAGCCTCATCGCCAAGATGGACCGCGGCATCGCCATCGTGGGCGACGGCTCCTTCTCCATCGACCAGCAGCGCTACAACGGGCAGTTTGCGGGGCAGGTGTTCTACGAGGTGCGCGGCGGCAAGGTGGTGGGGCAGCTCAAGGACGTGGCGTACCAGTTCCGCACCCCCGAGTTCTGGCAGTCGCTCAAGGCCATCGGGGGCGCGCGCAGCTACCACCTGGGGGGCGCCTTCGGCGACGCCAAGGGGCAGCCCGGGCAGTCCAACGCCGTCAGCCACGGCTGCGTGCCGTCGCTCTTCCAGCAGGTGAACATCATCAACACCGGGCGCCGCGCATGAGCCTCCGTTCCCTCTACGCCCCCGCCGGCCTCCTCTCCCGCGCCGAGGCGGAGGCGATCGCGCAGCGCGCGCTGCGCGCCTCGCCGGCCCCCGAGACGCGCGTCAGCATCAGCAGCACCGCGCGCGCCGACACGCGCTTCGCGCTCAACCAGGTCACCACCTCGGGGGAGAACCAGGACACGCAGGTCACCATCACCGCCATCGTGGGGAACCGGGCGGCCAGCGTGAACACCAACCGGCTCGACGAGGCGTCGCTGGCGGCCGCCGCGCGGCAGGCGCACGAGATCGCGCAGCTGGTCCCCCCCAACCCCGAGCGGATGCCCGAGCTGGGGGCGCAGGTGTACCCGCCGGCGCGCCCGCGCGACTTCACCCTCCCGACCCCCGACGAGCGCGCCCGCGCGGCGGCGGTGGTCACCACGCTGGCGCAGCAGAAGGGGCTCATCGCCACCGGCTTCATCGAATGCCGCGCCTCCGCCACCGCGCTGGCCACCTCGCGCGGGCTGTTCGCCTACGACAGCAGCGCCGTGGTCACCATGACCACCACCGTGCGCTCCCCCGACGGGACCGGCTCGGGGTGGGCGTGCACCGACGGCACCAGCTTCGCCGAGCTGGATCCCGCGGCGGTGGCCGCCACGGCGGTGGAGAAGGCGGAGCAGTCGCGCAACCCCGTGGCCATCGAGCCCGGCCGCTACACCACCATCCTCGAGCCCACCGCCACGGGAAACCTGGTGCAGCTCATCGCCGGCGCCATGTCCGCGCGCTCGGCCGACGAGGGGCGCTCCTTCTTCTCGCGCCCCGGTGGCGGAAACAAGCTGGGGCTCAAGGTGGTGGACGAGCGCGTCACGCTGCTCTCCGACCCCGCCGACACCGCCACGCTGGGGGGCGGCTACGACGGCGACGGCATGCCGTTGGAGAAGGTGACCTGGATCGAGAACGGCGTGGTGCGCGCCCTCAACTACGACCGCTTCTGGGCGCAGAAGCAGGGGGTGCCGCCCACGCGCGCGCCCGGCGGCGGCTTCCGCGGCGGCGGCGCCCTGCGGATGCTGGGGGGCGAGCAGTCGGTGGCCGACATGATCCGCGGCACCGCGCGCGGCGTGCTGGTCACGCGCTTCTGGTACATCCGCGCCGTGGACCCGCGCACCATCCTCTACACCGGGCTCACCCGCGACGGCACCTTCCTCATCGAGGACGGCAAGGTCACGCGCCCCATCAAGAACTTCCGCTTCAACGAGTCGCCGATCTTCTTCCTCAACAACCTCGAGGCGCTGGGGCCGGTGCGCCGCGTGAACGCCTCCGAGAACCTCTCGGCGGGGAGCGCCACCTTCATGCCCCCGATCAAGGTGCGCGACTTCACCTTCAGCAGCCTCTCCGACGCGGTCTGACCGCGCCCGCAGCCCCCGGACGGCCACCGCGGCCGGTTCCCCCTCGGGAGCCGGCCGCGGTGCGTTGCGGGAGGGGCTGGTGCGCCCGGCTACACCGCCCGCACGAAGCAGCACCCGTGGTGCTGCGCCAGCGTGCCGGCAAAGATCCCCGACGGCTGCATGATGACCCCCGGGAGGATCATGCTGCGCGCCTTCTCCGCGGCCGCCTCGGTGGACAGCCCGTCCTGCCGCGCCACCAGGCGCGTGACCATGGCAAAGGCCACGCCGCACCCCAGCACGATGCTCCCCCCGGCGATGAGCGTGTCCAGCGGCACTGGCGCGCTGCGTCCCCCGCCGCCGCCGCCCCCGCCGCCGCCCAGCACGGGGTTGGCCGTGGCCCACTCCCCCTCCTTGCTGCCGCGCACCTTCATCTCCTTCCCCACCGGATAGGCGGCCCAGAAGGCGTTGGTCATCACGAGGGGGATGGCGTTGTGGCGCAACACGATCACCTGGGTGACGGCGTCGCGCTTCACCTTGAGCACCTCCTCGTACGCCCGCAGCCACGACCCGGCGCGCATGACCCCCACGCCCCCCTCGATCTCGGGGACGTCGAACATCGCCTTGTGCTGGCCGGTCACCCGGGCGGTCCAGCTGGTGTCCCACGCCTGCGCGGGGGGCTGCGCCAGCAGCGCGGCGGCCTCGTCGTCCCACGCGGACGCCGACGCCCCGAACGCGTCACCCAGCGGACCGGGTGCCCCCTCGGCAACGGCGGGGAAGGCCATCGCGCCGGCGGCCGACAGGCCGGCGGTGCGCAGGAAGGTGCGGCGGGAGGGGGGCGTCTCTGGCGACATGGGCGGCGTCAACGGTGGGGGCGAATGGACGATCCCCTGATCATCGCACCAAATCGCCCCGCTGTCACGCCTCCGCGCGCGGGACACGCAGCACCAGCAGCGCGGCCAGCGCCAGGAAGGCGCCTCCGGCCACCACGGCCATCATGCGGTCGTTCCCCAGCAGGTGCGTCATCACCCACCCGAAGCCGAGCGACGCGAGGATCTCGGGGATGACGATGAAGAAGTTGAAGATCCCCATGTACATCCCCGTCTTCCCCTCGGGGATGGCGTTGGCGAGCATGGCATAGGGCATGGAGAGGGTGCTGGCCCACGCGATCCCCACGCCCACCATCGACAGCAGCAGCCACGCCGGCGACGGGACGACGGCCACCGACACCAGCCCGGCGGCGCCGGCCAGCAGGGCGATGGCGTGCGTGACCTGCAGCCCGCGGCGCGCCGCCAGCGCGGGGAGGGCGAAGGCGACGAGGAAGGTGACCAGCGAGTAGGCGCTGAAGCAGAGCCCCGCCCACTCCACCCCTTCCTGGAAGCGCGGGTCCTCGGGGCCGGTGGCGCCGAAGACGCCGGTGGCCACGGCCGGCGCGAAGTACAGCCACATGCAGAAGAGCCCCAGCCAGGTGGCCACCTGCACCAGCGCCAGCCGGCGCATCACCAGCGGCATGGTGCGGACGGCCTCGGCAATGGCGCGGGCCCCGGCGGCAATCCCCGCGGTGGCCGCCGTCTCGCGCCGGAAGGCCGCGAGGTCGGCGGGGGGACGCTCGCGGGTGGTGAAGACGGTGACCAGCACGGCGCCCAGGAACGCCGCCGCCCCCAGGTAGAACGACAGGCGGATGGTGGTGGGGATGGCGCCCGTGCCGCTGTTGACCACCCCCAGCCAGTTGGTGAGGATCCACGGCAGCGCGGAGGCGACCACCGCGCCCACGCCGATGAAGAAGCTCTGCATGGCGAAGCCGCGGGCGCGCTCCGTCGGCGGCAGGAGGTCGGCCACGAAGGCGCGGAACGGCTCCATCGCGATGTTGATGGACGCGTCCAGGATCCACAGCAGCCCGGCGGCCATCCACAGCGCGCTGCTGGTGGGCATGGCGAGGAGCGCCAGCGAGCTGAGGATCGCGCCCACGAGGAAGTAGGGGCGCCGCCGTCCCAGCACGGGGTGCCAGGTGCGGTCGCTCAGGTGCCCCACGATGGGTTGCACCAGCAGCCCGGTGAGCGGGGCCGCGAGCCACAGCAGCGGGATCTGCTCCGGCGTGGCGCCCAGGTATTCGTAGATGGCGCTCATGTTGGCCATCTGGAGCCCCCACCCGAACTGGATCCCCAGGAAGCCGAAGCTCATGGTCCAGAGGGCGCCCCACGGGGTGCGGGGGGAGGCGGCAGGGGTGGAGGTCATCGCTCGTAGGTGGCGGTGAGGGCGCGCAGGCGGGCGGTGAGGCGGGGGGGGACGGCGTCCCAGCGGAAGCGGAACCCCCAGTTCCCCTGCTGGCGACCGGGGAGGTTCATGCGGGCCGACGGCCCGAGCCCCAGGAGGTCCTGCATGGGCACCAGCACGGTGTCCGCCACCGACGCCATCGCCGCGCGGATGAGCGTCCAGTGGATGTCGTGGCCGTCGGTGGCCAGGTAGCGGCGGGCGAAGGCCTTCTCGCGCGCCACCGCCTCGGGCGGGCGGGTGGAGTCGCCGGCGCCCCCGGAGCGCCACCACCCCACGGTCGTGTCGTTGTCGTGCGTCCCCGTGTACACCACCAGGTCGCGCGCATGGCGGTGGGGGAGGAAGTTGGAGTCCTGCCCGTCGAAGGCGAATTGCAGGATGGCCATCCCCGGATACCCGAAGCGGGCGCGGAGCGCCTCCACCCCGGGGGTGATGAGCCCCAGGTTCTCGGCGACGATGGGGAGGGGGCCCAGCGCGTCGGTGAGCGCGTCAAAGAGCGCGGCGCCGGGGCCGGGGAGCCACTGGCCGTGCACCGCGGTGGCGTGGTCGCCGGGGACGGCCCAGTAGGCCTCGAAGCCGCGGAAGTGATCCAGGCGGACCAGGTCGAAGTGCCGCAGCGCGGCGCGCACGCGGTCGATCCACCAGGCGTAGCCGGTGGCGGCCAGCTGCCCCCAGTCGTACAGCGGGTTCCCCCACAGCTGCCCGGTGGCGCTGAAGTAGTCGGGGGGCACGCCCGCCTGCAGGCGGAGGGAGCCGTCGTGGTGGAGGAGGAACAGCGCGCGGTTGGCCCAGACGTCGGCGGAATCGTGGGCGACGTAGATGGGGAGGTCGCCCATGAGGCGCACGCCCAGGCGGCGGCAGTGATCGCGCAGCGCCCCGAATTGCCGGGCGAATTCGTGCTGTTCCTTGTACGTGCGCGTGATGGCCGGGCGCAGGGCGTCGCGCCACCGGGCGAGCGCCTCCGGGTCGCGTTGCGCGGCACCGGGCTCCCACGCGGTCCAGGGGGCGCCGCCGTGGGCGCCCTTGAGCGCCATGAACAGCGCGTAGTCGGGGAGCCACCCGGCTTCGGCCTCCACGAAGCGTGCCAGGTGGTCGTCGTCGGGGAGCGTGTCCAGCCAGGCGTCCAGCGCCGCGCGCTTGGCGGGGATGACGCGCCCGAAGTCCACCTGGTCGGTTGGGGGGTCGCCGGCGAAGCCGGGGACGTGCAGCAGCAGCGGATTCCCCGCGAACGCGGAGAAGCACTGGTAGGGGGAATCGCCGAAGCCGGTGGGGCCCAGCGGGAGCACCTGCCAGAGGCGGAGTCCGGCCTCGGCGCACCACTGGGCGAAGCGATGGGCGTCGGGGCCCAGGTCGCCGATGCCGCCGGGGGCGGGGAGGGAGGTGGGGTGGAGCAGGACGCCAGCGGCGCGGGGGAAGGGCATGGGTCGGGAAAGTCGCGAGGGGACCGGGGGTGCGCCAGCGGACTCCTTGGTCCGGACTTGCGGGTCGCCGGCTGGAAGGGGTGAAAAGCGAGGTTGTTGGGATCAACGGCTGGAAAAGCGGGGCGACGGGCGTCACGGAATCTTGACAGGGTTTGTGCACTGATGTTGCGTGTGGCTCGCAGCACACGGATGAGCCTCCCACCCCCGGTGGTGCTCGCCGCGCGCCTAGGCACCGCCGCCTTCGGACTTCCGGGGGCGGGGCACCACGCGAGGTCCCGGACTGGCCGGGGTCTCGGCAGACACGCCCACGGAGGCATGGCATTTATGGCAGGGAAATTCCGCTGGTTGGCTGCGGCAGTCCTCGGACTGTGCGCGGCGGCGGGGCACCTCGAGGCCCAGGGGACCGGGCGCATCTCCGGCCGAGTGATCGACTCGGCCTCCACCGGCATCCTGGCCAACGCCGCGGTGTCCGTGGTGGGGGCGCAGGGGGGGACGTACACGCGCGCCGACGGCGGCTTCCTCCTCCCGGCGGTGCCGGCGGGGAGCGTGCGGCTGCGGGTGGCGCGCATCGGGTACGCGGCCAAGGAGGTGGCGGTGACGGTGGTGGCCGGGCAGACGGCCACGGTCGAGGTGGCGCTGTCGGCGATCGCGGCGCAGCTGACCAGCGTGGTGACCATCGGCTACGGGCAGCAGCGGCGCGAGGCGATCACGGGCGCGGTGGCGACGGTGAAGGGCGCCGACGCCAACGTGGGGGTGATCCCCAACGCGACGGGGCTGCTGACCGGCCGGGTGGCGGGCGTGAACGTGATCACGAACAACGGCGAGCCGGGGGCGGGGGCGCAGATCCGCATCCGCGGCGGCACGTCGATCAGCGCGTCGAACGACCCGCTGTACGTGATTGACGGGGTGCCCATCCAGAACGACCAGACGGAGGCCTCGGGCTTCGGGATCGGCGGCGGGCCGGCGCTGGCGCGCAACCCGCTCAACATGCTGAACCCGGCCGACATCGTGAACATCACGGTGCTGAAGGACGCCTCGGCCACGGCGATCTACGGGTCGCGCGGCGCCAACGGCGTGGTGCTGATCGAGACCAAGCGCGGCGCGGCGGGCGTCTCCACGGTGGAGTACGAGTCGTTCATGGCGCTGTCGGCGCCCTCCGCCTCGCTCGACTTCCTCTCGGGGAGCGAGTACCGCACGTTCGTGCAGCAGCAGGTGGCGGCCGGCAAGCTCAACGCCAGCGCGCAGCAGGCGCTGGGCACGGCCAACACCAACTGGGAGGACGAGCTGACGCGGCGCAGCACGACGGTGAACCACAACCTGTCGTTCTCGGGCGGCACCAGCCAGACGCAGTACCGCGCCTCGTTCAACTACCTGAACCAGGCCGGCGTGGTGGTCGCCAACGGCTTCCGCCGCTTCCAGGGGCGCTTCAACGCCAACCACCAGGCGCTGGACGGCAAGCTGCGGCTGGCGTTCAACATGACGTCGTCCAAGGTGGACAACGACTACCTCCCGTTCGAGAACACGGGCGGCTTCGAGGGCGGCGTGTTCACCAACATGGCCGTGTTCAACCCGACCTTCCCGGTGACCACCACGAAGGACGGGATCACGTCGTTCTACGAGATCGGCCCGGGGCGGCAGTCGGTGCGCAACCCGGTGGCGCTGGCGGAGCAGATCGCCGACGTGGCGACCTCCAACCGCACCCTGGGCAACATCCAGGCGACGTACAGCCTGACCGACTACCTGACGGCCTCGCTGAACGTGGGGACCGACCGCTCGAACAGCATCCGCCGCTACTACCTGCCGCGCAGCAGCCCGGTGGGCGCGGAGTTCAACGGGCTGGCGCAGCAGACGGCGCGCACCCTGGGGAACAACACGCTGCAGTCGCTGGTGACCTTCGCACCGCGGCTGTCGGACGCGCAGGAGCTCGAGGTGGTGGGCGGCTACGAGTACTCGGACTTCGACAACGGCGAGTTCGGGGCGCAGGGGCGCAATTTCATCACCGACGCCTTCAGCTTCAACAACCTGGGCGGCGGCGGCACGCTGCAGCCGCCGTTCTCCTGGCGCGAGCAGAGCCGCCTGGTGTCGTTCTTCGGGCGCGCGAACTGGAGCTTCAAGGACCGCTACTTCCTCACCGGCGTGATCCGCCGCGACGGCTCGTCGCGCTTTGGCGCGGGGAACAAGTGGGCCACCTTCCCCGCCGTGTCCGCCGGCTGGAAGGTCTCCGACGAGGCGTGGATGGCCGGCAAGGGCTTCTCCAACCTCCGCCTGCGCGCCGGCTACGGGCTGCAGGGGAACCAGGCGGTGGCGCCGTACGCGTCCCTCATCCTGCTGGAGCCCAACAACGGCGCCCGCTACCCCTTCGGCGGCACGGTGTACACCGGCGTGGTGCCCACGCGCAACGAGAACCCCGCGCTCAAGTGGGAGCAGACGGCGCAGTACAACATCGCCGCCGACTTCGGGTTCAAGGACAACAAGTACACGGGCTCGGTGGAGTGGTACCGGAAGAACACCTCCGACCTGCTGCTGACCGTGCCGGTGCCGCAGCCGGCGCCGGTGTCGAGCCGGCTGGAGAACGTGGGCAGCCTGCACAACACCGGGTTCGAGGCGACCTTCGACGCGAACCTGATCAACGGGAAGACCACCACCTTCACCACCGGCATGGTGCTGTCGGTGGAGCGGAACTCGGTGGACGACCTGGGCGGGCGCTCGTTCATCTCCACCAGCGGGGTGAGCGGCCAGGGGCAGTCGGGGCAGCTGTCGCAGCGCATCATCCCCGGCCAGCCGCTGGGCACCTTCTGGGGCCCCGAGTTCGTGGGGATCAACGCGCAGGGCAAGCAGCAGTTCAACAACTACAAGGTCACGCGCGACGCGAGCGGCAAGGAGACCGGCCGCACGCTGGACGGGACCACCACCACCCCCGACGGGGATGACGCCACGGTGATCGGCAACGCCAACCCGGCGTTCAGCCTGGGGTGGCGCGGCAGCCTCAAGCGCGGCCGGTTCGACGCCAGCTACCTGGTGCGCGGCGAGTTCAACCGCGACGTGTTCAACAACACGGCGCTGGTGTACTCCACGCAGTCGGCGGTGCTGCAGGGGCGCAACTTCCTCCGCTCGGCGCTGGACCAGAAGGACGGGCTCACCGAGCCGGCCATCTACTCCAGCCGCTGGATCGAGGACGGCAGCTTCGTCCGCCTGCAGAACGTGACGGTGGGCTACACGTTCCGGGTGCCGTTCACCGGCTCCGACGCCCGGGTGTACCTGTCCGGCGACAACCTGCTGCTGTTCTCCGGCTACTCCGGCTACGATCCCGAGGTGTTCGTCGACGCCGGGCTGGCCTCGCGCGGCACCGACTACCTCGTCTACCCCCGCGCCCGGACGTTCACGTCGGGGCTCCGCCTCCAGTTCTGATCCACGGGGAACCCTCATGACCAAGACCAGCATCCAGCGCCTGTGGCGGTCGGGCCGGGGGCGCGTGACGCTCCTGGGCGCCGCCGCAGTCCTCGCCCTCCCCGGGTGCACCGACCTCACCGAGACGCCGGTGAGCGCCATCACCCCCGGGAACTTCTTCCGCAACTCCGACGAGGTGATCGGCGGGGTGGCGTCGGTGTACGCGGGCCTCCGCGGCACCATGTGGGGCTACTACAACATCTCGCAGGTGACCACCGACGAGAACGTGGTCCCCACCCGCGGCTCCGACTGGTTCGACAACGGCCGCTGGCTCGACCTGCACCGCCAGGCGTGGACCCCCACGTCGGGCGCCGGGCTCGAGGACATCGGCGGGATGTGGAACGACCTCTTCGGGGGCGTGGCCCGCGCCAACGTGGTGCTCTCGGCGCTCGAGACCACCGACGTGCCCAACAAGGCCACCATCGTGGCCGAGATGAAGGCGCTGCGCGCCTTCTACTACTACCTCCTGATGGACATGTTCGGCGGCGTGCCGATCGTGACCACCACCGAGGTGAAGCCGCGCGAGCAGGCCACGCGCGCGCAGGTGTTCGCCTTCATCGAGAAGGAGCTCACCGACGCCCGCGCGGGGCTCCCCGACGCGTGGCCGGCCGAGTCGTACGGCCGCCTCACCAAGTCGGCCGCCGACGCGATCCTGGCCAACATGTACCTGAACGCCCGGGTGTTCACCGGCACGGTCACCACCTCGGGGCTCACGGCCGGCACGGCCAAGTGGACCGAGGCGGTCGCCGCCGCCGACCGCGTCATCAACTCCGGGCGCTTCCAGCTGGCGGCCAACTGGCGCAGCAACTTCGCCTTCGACAACGCGTCGTCGCGCGAGAACATCATGGTGGTGCGCCACCGCGCCCAGGACGGGCTGGGGCTCACCTTCGTGATGCGCATGGGGCACTACAACAGCTTCAGCCCCTCGCCCTGGAACGGCTTCGCCACCCTGTCCGACACCTACTTCTCGTTCGACCAGGACGACCCGCGCCGCGGCGTCTTCCTGGTGGGCCCGCAGGTGGAGCTCACCACCGGGCAGCCGATCAAGGACCGCTCGGGGAACCCGCTGGTGTTCACCCCCGAGATCCGCGACATCACGCAGGCCACCGAGGGGGAGGGGGCGCGCATCTACAAGTACACGCTCGACCCCAACCGCCAGGGCGGCGAGAACGGGAACGACTACGTGTACTTCCGCCTGGCCGAGATGCTCATGGTCAAGGCCGAGGCGCAGAACGAGCTGGGGCAGACCGCCGCGGCCATCGCGCTGATCAACCAGGTCCGCAGCCGCGCCGGCGTGCCGGCGGCCAAGCTGCTGAGCAGCTCGCTCACCCAGGCGCAGCTGCGCGACGCCATCTACCGCGAGCGCCTCTTCGAGTTCATCGGCGAGGCCAAGCGCCGGCAGGACATGATCCGCTTCGGCACCTACACCGCGGCCCGGCAGTTCAACACCACGGCCCGCGCGCCCTTCCGGATCCTCATGCCGATCCCGCAGAACCAGATCGAGACCAACCCGCTCCTCAAGCAGAACCCCGGCTACTGAGCCGGCGACCGGCAGCGTCCGCGGCCTGCGTCCCCACGGGGGCGCAGGCCGCGCGGCGTTCCGGCCTCCGCGGTGCGCCCTCCGCGTCGCGCCCCCGGCGCACCCCTTGGTGCCGCCCTTCCGCCCGCTGATCTTTCCCCGCATGGCGACGCCTCTGCCCCGCCGCGCGCGCATCCGGCGCGCCGCGCTCCCGCCGCTTCCGACGCGCCTGGCGCTCGCGGCGCTCGCGGCGCTCGCGGTCGCGTGCGACCGCCC
>JBEIJM010000103.1:0-12392 GCA_040380205.1 Gemmatimonadaceae bacterium
CCCCCGCGCTGGTCGGCGCCGCGGGGGCGGCGGGCTGCGCGCCCAGTGGCGCCCCCAGCGCGCCGCGGGAGAGCAGGAGGCCGGCCAGCAGGAGGGGCGCCGCAGCGCGTGGGCGGGAGGACCGGACGGACATGCGACGCGGGGCGGGGGAGAGGAGGGAAGGCTTCCGAACCCGGGGGTTCGCGGCGAAGCTACGGAATGCACCAGCAACTGGCTACCGCCGCCCGGGGACTGCTCGTCGCGTCCTCCCTGTCGATTGTGACCGCCTGCGCCTCTGGCGGGGACGGGGTGACCGCCCCCCCGCCGGCCCCCCCGGTGACGCCCCCCCCGCCGGCGCCGGCCCCGTTCACCGTGCCCGCCATCACCCGCGAGTTCCGCGGCGTGTGGATCGCCACCGTGGCGAACATCGATTGGCCCTCCCGATCGGGGCTCTCGGCGGGGCAGCAGCAGGCGGAGGTCGCGGCGCTCCTCGACGCCGTGCAGGCGGCGGGCGCCAACGCGGTGCTCCTGCAGGTCCGGTCGGTGGGGGATGCGCTGTACCGGTCCGCCCTGGAGCCGTGGGCCCGCGTGCTTACCGGGACGCCCGGGGGCGACCCGGGGTATGACCCGCTGGCGTACATCAGCGAGATGGCGCGGGCGCGCGGGCTGGAGCTGCACGCCTGGTTCAACCCCTTCCGTGCGGGGAACCTGTCGGACAGCCTGACCTTCGCGCCGCAGCACTTCGCGCGGCGGCGCCCCGACCTGCTGCGCCGCGCCTGCACCAGCTGGTGGTTTGACCCGGCGGAGGAGGCGGTGCAGCAGCAGGCGCTGGCCGTAGTGGCCGACGTGGCGCGGCGCTATGCCATCGACGCGGTGCACCTGGACGACTTCTTCTACCCGTATCCCGACACGCGCTGCCCCGCCTTCGACTTCCCCGACAGCGCGGGGCACGCGGCGTATCGCGCCGCGGGGGGCACGCTGGCCCGGGCCGATTGGCGGCGCGACAACATCAACCGCTTCGTGGAGCGGCTGCAACAGACGGTGCGCGGGGTGAGCGGCACCATGCGCGTGGGGATCAGCCCCTTCGGCATCTGGCGCCCCGGGAACCCCGCCGGCGTCACGGGGCTGGACGCCTACACCTCCATCTACGCCGACTCGCGCCTCTGGCTGCAGCGCGGGTGGGTGGACTATCTGGCGCCCCAGCTGTACTGGTCGCTGGCCTCCTCGGGGCAGCCCTTTGCCGGGTTGCTGGGGTGGTGGGCGCAGCAGAACACCCAGAAGCGCCACCTGTGGCCCGGGATGGCGGCGTACCGGGTGGCCGACGGCAGCAGCAGCCCCTACGCGGCCACCGAGATCGCCAACCAGGTGCTGGCCACGCGGAGCGCGACGCTGGCCGGCACTGGCGTCACCGGCGGGCTGCTGTACAATGCCACGGCGGTGCGCACCGATCGCGGGGGGCTGACCACCCTGCTTGGGGGCGGCGTGTACGCCACCCCCGCCATCCCGCCGGCCACGCCGTGGCTGGACGCGGCACCGCCGCCGGCTCCCACCATCGCGGTGACCAGCAGCGGCACGGTGCTCACCGTGGCGATCACCCCGGGCGCGGGGGAGGCGGCCGACCGGTGGCTCGTGCGCTGGCGTGACGGCACCACCTGGCGCCAGCGCGTCCATCCGGCCACCCAGCGCTCGGTGGCGTTGACGGTGCCGGCCGGGGTGAGTGCGGTGGACGGGATCGTCGTGAACGCGCTGGACGCGGTGTGGAACGCCAGCGCCGATGCCGTGTGGCGCCCGGGGAGCTGAGCCCTCCCCGGGGCGGCCTCCGCGCTAGTCGCGAAGGTGCCCGAGATCGCGCGTCTCGGGCATGGTGGCGTACACCAGCAGCGACGCGGCAATGCAGGCGGTGACGTAGCCGTAGAACCAGGGCTCGTGCCCCGCGCGCTTGAACCAGAGCGCCACGTACTCGGCGGTGCCTGCCAGCAGCGACACCGTGACCGCATAGGGGAGCCCCACCCCCAGCGCCCGCACCCCTGCCGGGAACAGCTCCGCCTTGACCACGGCGTTGATCGCCGTGTAGCCGCTGAGCGCGGTGAGCGCCAGCACCAGCAGCCCCAGGGCCGCCCCGAAGGTGCGGGCCTGCTCCAGCGCCAGAAACAGCGGATAGGTGCCCAGCGTCCCCAGCACCCCGAACGCCATGAGCACCGGGCGCCGCCCCACGCGGTCCGACAGCGCCCCCACCAGCGGCTGCAGGCACATGTACACCAGCAGCGACGCCGCGTTGATACGCGTGGCGTCCACCTTGCTGAAGCCCACGGTGTTCACGAGGAACTTCTGCGCGTAGGTGGTGAAGGTGTAGAACGCCACCGTCCCGCCGGCGGTGAGCCCCACCACTGTGAGCACGGCGCGCGGGTGCGCCAGCAGCGCGCGCACCGAGGCCTGCCGGTGGGCGCCGCCCTCCGCCGCCTCCGCCGAGGCGCGTCGGAAGTCGTCCGTCTCCTCCAGCCCTCGGCGCATCGACACCGCCACCACCGCCGCCGCCGCGCCGATGAGGAACGGGATGCGCCACCCCCACGCCTGCAGCTGCGCCTCGGTGAGCCACTGCTGCAGCACCAGCAGCACCGCCAGCGCCAGCAGCTGCCCCATGATGAGGGTGACGTACTGGAAGCTGGACCAGAAGCCGCGGTGCCGCTGGCCGGCCATTTCGCTGAGGTAGGTGGCGCTGGCCCCGTACTCGCCCCCCACGCTGAGCCCCTGCAGCAGGCGCGCCAGCACCAGGAGCGCCGGGGCCCCCACGCCGATGCGGTCGTACCCGGGGGTGCAGGCGATGAGCAGCGACCCGCCGCACATGAGCAGCACCGACAGCGTGAGCGCCGACTTCCGCCCGTGGCGGTCCGCGTGCCGTCCCAGCAGCCACCCGCCGATGGGGCGCATGAGGAATCCCACGGCGAACACCGCCGCGGCGCTCAGCAGCTGGCTCGTGGGGTCCTCCGCGGGGAAGAAGGTCCCGGCGAAGTACAGCGAGAAGGCGGAGTAGACGTACCAGTCGTACCACTCCACCAGGTTGCCCACGGTACCCCCCAGGATGGAGCGGAGGCGCGAGCCGGGGGACAGCGCGGGCGCGGCCGCGGCGCTCGGGGCCGCACTCATCGCCGCGCCTCCAGGTAGGGGGCCAGCCGCTCCAGCAGCGCCCCCTCCGACGTGATCGCCGCCACCTCGTCCATCTCCAGCACCACCCCGTGGCGCTGCGCGATGGCCTCGTACAGCGGCACGCGGTGCGCCAGCAGCTGCGCAAACCCCCACACGGCGAACTCCTCCGGGACCACGGCGTCGTCCTCCTCCACCCCCTGCCGCGCCTTGAACTCCCGCCAGGTGGCGTCCAGGAAGCCGGGGTTGTAGTACATGGGCTTGGGGTGCTGCCGGAACCGTTCCACCAGCATGGCCTCGTGCGCGGGGGTGCCGCGCAGGTACACCAGCAGCGTGTGCTCGGCCAGGCACGCCAGCACCGGGTCGCGCGGGTCGGCGGGGTCCACCACCTCGCACAGGCTCCCGCCGGCGTCGCACACGAAGTGCCGGTAGCCGTAGATGTCCCGCGCGCGGCCGATGAACTCCGGCACGTCCAGCAGCGCGCGAATTTCCGCGGCGCGGTGCTCCGCCTGCCGCCGCCGGTACTCGCCGATGGACAGCCCCCCGAGCGCCGGGTTGCCCGGCGTGCCCAGGTAGGTGGACAGGGGGCTCAGGTTCTCGAAGGTGATGTTGGAGCGGATGTAGATGGAGTCCGACCGGAGCAGCGCGCGGAGGAAGGGGACCTTCATCGCCTCGCGCTTGAAGTTGTCCACGATGTGCTCGCCCATGTACCGCGTGCCGATGCGGTAGTCGGCGGAGTAGTGGAACCAGTCGTGGCGCTGCAGCATGCGCGACAGCGTGGTCTTCCCCACCCCCGACATGCCGAAGAAGGTGATGGCGTGCGCGGGCTCGCCGCGGCGCGAGGGGGAGGGGGGCTGGGGCATGGCGATAACTTCCGGGACGCGCGGCCGGGCCACAACCCCCGCGCGCTCTCCCCGATCCCCTCGCCCCGCCCGTGCGCCAGTTCACCCTCCCCCTCGCCATCCAGCCGGCCGACATCGACGGCAACGCCCACGTGAACCACGTGGTGTACCTCCGCTGGATCAATGACGTCGCCGTGGCCCACTGGATGGCCTACGCCACGCCGGCCATGCGCGACGCCTACGCCTGGTTCGCCACGCGCCACGAGATCGACTACCGGCAGCAGGCGCGATTGGGGGAGGAGGTGGAGGCGCGCACCTGGATCGGCACGGTGGACTCGCGCCGGATGGAGCGGCTCACCGTCATCGTCCGCCCCGCCGACGAGGCCGTGCTGGCCCGGGGGCGCACGCTCTGGACGCTGGTGGACCGCGCCAGCGGGAAGGTGACGCGGATTCCCGACGCGATGGCGGTGATGTTCGAAGCCTACCGCGCGGCGCCGGCGTGACCGCAACCGGCGCCGCGCGGCGCCAGCGCTAGGGCACGGGCGCGGCGGCGGGCTTCGCCCCCTTCACGTGGGTGTCCATCCACGCCACCCACCGCGCCCACAGGTCCAGGTCGCTGGCATAGGTGGCCACGCTGTGGTCCTCATAGGGGTACTGGTACAGCGCCGCCACCTTCCCCAGCCCCTGCAGCGCCAGGAACATCCGCTGCGAGGAGAGCGGCGCGGTGCCGGTGTTCTGGTCCTCCAGGGCATGGTACAGCAGCAGCGCTCCGCTGATCCGGTCGGCGCGCAGGAACGGCGACATGTCCAGGTAGGTGGCCTGCGCCTGGTAGAAGTTCCGCCGCTCGCTCTGGAAGCCGAAGGGGGTGAGGGTGCGGTTGTACATGCCGTCCCCCGCGATCCCCGCCTTGAAGTTGGGCATGAGCGACATGGCGTTCACGGTGCTGAAGGCGCCGTAGCTGTGCCCGCCGATCCCCAGGCGGTGCCGGTCCACCCACCCGGAGTCCACCACGGCGTCGATCACGGCGTCGAGGTTCTCCTTGAGGTCGCGCGTGTAGTTGTCGTTCATCCGCCCCGCGTCCCCGAAGATGGGGATGTCGGGCTCGATGAGCACGTACCCTTGCGACACCCACAGCTTGGTGCTGGAGGCGGGGCGCGCCGAGGGGACGGCGGGGAAGCGGTTGATGTTGGTGGCATGGCGCGACCGGTCGTACTCGGCGGCGGTGCTGTACTCGCGCGGGTAGAACCAGAGGATCCCGGGGAGCCTTGCCCCCGCGGGGCGGTCGCGCGGGAGGGTCACCTCCACCCAGAAGGGGGTGCCGTCGCGCGGGCGGCTCACGCGGATGCGGCGCACGGTGGCGCCGCTCACCTCGGGGCCCACGTCCACGTTGGCGGTCACCTGGCGCGGCGCCCCGCCGGCCGCGGTGCGCAGCCACACGTCGGGGAGCGTGGTGGGCGATTCGCGCAGCACGAGGAACTGCGACAGGTCGTCGTCCAGCGGCGCCACGAACTCCTCATGGGCGTCGGCCGGGCTGTCCAGCAGCCGGGTGCGCGCCTTGGTGTCCAGCCGCAGCCGGTCCACCCAGGGGCGCGGCGCCCGCTCATGCCACTGGGCCCCGGGCGCGCGCGTGCCGGTCAGCGCCACGGCCTGCCGGTCCTTGGACAGGACCACGTACGAGACGCCCGCCGCCCCGCGGCGCGTGACCAGCGTGCCGGCCGTGGAGTCGGTCCCTCGCGCCGCCGCGGCCGCGCCCCCCGCGCCGCCACCAAAGCCCCCGGCAGCGGGGAGCGACACGCCGCGCCCCAGGTTCACGCGCACCGCAGGCTCCGCCATCCGGACCGCGATCACCGCGCCGCTGTCGGCCACGAAGAGCGTGCTGCTGTCGGTGCTGAACAGCACATTCCCTAGTTGCGCACCGCCCCGGTACAGCACCGTGGTGTCTCCCGGGCCGAAGGGCGGACGCCACACCACCACGTTGCCGCGGGGCGCGCGCACCCGGATGGGGGCGCCGGCGCCGGCACTGCGCGGCCCGCCCGGCGGCATGCCGGCGGCCGAGCCATTGCCGTTGCTCCCCGCCGCCGAGTCGGACGGCGTGACGGTCTGCACGTACAGCAGCCCGGGACCCACGGGGTTCCACTGGATGTTGCGCCGCCCCGTGCTGTCTCCGGCCGCCGCGCCTGGCGCCGCGTCCCCGCGCCCGGCCTCCCGCAGTGGCGCGCGCCCCAGCGTGGCCACCACGGCCCCGGTGCGGTCCCACAGCTCATCCACGGTGCCAAAGCTGCTCACCGGCACCAGGTACGAGAACGGCTCCACCATCCGCGTCACCCGGAACCACCCCCCGTCCGGCGAGGGCGACACGTCGCGGATCATCGCCGGCGCGCCGACCGGGCGCACCCCCTTGCCTCGCACATCCAGCAGTGCCAGCTGGCCGGTGGTGTGCCACGCCAGCAGGCGCTTGTCATGCGGGTCCTGCAGCAGGCTGAAGTGCACGGGCTGCGGGGCGGCCCGCCCCTCGGTGAGGCGCACCAGCGGGCCGTCGGCCCCGCCGTTCGCCCCGTACACCGGTTGCGGCGCGCGCGGCGCGGGGACCAGCACCGCCGCCACGGCATCGCCCCCGGCGGTGAAGTCCAGTCCCGTGGCCAGCGTGGCCAGCAGCGGCCGGTCCGACAGGCGCGTGGCCTTGCCGGAGGCCACATCGGCCACGTAGGCGTACGAGGCGGTGGGGAAGTTGGCGACGTACGCCACGTGCGTTCCCTTCGGCGACCACACGGGGGACGACACCGTGGCCCCCGTGGGCACCTGCAGCGCGCGCTGGGTGCCGGTGCGCGGGTCCACCAGCAGCAGCCCCGTCACGGTGCTGGTGGTGAGCGACCGCGCCCGGTTGGCCCGCGTGTCCACCTGCAGGCCGCCCAGCCAGATGTGCGGGGCCCCGTACGCCGCCCAGTCGCCGCGGTCGGCCCCGGTGGTGCGCAGGAACCACCGCTGGTCGGGGGAGGGCATCGTGAACGACAGGTCCACCCGCGGCGCGCGGATCATTCGCGCGATGTTGGCAGGCGGCGCGGCAAACTGCTCGGTTTTGAGAACTGCCTGCGGGTCCCAGTCGGTCCCTTGGGCGGGGAGGGGGAGGCGCGGGACCAGCAGGGGGGCAAGCAGCCCACCCAGCACGAGCGCAAGGCGGCGCATGGGGCACAGGGGGAAGGGAGTGGACGCGCGCGCCCCCTTGGAGGGGGCATCGTCGGCGAATCTACGCCGCGGCCACGCCTTGCGTTGGGCGGGGCGGGGGGTAGCGTAGGGGCATGGACCGTCGAGACTTCCTCACCACGCTGGGCGCCGGCGCCAGTGCCTGGCTGGCCCGTGACCTGCCCCACCCCGGCGCCCCTGCGGGCGCCGCCGGCCAGTTGGATCGGGTGGGGCTGGAGCTGTACGCCGTGCGCAAGGCCATGCGCGCCGATCCCGAGGGCACCCTCCAGGCGATCGCCGCCATCGGCTACGCGGAGGTGGAGCTGCTGTGGAGCTTCAACAACTTCGGGCGCACGAAGGAGCAGGTGCGCGACGCGCTCCGTCAGGCGGGGCTCAAGGCCACGTCGGCGCACATGGCCCCCGAGACCATCCTGCGCGACTGGGAGCGGCACCTGGACACCGCGGCCTACCTGGGGCAGCAGTACCTCGTGGCCCCCAGCCTCCCCGCCGAGGCGGGGAAGTCGCTGGACGTGTGGAAGCTGTGGGCCGAGCGCTTCAACGCGGCGGGGGAGGTGGCGCGGCGCCACGGGCTCTGGCTGGCGCTGCACAACGAGCCCAACGACCAGAAGCCGCTGCAGGGGGAGGTGCCGTTCGACGTCTTCGTGCGGCAGACCGACCCCCGGTACGTGCGCATCCAGCTGGACGTGGGGAACATGCTCATGGGGGGCGGCGACCCCATGGCCTTCCTGGACCGGCATGCCGACCGCTGCTGGACGTTCCACCTGAAGAACGTGGTCCCCGACCGCAAGCACGACACCGAGCTGGCCACAGGGATCTTCGACCTCAAAGCGTTCCTGGCGCGCATCCCGAAGCTGGGGAGCAAGCCCTGCTTCGTGGAGCAGGAGGGGCCGGCGGACGAGCTGGCGGCCGCCCGCGCCAACTACGAGTACCTGCGCGGCCTGCGCTGGTAGCGCCTCCCCGCCGCCCCACGGGGCGGCGCCCCGGCGCTACCAGTCCGTGGGCGTGTAGTCCTTGAGGAACTGCCCCCACACGTGGACCCCCGTGTTGATCCCGTCGATGATGGGGTCCACGATGCGCGCGGCGCCGTCCACGATGTCCAGCGGCGGGTGGAAGCGGTGCTCGGCCACCTTGCGCGCCGCAATGGGCGCCGGGTCCTCGTCGGTCACCCACCCGGTGTCCACCGCGTTCATGTGGATGCCGTCCACCTGGTAGTCGGCGGCAGCGGTGCGCGTCATCATGTTGAGCGCCGCCTTGGCCATGTTGGTGTGCGGGTGCCGCGTGGTCTTGAACTTCCGGTAGAACTGCCCCTCCACCGCCGACACGTTCACCACGTGCTTGTCGCGCCCGGGGGTGCGCAGCATGAGCGGCTTGAGGCGCGCGTTGAGCACGAAGGGGGCCACGGCGTTCACCAGCTGCACCTCCAGCAGCTCCACCGTGGGCACCTCGGCCATCAGCATGCGCCAGGAGTTGCGGTCGCGCAGGTCCACCTGCTGCAGGTCCTGATCCAGCCGCCCCTCGGGGAAGAGGTGCGCCTGCGGCGACGCCTCGTCGGGGAGGAGCGCCACCTGCGACAGCTCGGCGGCATGGGTGATCCCCGCCACCTCCGCCAGGCGGCGCGCCGCCAGCGCCCCGGCCGCGCCGGGCTCGGTCGCCTCCGCGCCCGCCTCGGGGAGCAGGTGGTAGCCGCGCACCCCCTCGTAGCGCCCCAGCAGCTTGCGCACGTGGTCGGGCATGGCCCCCAGCGTCGTGGTCTCCTGCTCCATCATGTGCCGGTAGAAGTCCGGCGGCCGGCGCACCGTCTGGCAGGCGTTGTTCACGATGAAGTCCAGCCGCCCGTGCGTCTCCTGCAGCAGGTGGCAGAAGGCCTCCACGCTGGGGGTGTGGCGCAGGTCCAGCCCGTGGATCTCCAGCCGGTGTCCCCACTGCTCGAAGTCGGGCTCGGCGGCGTACCGCTGCGCGGCATCGCGCGGAAAGCGTGTGGTGACCACCAGGTGGGCGCCGCAGCGGAGCAGCTTGATCCCCGCCTGGTAGCCGATCTTGACGCGTCCGCCGGTGAGGAGCGCCACGCGCCCGGTCAGGTCGGCCAGCTCGCCGCGCTTGCGCCAGTTGACGTCGGCGCACGGGGGGCACAGCTGGTCGTAGAAGTGGTGGATGACCGTGTACGGCCGCTTGCACACGTAGCAGTGCTGCGGCTCCACGGCCTCCCGGAACTCCGGCGCCTCCACCGTCTCCTGCGCGTCGGAGGCGGGCGGGAAGAAGTTGGGGGTGGTGAACACCGTCTGGCGGCGGAGCGTGCGGATGCCGGTGCTGTTGAGGCGCGCCTCCTGCTGTTCCAGCCGCTCCTGCCGCTCGACCTTCTTCTGGCGCTTGGTGGCCTTCACCAGCTGCCGGCGCAGGATGGCGTCGGGGCGCGACAGCTCGCCGGCCGCCTTCAGCAGCCGGGTGCGCTCGTCCTCGGGGATGGCCAGCAGCCCGGCGCGGTCCTCCGCCAGCTGTTCCAGCAGTGCCGTGGCCTCGCGGAGGGTGGCGCGCTGGGCGTCAGTCAGGGCGGGCGCGTCGGCGGCGGGCGCGTGGGGCTGGGTCAGGTCATCCGGCATGGGGCGGAAGCTAATGGGCCCCGGGAGGGGGCCCGCCCCGGGGGCGGGCTTACGGCGCCGCCCCCACCGTCGCCCCTACCGCCACCCGCGTCCGCTCCAGCCGAGGCACGTCCAGCGTGATGGAGGCAATCCACGGCTGCTGGCCGGCGGTCCAGTGGCCGTAGGTGGTGAGCACCACGCGTCCGTCGGGGAGGAGCTCCACGCCGGGGTAGGTGGAGTCCCAGGCGTTGGTGTTGTCCATGAGCCGCACGCGGTAGCCGCCAGGGGTGGGGCGCGTGAGCTCGTCGAAGGTGCCCAGCCACGCCACCCAGTCCCCCTTGGTGGGGCTGTCTGGGGCCTTGTCGCGGAAGCTCACCAGTTAGCTACCATCCTGCAGCCGCACCGCCACGTGGCGGTCGCCGGTGAGCGCCAGCGGCAGCGGCGCGGGCGCGCTCCAGGTGACCCCCTCGTCGGTGGAGACGATGCGCTGCGACGGCGCGGTGCGCCCGTTCTCGCGCAGCAGCGCCACCAGCTGTCGGCCGTCGGGGGAGCGGAACACCCCGGGCTCGCAGAGGTTGAGGGTGGGGTGCGACGCGATGGCCACCGGCGCCCCCCAGGTGAGTCCGCCGTCGCGCGAGCGCACGGTGTACACCGTGAAGCGTCCCGAGCGCCCGCCGGCGTTGCGGAAGAAGCGCCCGTCGTCGTGGAAGAACGCCAGGTAGTCGCCGCCGGCCACGCGCACCACCGACCCCATGGCCACGATGCCGCCGTAGTCGCCGATGGGGGCGAGCGGCGTCCAGGTGGCGCCGTCGTCCTCGGAGTGCGCCATGCGGATGGGATAGAGCCCCGAGAAGAGCACCAGCCGCTTGCGCCCGTCGGGGCCCACCACGCGGTGAATGGTGGGGGTTTCCTTGGAGGTGGCCCAGTTCTCCGGCACCGGGAGCGGGGCGCTCCAGCTGCGTCCGGCGTCGGGGCTGCGCCGCAGCATGATGGCGCCGGCCCCGTGACCGCGCGGGTAGGCCACCAGCATGGTGCGCCCGTCCTCCAGCAGCACCGTGGTGGGGTGCCCCAGGTACTGCCCGGGCTCGCGGTCCACCACCACGGGGAGGGTGGTGTCGGGGGCCAAGTCCACCGTGGGGACCCCCAGCGTGGCGCGCGTCTCCAGCAGCCGGGCGGCGGGGTAGGCGGTGGCGGCCACCGGCGCCGGCGCGGGGCGGCAGGCCGCAATCCCCAGGGCGGCCGCCCCGGCCAGCAGCCGGGCGCGGTGAACGGGGCGGGGAGGGGGCGCGTGGGGGATCCGGGTTGGCGATATTACAGGCATGTCCGTCGTGAACGAGGTCCTGGCGCTGCTCGAGCTCGAGCCGCTCGAAGTGAATATCTATCGCGGGCAGAACCGCGACCTGGGGACGGGGCGCGTCTTCGGCGGGCAGGTGTTCGCCCAGGCGCTGGTGGCGGCCCGCCGCACGGTGGAGGGGCCCCGGGAGGCCCACTCGGTGCATGGCTACTTCCTCCGCGCCGGCGACCTGGCCGCCCCCATCGTGTTCTTCGTGGACCGCCCCCGCGACGGGGGAAGCTTCACCTCGCGGCGCGTGACCGCCATCCAGCATGGCGAGGCGATCTTCCACCTGTCGGCGTCGTTCCAGGTGGCCGAGGGGGGGCTGGAGCATCAGGGAGGCATGCCCGAGGTGCCGGCGCCGGAGACGCTGGTCCCCGAGCTGGAGCTGCTGCGCGCCCGCGCGGAGTCGTTCCCGCCAGAGCTGCGGCAGGTGCTCACGCAGGACCGGGCCGTCGATTTCCGCATGGTCCCCATGGCGCCGGAGCCGGGGGGGATCCCGCGGCGCGCGGCGTGGTTCCGGGTGATCGCCCCCATTGCCGACGACCCCATCCTGCATCAGGCGGTGCTGGCGTACGCCAGCGACTACGGCTTCCTCCCCACGGCGCTGCTGCCCCACGGGGTGCCCATTCGCGATCCGCGGCTGCAGCTGGCGTCGCTGGACCACACGCTGTGGATGCACCGGCCGTTCCGCACCGACGACTGGCTGCTGTACGTGATGGACAGCCCGTCGGCGGCAGGGGCGCGCGGCTTCGTGCGCGGCGAGGTGTACACCCGCGCCGGGACGCTGGTGGCGTCCACGGCGCAGGAAGGGCTCATCCGCCTGCGGACGCGCTGAGGGGCGCGGCTCCCGGAGCCCGTCACCCCCGCGGCGTGAACCGCGGAAGCTCCGTGTCCGTGATCGCCCGCGCCAGGATGGCCGGGTCGATGTTTCCCCCGGTGGTCACCACCATCGTCACCTCGCCCCGCGTGGCCACACGCCCCGCCAGCAGCGCCGCCAGTGCCACCACCCCGCCGGGCTCCACCACCAGCTTGAGCTCCCGCACTGCGAAGGCGATCGCCGCCAAGGCCTCGTCGTCCGACACGGTGAGCCCGGCCCCCACGCGCGGCTGGGTGATGGCAAAGGTCATCGCCCCCGGCATGTCGGTGACGATGGCGTCGCAGATCGACCGTCGTCCCGGCGGGTTCCCCACGCGCACGCCCCCCGCCAGCGACCGCGCGTAATCGTCGAAGCCCACCGGCTCCACGGGGTGCACCACGGTCCCGGGTGACCCCCCCTCGGCGGCGAGCGCGCACCCCGCCGTGAGCCCGCCCCCGCCG
>JBEIJM010000104.1:0-12336 GCA_040380205.1 Gemmatimonadaceae bacterium
GAAGGTGAGGCCGTACACGCAGCAGGCCGACCCGCTGAGCACCGTGGCGGTGCGGCGCATGCGCAGCCCCACGCGCAGCGACCCGAAGGCCGGGCACATGCTCTGCGGCTGGTCGTGCGGCCCCTTGGGGTAGTCGGCGGCGTACTGGTCCAGCACGCCGGCCTTCCCCGCGGCGCGCGCGGCGGCCTCCAGCTGGTCGCGCCCGGCGTGGCACCCGAGCCCGTCCCCGGCGGTGGCCGCCAGGTTGACGGGGGTGCCGTCCACCACCGGCAGGGGCGCGCGCGGCGCGGACGGGGCGTCGTGGGTGGTCCCCATGGCCGCCCCCTCAGACCGCGTCGTAGACGACTTCCAGCGACGGGCGCGACACCTCCTCGCGCCCGCACATGTCGAACATCGTGGCCGGCTCCAGCACCACGTCGCGCCCGGTGGCCTTGCTGGCGAACAGCCCCAGCAGCCCGTCCTGCGTGAGCGGGCGCGGGCGCACCGGCGGCGCGTCGGCCACGTTGGCGGCCAGCTCGCCGAACAGCTCGCCCCACTGCCCGCCCGGGAAGCCGATGATCTCGTAGTTGGCGCTCTTGCGACGGATGTCCTCGTGCGCCGGCACGCGCGCCAGCACGGGGATCCCGGCGGCCTCGGCGAAGTTCGCCGCCTCGCCGGTGCCGTCGTCCTTGTTGATGACCATGCCGGCCACCCCCACGTTGCCGCCCAGCTTGCGGAAGTACTCCACCGCGCTGCAGACGTTGTTGGCCACGTAGAGCGACTGCAGGTCGTTGGAGCCCACCACGATGACCTTCTGGCACATGTCGCGCGCGATGGGGAGCCCGAAGCCGCCGCACACCACGTCGCCCAGGAAGTCCAGGAGGACGTAGTCGAACCCCCAGTCGTGGAAGCCGAGCTTCTCGAGGATCTCGAAGCCGTGGATGATCCCGCGCCCGCCGCAGCCGCGCCCCACCTCGGGGCCGCCCAGCTCCATGGCGTAGACGCCGTCGCGCTTGAAGCAGACGTCGCCGATGGCCACCGTCTCGCCGGCGAGCTTCTTCTTCGCGCTCACCTCGATGATGGTGGGGCAGGCGCGCCCGCCGAAGAGCAGGGAGGTGGTGTCGCTCTTGGGGTCGCACCCGATGAGCAGCACCTTCTTCCCCTGCTGCGCCATCATGTACGAGAGGTTGGCCAGCGTGAAGCTCTTGCCGATCCCCCCCTTGCCGTAGATGGCGATGATCTGCGTCTCGCGGGTGACCGGGCCGGCGTGGATGGCGTCGGGGGCCGCGGCGGCCTCCTCGCGGACGGCGCGGTGCAGCTGGTGAAGCGCCCCGCCGGCGGCGGGGCTGGCAACGGGCTCGCTCATGCGGCCGATCTCCAGTCGAGGATCATCTTGACGCACTGCGCATCGCCGAAGGCGGTAGCGTAGGCATCGGGGGCACGCACCGCGGGAGCGCGGTGCGTGATGAGGCCGTCCAGGGGCAGACGGCCCTCGTTCGCGTGGCGCGCCACCGCCGCGAGGTCGGCGGGGTGCCACTGCGCGGCCACGCGGAAGCGCGCCTCGCGCAGGAAGGCGGGGGGGAACGTGATGCGCACCGGCTCGGCGTAGAACCCGCCCAGCACGATCTCTCCCCCGGGGGCGAGGCGAGCCACGCAGGCGTCCACGATGCCGTCGGCGCCGCTGACCTCGCAGATGGTGCGGTAGCCGCGGTGCGCGTCCGCGTCAGGGTGGAGCACCGCGTAGCCGGTGGCGCCACCCAGGCGGTCGGGGTTGACCTCCCACACCACCGGGGGCGCGCCGCCGTACAGCAGCACCAGCCGCGCCAGCAGCCGGCCGAGCGCCCCGTGCCCCACGATGAGCCCCGGGAGCCGCTCGGGGTGGGCCGCCGGGTCGGGGCCCAGCATGTGGTGCGCGGTGGCGGCCAGCGCCAGCAGGGTGCCCTGCTCCCCCACGGACGCCTCCAGCGGGATGACCTTGGCGCCGGGCGCCACCACGGTGGCCGCCTGGCCCCCGAACAGCCCGCGCGCGCCCACAAAGCCCCGCGACCCGGGGACGTACACCAACTCGCCCACGCGCCGCCCCGCCTCCGGTCCTGCCTCAACCACTTCGCCCACTCCCTCGTAGCCGGGGACCAGCGGATAGCCGAGGCCGGGGAAGGGGGGCATCTGCCCGGTATAGAGGAGCTTCTCGGTGCCGGTGCTGATCCCCGACCAGCGCATGGCCACGCGCACGTCGTCTGGTGCCATGGGCACCAGGGGCAGCGGCCGGAGCGTCAGGTGGCCCGGCTCCTCAAAGACGACGGCGAGGGTCTCCACGCGGTGTAACGTGCAGTTGACACCACGGACTGTCAATAATTTCGGAGGATCCGTTCGGGATTGCTTGGGCGGGGCCCCTCCGCCCGTGCCCTCAGGCCTCGGCGACGATGAGCCCGGTCTGAATGGGGAAGCGGGTGCCGCGCTCCCGGCTGCGCCGGAATCCGGCCGCCTGCAGCATGGCATGCAGCTCCTCGGGGCGCCGGGCCCGCCCTTTCCCCATGGCCATCAGGTAGAAGCCGAAGTAGGCGTCCCCCACGGTTTCGGCCCCGCGCGCGCCCGCCATCGCCTCCGCAATCAGCAGCACGCCCCCGGCGGGGAGGGCCGTGTGCACCCGCCGCAGCAGCTGCACCACCGAGGCGTCATCGTGGTCCAGCAGCACGCGCACCAGCGAGATCACGTCGGCGCCGGTGGGGAGGGGATCGGCGTGGAAGTTCCCCCCGTGGCACTGGGTCCGCTCCCCCAGCCCGGCCTCCTCCAGCCGCCCGCGCGCCCGGGCAGCCACGGCCGGGAGGTCGAACAACCGCAGCTGCAGCTGCGCATGCCGCTGCCCGGCCAGCGTGAGGAACGCCCCCTCCCCCCCACCCACGTCCAACAGCACCTGGTGCCGGGACAGGTCGTAGGCATCCAGCACGTCATGCGCCACGGGGGGCAGGGTTTCCCGCATGATCTCCGAGTACGCGGCCACCCGGCTGTCATCAATGGCCTGCGGCCGCGGCGCATCGGCGTACGACCAGTACCGCGAGAGCTCGGTCCGGAAGTCCGCCCCCTGCCGCAGCAGCCCCACCGGGTCGGCCAGGTCCTGGTACGCCAGCCGATGGTGGCGGATGAGCGCCAAGACCCCCGTGTTGCCCACGAGCGGGGCCCCGAGCGGGCCCACGGCAATGCGCCCATGCCGCCGGCGGCTCAGCAGCCGAAGGGAGATGGCGGCATTGAGCAGGCGGTCCAGGCTCCCCCGGCTGAGCCCGGTGTGGGCCTCCAGGGCCTCGCGGGTGCGGGCGCCCTGCGCCAGGAAGGCGAACAGCTCCAGCTCGACGCAGGCCAGTAGCGTCTGCGAGTACACGAACCCCGAGACGACGTCGAACAGCGCCCGCGACCGGTACCGCGTGATGGGGCGGGTGAGCGGAAAGCGCGCGCTCCAGCGCTGGAAGGCGTCGGTGGCCACCAGCGCGTTCCAACGGTCGCGGACCCGCTCCCACCACGGGGGAGGCGGCAGGGTGTCCTCGGCCCCGCTCACCGTGGGGGCCGACCGCGCCAGGAACGGCGGGGCTGGGGGCATGAGCCGCGCGCCAGCGGCCGAAGGGGCGGTGCGTCCGTCGGGACGAGCAGCGCCCGGGATAGTGCTGGCGGGTTCGAAGGGGGGCACCATGCGACGTTACCGCCCGCCCGAAAGGGTGTCAAGAATGCTGGACAGTTGGTGTGTTCTGCTCTTGCGACGGTTTGCGGCGCGCTCTAATGTGGCAGCGAGGGGCCCGCGCAGCTGTCGGTCCGGACCTGCCCGCCTCTGGCAGGGTCCGACGGCCCGCTCCCGCCCCTCGATGGCCCCTCCCGCTGGTTCACGGCGTTCTTCCCCATCCCTCAGGCATGCGACCGACCTACCCCTTCAGCGCCATCGTCGGGCAGGACGAGATGAAGCTGGCGCTGATCCTCGTGGCCATCGACCCGACGATTGGCGGCGTGATGGTGTTCGGCGACCGCGGCACCGGCAAGTCCACCGCCGTGCGCGCGCTGGCCGGGCTGCTCCCCGCCATGAAGGCGGTGGCCGGGTGCCGCTACGGCTGCGACCCCAAGGGGAACGGCTCCCGGTGCCCCGAGTGCCTGGCGCGGTCGGCGCGTGGCGAGGCGGTGCGCACGGTGCAGGTGCCCATCCCGGTGGTGGACCTGCCGCTGGGGGCCACCGAGGACCGGGTGGTGGGGGCCCTCGACCTGGAGAAGGCGCTGGCCACGGGGGAGAAGGCGTTTGAGCCGGGGCTGCTGGCGCGCGCCCATCGCGGCTTCCTGTACGTGGACGAGGTGAACCTGCTGGAGGACCATCTGGTGGACCTCCTGCTGGATGCGGCCGCCACCGGGGAGAACGTGGTGGAGCGGGAGGGGGTGAGCGTCCGTCACCCCGCGCGCTTCGTGCTGGTGGGGAGTGGCAATCCTGAGGAGGGGGAGCTGCGCCCGCAGCTGCTGGATCGGTTCGGGCTGGCGGTGGACGTGCGCACGCCGCGGGCGATCGCCACCCGCATCGAGGTGATCCGCCGGCGCGACGCCTTCGACCGCGACCCGGAGGCGTTCATGGCGCACTGGCACCGGGCCGACGCCAAGGCGCGGCGGGCGCTGGAGCGCGCGCGCGGGCGGCTGGAGGCGCTGGAGGTGGCGGACGAGGTGCTGGAGCGGGCCGCGGCGCTGTGCGCGCAGCTGGGCACCGACGGGCTGCGGGGCGAGCTCACGCTGCTGCGCGCCTCGCGGGCGCTGGCCGCGTACGAGGGGGCCGAGACGGTCACGCTGGAGCATCTCCGGCAGGTGGCCCCGATGGCGCTGCGGCATCGCCTGCGCCGCAATGTGCTCGACGAGGCCGGGTCGGGGACCCGGGTGGAGCGGGCCATTGCGGAGCTGTGGGGCGATGCCGTCGCCGTCGCCTGACCTGCCGCGCGCGCCGGAGGCGCTGATCCCCCTCCTGCTGGCGGTCGATCCGCACGGGTTGGGGGGGGCGGTGCTGGACCACCCGTTGCACGAAGCGGCGCGCGCCTTCGCCACGCGGCTGCAGGCGCTGCTCCCCTCGGGGGCGCCGGTGCGCCGGCTGCCGGCGGGGATTACCGCGGACCGGTTGTACGGCGGCGTGGACCTGGCGGCTTCGTTGGCGGCCGGTCGCATGGTGGCCGAGCGGGGGGTTCTGGCGCTGGCCGATGGCGGCGTGCTGGTGGTGCCCATGGCGGAACGACTGCCGGTGGCGGCGCGCACCGCCCTCAGCGAGGCGCTGGACCATGGCGCGGTGCAGCTGGCCCGCGAGGGGATCGTCGCGGAGCATGCGGCGCGCGTGTGCCTGCTGCTGCTGGACGAGTCGGTGGAGGACGAAGTGGTGGCGCCGGCGCTGGGCGATCGCCTGGCCTTTCGGCTGCCGCTCTCGGGGGAGGCCGCGGACGAGGACGCGGGCGTGCTGTCGTCGTGGGCGCGGATGGCGCGCGAGGCGCGCCACCGGCTGCTGCGCCAGACGGTGGACGACCAGTGGATCACGGCGCTGTGCGAGACGGCGGATGCCTTTGGCATCGACGGGGTGCGGGCGCCGCTGCTGGCGGTCCGGTGCGCCCGCGCCCACGCGGCCCTGCACGGACGGCTGCTGGTGGCGGAGGCCGACGCCGAGGCGGCGGCGGCGTTGGTGCTGGCGCCGCGCGCCACTCGGCTCCCCATCCCCCCTGAAGAGGCGTCGCCCCCCGAGGAGACGCCGCCCCCGCCCCCGGAGGCGTCGGCGGAGCAGGAGCCGCCGCCCGAGCCACCGGACGACGAGGCCACCCCCGAGCCCCCCGGGCTGGGGGAGCTGCTGCGGGAGGCGGTGGCGGCGGCGATCCCTCCTGGCGTGTTGGCGCAGCTGCTGGCCCAGCTCCCGGTCGGGAATCGCGGGGGGCGCGTGGGCGCCGAGGAGGCCAGCCTGCTGCGCGGGCGGCCGCGTGGCGCTCGGCACGGGCTGCCCCGAGGCGGGGCTCGGCTGCACCTGCTGGAAACCTTGCGCGCGGCGGCCCCGTGGCAGCGGGCGCGCGCCGCGGCCGCGCGGCTGTCCACCGCCCGTCCACCCGCCGAGCGCCCCCGCGTGGCGGTGCGCCGGGCCGACTTCCGCATCCGTCGCTTCGTGGAGCGCACCGGGACCACGGTGCTGTTCATGGTGGACGCGTCGGGGTCGTCGGCCATCCAGCGCCTCGGCGAGGCGAAGGGCGCCATTGAGGTGCTGCTGGCCGAGAGCTATGCGCGCCGCGACCGGGTCAGCCTGATGGCGTTTCGCGGGCAGGGCACCGAGATGCTGCTGCCGCCCACCCGGGCGCTGGCGCGGGCCCGCAAGGTGCTGGCCGCGCTCCCCGGAGGCGGAGGCACCCCCTTGGCCCATGCCATCGATGCGGCGCTGGAGCAGGCGCTGGCCATCCGCCGCGGCGGGAGCGCGGCCATGGTGGTGTTGCTGACCGACGGGCGCGCCAACATTGCCCGTGACGGCACGCCGGGGCGCGCGGCGGCGGAGGCCGATGCGTTGGCGGCCGGGCGCCGGTTTGCCCAGCAGGGGATCGCGGCGCTGTTCGTGGACACCTCTCCGCGTGGCGAGCCGGTGGCGCGTCGCGTTGCCGAGGCGATGCGGGCCCGGTACCTCCTGCTCCCCGCGGCGGATGCCAAGGCGTTGGGCGGGTTGGTGCGCGCCGCGTTGCAGGTGGGGGAGGGGCGCTAGCCGTCATGGCGGTCGTGGTCAGCCGGCTTGCCGCGCGCCAGGCGGCCGAGGGGCGCGTGGTGCACACCCGGGAGACGGCGGCGCGCGTGGCGCTGCGTTCGCTGGTGGTGGTGGTGGCGTTCTGGTGGGTGGCCACCGGGGTCATCTTCGCCCTGGAGCGCTCGCCGCTCACGCGGCTGCTGGGGCTGCTGGTGGCCACGGCGCTGGCGGCGTGGGGGGCGCGCACGGTGGTGCGCGAGCGCGACGCCGCCACCCCGCGCGGGGTGCGGCAGAGTTTCCTGGGCGCCGCGTTCCTCTGGAGTTGGGTGCAGGTGGCCTTCTACGGCGGCTGGGTGGTGGGCCCCGCGGCGCGCATGGTCTCCGTGCCGGCCGAGGGACCATCGTGGTCGCTGGCGGTGCGGGCGGTGCTGGCCATGCTCTGGTACCAGTTGGCCATGCTGGCCGTATTGGGCGGGGTGGGGGCCGCCACCGCCGGTCGACGCAATCGCACCGGGTGGTGGGCGCTCCTGGTGTTCTGGGGCACCCACCAGCTGGCCAGCATCAACATCTTCCTTGGCGTGGAGAATCCGGGACGCGGGTTCTTCCCTGCGCCACTGGCGTTCCTGGAGTCGTATTTCGGCGCGGCACGCTCCACGTGGTTCCTGCCGCTGTCGGTCGCCGCCATCCTGGCCTTCACGCTGCGGTGCGTGGTGCATGGGCTGCGCGATGCCACCCCCGCGCGGCGACAGGGGATGCTGCTGCTGGCCGTCCTGGGGACGCTGGGGGTGCTGGAACTGTCGGTGCTGGCGATGCCCGCGTCGCTGCCGTTGTGGGAGGCGTTCCTGACCGTGCGGGGGTACTGAGCGGCGGGGGCGGTGGTGGGGCCCACGGCGGGGCGCGCGCTATTCGTGCCGTAGCGCCTCGATGGGGTCGAGCCGCGCCGCGCGCCGCGCCGGCAGCAGGCCGAACAGGAGACCGATCCCCACGGAGACCACCACCGCGACCGCGGTGATCACGGGGGAGACGACGGGGGCCACCTCCAGCGCGCCGGCGGCGAGGCGCCCCAGCAGCAGCCCGACGGCCACCCCCACCACGCCGCCGATCCCCGTGAGCGTGGCGGCCTCCACCAGGAACTGCTGCAGGATGTCGCGCCGCGTGGCGCCCAGCGCCTTGCGCACTCCGATCTCCCGGGTGCGGCTGGTGACGGACACCGTCATGATCGCCATCACGCCGATCCCCCCCACCAGCAGGGCGATCCCGGAGAGCACGAGCATCACCAGGAAGAACACCGACGTGACGCTGTTGAAGGTGTCGAGGATCTGGTCCTGCGTGATGAGGTCAAAGGTGTTCCCCTGCCCGGGGCGCAGTCCGCGCATCTCGCGCAGCACCGTCAGCACGGCCTCCTGCGCGGCGGCCACGGACACCCCGTCGCGCGGCTTGACGGGGATCCAGAGGGCGTTGGTGCGGTCGAGGGCGAACTGCCGGTCGAGGAAGCGGTAGGGGACGACGGCGCCCACCGCCTGCCCCGGCGGGGCGAAGATGTTGCCGGGCTCCTCCCAGAGCCCCACCACGCGGGCGGGGCGCCCGCCAATGCGCACCCAGGCGCCCAGCGGTGTCAGTTCGCCGAAGAGGCGCCGCGCCGTCTCGTCCTGCAGGACCACCACCGCCCCGCCCCCCAGCAGCTCCGCGCGCGTGAACCAGCGCCCCGCCACCAGCTCGCCTCCCTGGATGCGGGGGAAGCCGTCGTCGGCGCCGAAGACGGCCATGGGCTGCGTGCGCGTCCCCTCCACCTCCACGCGCGCCAGCGTCTGCGCCCACAGGGCCGCATACCCGATCTCCGGGAGGCGGCGGATGCGGGCGGCCTCCGCTTCCGACAGGTCGGGGCGGATGCGCACGTCGCGGGGGAGGGCGTCGGGGTTGAGGGGGGTCTGCGAGAACTTCTTGAGGACGTAGAAGGTGGTGGGGCCCGCCACCTCGATGGTGCCGACGATCTGGTTGCGGATCCCCTCGACGATGGAGGCCATGGTCATCACGGTGGCCACGCCGATGACGACCCCCAGGATGGTGAGGGCCGCGCGCAGGCGCGCCACGCGCAGCGCCTCCAGCGCGAGGCGCACGTTTTCCCAGAGCGCACCGGGGCGGGCTGCCATGGCCGAGTCAGGTCTCCGCGCGCATGGCGGTGATCGGATCCAGGCGCGCGGCGCGCGCCGCGGGGTACACGCCGAACAGCACGCCGATGCCGGCGCCCAGCGCCAGCGACAGGGCGACGCTCCACAGGCTGACCCGCGCCGGCAACGGCGAGACCGCGGCCACCAGCGCCGCCAGCCCCCAGCCGGCGGCTACCCCCAGGGCGCCCCCCGCCGTGGCCAGCGCCACCGCCTCGGCGAGGAACTGGCGCCGCACATCGGCCGCCGTGGCCCCCACCGCCTTGCGCACGCCGATCTCGTGCGTGCGCTCGGTGACGGCCATGAGCATGATGTTCATGATGACGATGCCACCCACCAGCACGCCCACCGCCACCACGGCGGGGACGACGGCGAAGAGCACGCGGGTGAGGCGCTTCCAGAAGTCCAGGAGCGCGTCCGCGCCGCCCACGTCGAAGTCGTCGGGTTCGGCGGGGCGGAGCCCGCGGACCACGCGCAGCGCCTCCTGGGCGCGCGCCATCGCCGGGGCCACGGCGGCGGCCTCGGCCAGCTTCACCGAAATGGTGGTGCCCAGGCGGCGGCCGTAGAGCCCGTCGAACGCGGTGATGGGGACCAGCACGAAGCCGTCGAAGGACTGCCCCAGCACGCGCCCCTTGCGCCCGGTGACGCCCACGACGGTGAAGCGCACGCCGCGCAGGCGGAACTCCTCCCCCACGGGATCGAGGCCGCCGAAGAGCAGGGTGGCCACGTCGGGGCCGATGACGGCCACCCGTCGGCGCTCGCGCACGTCGAGGTCGGTGAGGGGGCCTCCCGCGGTGAACCGGTAGTCCTGCACCACCTGGTAGGGGGCGGTGACGCCGAAGACGAAGACGCTGCCAAGGGTGCGGTTGCGCCAGGTGAGGTCGGCCTGCGGGGTGGGCCACCCCGACTGCAGGCTCACGGCCATCGCCTCGGGCAGGGCGGCCTGCACGGCGGCGGCGTCGCGTTCGTCCACGCGCGGGCGGCGCTGCAGGGTGCGGAATTCGTTGTCGCTGAACAGGCCGAGGCTGATGGGGAGACGGCGCACCTGGAAGGTGTTGGTGCCCACCATCGCGTCGGCGATGTTCTCCTTCACGTAGGCGTTCATCCCTTGGATGATGGCCACCACGGCCACCAGGAAGGCGACGCTGACGACGATCCCCAGGAGGGTGACCGCGGTGCGGAGGGGATTGACGCGCAGCTGCCCGAGGGCCAGCCGGATCACGTCGCTGAAGCGCATGGCCGGAGGCTAGGCGGCGGAGCGCCCGGCCGGAAGGGGCAGGCCCCCGACGCGCGCGTCGGGAGCCTGCCGGGGCGCTCACGGCACCGGCGCCCGGTGCGCGTCGAACCACCCCTGCAGCGTGGTGATCTTGGCCGCCTCGTGGCTGGGGCGCCGACGGATGCCGTGCGGCTCCTCCGGCACCCGGACGAGCACCGACTCGACGCCCCGCATCTTGAGCGCCTTGTAGTACTGCTCGGACTCCGACATGGGCGTGCGGTAGTCCTCCTCCCCGGTCATGATCAGGGTGGGCGTCCTCACGTTCTTCACCACGGACAGCAGCGACCGCCTGGCATAGTTCTCGGGATGGTCCCAGGGAAAGCCGGGGAACCAGTTGTTGACGGCACTTGGCGCCATGTCCGCCGTGAGCGCGAAGCTCTCCCAGTTGATCACGGGATAGAACGCGAGGGCCGCGCGAAAGCGGTCGGTGTGGCCGATCATCCACGCGGTGAGCACGCCCCCGCCGGACCCGCCGGTGACGAACAGGTTCCTCTCGTCGACGTAGCCCTTCGCGAGCACCGCGTCCACCCCGGCGTTCAGGTCGTGGAAGTCGTCGCCCGGGTACGCATGGTGGATCAGGTTCCCGAACGCCTCGCCGTAGCTCGTGCTGCCGCGCGGATTGGTGTACAGCACCACGAAGCCGGCCGCGGCCATCAGCTGCTTCTCCTCGTCGAACCGGTCGCCGTAGTTCGCGAACGGGCCCCCGTGGATCTCGAGGATGAGGGGATACTTCCGGCGCGGGTCGAAGCCCGGGGGCTTGATGATCCAGCCCTGGATCCTCCGCCCGTCCTTGGACGACGGGTACCAGATCTCCTCGACCTCCCCGATCGCGCGGTCGGCGAGCAGGCCGGCGTTGAGGGCGGTGAGCACGCGCGGCGCGGGGGAGGCGCCGCCCGCCACCGCGACCTCGCTGGGCACCGAGGGCGTGCTCAGGGAATAGGCGACCACCCCGGTGCGCGAGACCGAGAAGCTGCCGCCGCTGTAGGCGCTCGTGCCCCCCCCGAGGCTGGATGCCACGACGGTGTGCGACCCGTCGAGCGCGAAGCGCATGACCTTGGTGTTCCCGCGCTCGTCGACCTGGCCGTAGATCGCCGTGCCGTCCGCGCTCCACGAGGGGGCGGAGACGCTGTTGTCGAGCCCGGAGGAGACGACCCGCTTGCCGGACCCGTCGCGGTTCATCACGTACAGCAGGGTGTTCTGGTACCCCTGCCTGCGGTCGTCGAAGCCGACCCAGGCGATGCGCCGGCCGTCCGGGGAGACGGCCGGTGACCCATCGGGACCGAAGCGATCCGTGAGCGGTCGCAGGGCGCCGGTTCGCACGTTGACGGCGACCAGGTCGCTCTCGCGGGCGTTCCACTCCGGACGCTCGCCCCGTCGCGCGGGGAGGACGAGTTCGGCGCCATCGGGCGTCCAGGCGAGCGATCCGCCGCCGTACGGCGTCCCGCCGTGGTCGAAGTCGCCGCTGGTGACCTGGCGAGGCGCCCCGCCCGTCGCGGCGACCACGAACGCGTGCACGAACCCGGTGGGGACTTCGCCGACGCCATCGTAGCGGAAGACGAGGCGCTCGGTGTACTTCGGGGGCGCCGCCCACTGGGCCCCCGGCGGGGGCGTGAGCGGCGTGCCGATGACCAGCGGCGCCTTCGGGACCAGCGCCAGGTAGGCGATCTGCGAGCCGTCCGCCGACCACGCCGGGCTCCCCGGCGGCTGTCGCACGTTGGTCACCGGGAACGCCTCCCCGGTGGCCATGTAGCGCACGTGGAGCTGCGGCGATCCGCCGCGATTGGAGAGGTAGAGCAGGCGCGTGCCGTCCGGGGACCAGCGCGGCGAGTGCTCCGTGAAGGCGCCTCCCGTGAGCGGCCGGTGGTCGGACCCGTCCGCCTTGACCACCCAGATGTTGCTGTACCGCCGGTCGGTCGCCGGGTCGCTCCACTGCCGCACATACGCCACCCACTGGCCATCGGCGCTGACCTGGGGGTCCGACGCATAGGCGAGCGCGAAGAGGTCGGCCGGGGCGAGGGGCCGCGCCTGCGCGGTCACGACGAGGGGCAGGGCGCAGGCGAGCGCCAGGGCGAGCGATCGAATGGGGCGCATGAGGCTCGGGTCGGGAGTTCCACCAGCGGGGACCCCGGAGTGTACGGCGCGACGGCCGATCAGACCATCCTTGCGGGACGGGTGACGGCGCCCCCGCCTCGAGGCCGTCCGCCACCCGGGGC
>JBEIJM010000105.1:0-12300 GCA_040380205.1 Gemmatimonadaceae bacterium
CGCCCCCAGGTGCCCGCGCTGCTGGCGCGCGGCGCGCGGTGGGGGATTGGCATCAGCGCCGCCGTCTCGGTGGTGCAGCTGCTGGTGCTGGCCGGGGTGGTGCCGGCGGAGATCCCCGCGGGGGCGCCGCTGCTGCGGCTGGCCCCCAGCGCGTACGCGGGCATCGTGCCGCGACTGTCGGGGCTGGTGATGGACCCCAACCGCACGGGGCTGCTGCTGCTGCTGTACGGGTGGCTGGTGGCCACGGGGGAGGCGCACCCCGGGCGGCGCGCGCGGTGGCTGGCGCTGGTGGCGCTGCTGCTGCTGCTCACCCTCAGCCGCTCCACGTTGCTGGCCGCGGCGGGGATGGGGGCGGTGGTGCTGCTGGCGCGCGCGGTGCGCGGCGGCGCGGTGGGGCGTGCGTTTGTTTCACACGGCGCGGTAGGGCCCACGGTGGGGGTCACGGCGCGTGGGGGCATGGTGCGTGGGGGCACCGCCCTCATCCCGCTGGCCGCGCTGCTGGTGGCCGCGGCCAGCGCCGCGCTGCTGTGGCGCCCCGCGTGGCGCGAGGCCGCCGCGCAGGTGGGGGGCACGGTGCAGCAGCGGTTCACCGTGCAGGAGGGGAGCGCGCGCGACCACCTGCGGCTGTTGGCGCGCGGGGTGGACATTGGCACGCGCACGGTGCCGGCGGCGGTGCGCGGCATCGGCTACGGCAGCGCGCACGTGGTGCTGCAGGATTTCTTCCCCGGCGACCGCTACGGCAACTTCCACTCGCTGTACGTGGGGGCCTTTGCCGAAATGGGGGCCGCGGGCACGCTGGCGGTGCTGTTGCTGCTGGGGGCGTCGGTGATGGCGGCCCGGTCGCGTGGCGTGGCGCACGCGGCCCCGGTGGTGGCCGCGGCACTCTTTGGCGTGTTCTACTCGGTGTTGGCCGAGCCCACCTTCTGGGTGCTGCTGCTTACCGCGTGGGTGCCGTTCTACGGCGCCCACGCGCCGGTGGGCGGGGCGCCGCAGCCAGGCGCTTAGCGCCGCGCCTTCTCCTGCGGTGCGCGCCACCAGGCGCCGCCAAAGGCCACCAGCACTGTCACCGCCGCCGCCAGCACGGCGCCCAGCAGCAGCTGCACCACCGTGCGCGGATAGGCGCGGTCGCGCGCATCCGCCACCCGCGGCGCGTCCACCACCTGCACGCGGTCCAGCCGCATGGCCGCCTGCAGCTCGGCTTGCACGAGCTGCTTCTTGAGCACCGCAAACCCCTCGGCCAGCAGGGTGCGCTCGCGCACGAGGCGCACCAGCGCCATCTCGTCCTGCGGGAACGCCGCCAGGTCGGCGCTGAGCGTCTTCACCGTGGCGGTGCCGGCCGCCACCTGCTCTCCCAGGCTCTCCAGGTACTGGCTCCCCACGCGCCGCAGCTGCTGCTCCAGCTCGGCGATGCGCCCGTCCAGCTGCCGCATCTCGTCGTTGCGGTCGGCGCGGCGCACGGCCAGCGCGCTGCGCTGGTTCTCCAGCTCCAGCAGCGCCAGCAGCACGTCCTGCACGCCGCGATTGCCAATGAGCGAGGGGAAGGTGGCCAGCTGCCGCCACGCCGCGGCCCCCCCCGCCGGGCTCTCCGCCCCCTGCGCGCGCCGCTCCACCAGCGCCAGCAGCCGCGCCAGCGCGTCGCGCTCCACCTCCAGCGCGTCCAGCGCGCCACGCGCGGCGGCCACGCGCTTGAGCTGCGCGGTGGCCTGCTCCTCGGGGACGCTCAGGTTGCGCCGCTCCTTGTACTGCCGCAGCCGCTCGTCCGACGCGGCCAGGTTGCGCTCCCACGCCGCCGCTTCGCGCCGCAGCTCCTCCAGCCGCCGCCCATCCTCCCCCACGGCGTTGCGCCGCGTGTACGCCTCATACTCGGCCACCAGCGCCCGCACCATGGCCGCGGCCATCTGCCGGTCGGGGTCCTCCACGCGCAGCTGCACCAGCCGCGAGTTCCCCTCCTGCCGGCGAATCTCCAGCCGCTGCTCCACCGCCTCCTGCGCGCGGTAGCGGGGCATCACGCGCAGCCGCAGCTCGGGGGGCTGCGTGCCACCCTGCATGCCACCTGGTGCGCCGCCGGGGATGGCGGCCACCCGCACCCACCAGGGGCCCACGCGCGCGGAGTCGCCAATGCCAATGCGTTGGGGCAGCGCCGCCACGTCGCCTGATGCGGCCGGGGTAACGCGCCACTTGCTGGCCGTCACCGTGTAGAACCCCGAGGGGTCCAGGGTGAGCGTGAGCGTCCCTTCGGCTTCCACGCTGTCGGGCACCGCGCGGTCGCGTCGCACCGTCACATAGGGAATGCCCGTGGCGCTGTCGCGCCCGGCCGCGGGGCGCTCCACGCGCACCATCAGCGCCAGCGAGTCCAGCACGGCGTCCAGCATGCGCTGGCTCTTGAGCACGCCGATTTCCGTCTCCAGGTCGTCGCGCCCCAGCCCCATGAGGCCAATCCCCGGCAGGTCGCCCAGCGCGTCGGGGAGGGCGGGCCCTTCCTGCGCCGAGCGAATGCGGATGAGCGCGGTGCTCTGGTAGCGCGGCGTGGCCAGCAGCGTCCACGCGGCCACGGTGGCAAACACCGCGCCGCCGGCGGCCAGCGCCCACCGGTGGCGGTGCAGCGCGCTGCCTCCGGTGGTGGCCGTGGTGCCCGCGGCGGCTGGTGCCGACGAGGTGCTACTCACCTTACCGCCCCACCGCGGTGGAGAGCGTCACCGAGAAGGTGTGGTTGAGCAAATCCACCCCCGTGTGTCGCCCGGTGCGAAAGTCCACCAGCTTGGTCTGGTACAGGTAGCTCAGCCGCGCGCCGCGGGTGTAGTCCACCAGCAGGCGGCTGCGCCCGGTGGTGACCGAGGCGCGCACCCCCCCCAGCAGCGAGATGTCCTCCTGCTTCACCTGCGGCACCACGGGGGTCCACAGCACGTCGTTGTTCCACCGGATGCGCGCGCCGTACACCCCCACGCGCAGCAGGCGGCCAAACCAGTCGGCGCTGACCCCCTGCGTGGAGGCCCCCGGGCCGATGGCGGCGCCCAGCACCTTGCCGCGGTGCGTGAACCCCTGCGGGACCACGCGCCCGGTGTAGCTGATGCCGGCGTCGCGCAGCCGCGCCGAGGCGTCCTGCTCCAGCTGCGTGGCCTCGGCGTTGAGCTGCAGCGCGCCGCCGCGCAGGGGGCGGGCCCACAGCACGCCCACGGTGTACCCCTGCGAATGCCCGGGGTACTCCAGGAAATCGCGCAGCGACACGGGCTCGGCAAAGCGCGCCCACTCGGCATACGCCTCGGCGCCGTCCACCGGCAGCAGCCAGCGGGCGAACAGCGCGGTGACCTGCTCGCGCGTGGTGCCCGCGCGGTCGGCGCGTCCCGCGGGGGTGAACACGCGCAGCGCCGCCCCGGGCGACGGGGCGCTGCCGCTTTGCGGAGCCATCACCAGCCGCGCGATGCCAAGGGTGAGCGCGCTGTCGGCGCGCGGCGTGAGCTGGACGAGCGCGCCCCCCAGGGCACGGTAGTTGTTGGCGGGGGTGGCGTCGAAGTACGGCGATTCCTGCAGCCGCCCCAGCAGCCACTGCGCGTGCAGCTGTCCCACCGGGGTGCGCAGCGCGCGGCGCGAGGTGAGGGCGAGGTGCGGAAACCCTTCGGCGTTCCCCCCCAGCAGCAGCTGGTTGCGCACGCCGGGGCCCCACACCAGCGGCTCGGTGCCGGCGGAGAGGGTGACGCCGGGGAGGTCCACCGCCAGCACGCTGGCCCCCGGCGCGCCGCGCTCGAGGGGGGCGTCGCCAAAGCGGTAGGGGAGATCGATGGCGTAGGGCGCGCGCAGGAAGGGGTTGGCCCACACCGAGCGCGCGGGGGTGATCCCTTGCGGGTACGGGATGACCTGGAACGCCGTATTGGCCGCCGTGGTGAGCTGCGGGGCCAGGGTGAGGCGCACCGGGCCGGCGCGGAGGGTGAGCCCAGCGGTGACCAGCGCCGAGGCGCCGCGGCCGGCCCAGAGGGTGCCGTCGCCCAGCGAGTGGGGGAGGGCGCTGTTGCGCACCGAGCGGATCTCGGGGGCCAGCAGCTGCAGGTGCCAGCGGCGCGCGCCGGCGCCGGCGGGCTCCAGGGCGCGCCGCAGCTGCGAGGGGGAGCGGCGCAGCCAGGTGGTGCCCAGCGCGCGCACCGCGGGGGCGAGCTCGGTGCCGCGCAGGAGCCCCAGGCGGAGGCGCTCTTCGGCCTCGCTCCCCGGGAGCGGGACGCCGGAGACGGACCAGGGGGCGGAGTCGGCGCGGGCGGCGGGTGGCGCGGGTTGCGCGGCTGGTGGCTTGGTGGGCTGCCGGGCCGGGGGCTGCGCCAGCGGCGTGGCGGGCTGCTGGGCCGGTGGCTTGGTGGCCGGCTGCGCCGCCACCGGGCGTGCGCCGCCGGCGAGGAGCGCGAGCATGGGGATGCACGCGACGCGCGCGAGCGCGCGATGCGCGACGGGGGAGGGTGCCATGCGGGGGGCCATGCGTCGAGTAAATTAGCGCGATGACCGAGGCTGCGGATCGTGCGGGCGCGCGCCGAGTGCGCGGCGGGGGGGGGCGGATGGCCCGCGTCATCGCCCTGATGGTGGGGGTGATGGCCCCGGCGGTGGTCGAGGCGCAGGGGCCCATGCGGCTGGATGGTGGCGGCGCGCTGGAGGTGGGGGGGGAGGCGGAGCGGTATCTGCGTGCCCTGGAGCTGGCCGGCAGGGCGCCGCTGCAGGGGTGGACGTTGCGCCCGCAGCAGCCCCCCAACGGGCGCGCGTTTCCCTCGGACAGCGCGCATCCGTGGCAGGCGCGGTGGGGGGTGGCCGACACCGGTTTCTTCTCGCTGCGGCTGGTGCGGCCGGGGGCCAAGGTCACCTGGAACAGCAGCTACCCCAGCGGCGACGGACGGGGGCCCGCGTGGACCGGACGGGGCGGAACGGCCGAGCTGCGGGGCGGGGTGGTGGCGCGCCTGTGGCGGGTGCGGATGCAGCTGGCCCCGGTGGCGTTTGTGGCGCAGAACAGCGGCTTTGCCCTGGTCTCCGGCACGCGCACCGGCGTGGCGCAGTACCGCGACCCCCGCTTTCCGGGGAACATCGACCTGCCCCAGCGCTTTGGCGACGGCGCCTACACCCGCGTGGACCCGGGGAACAGCACGCTGGCGCTGGAGCTGTTGGGGGGGGAGGTGGGGGTGTCGTCGGCGGCGCAGGTGTGGGGTCCGGGGCGCGAGTATCCGCTGGTGCTGTCGGGGAACGCCGGCGGCTTTCCGCACGTCTTTGCCGGCACGCGCCGTCCGTGGCCGGTGGGGATTGGCACCATCCAGGGGCGCATCATCGCCGGCCGCCCGTCGCAGAGCGCCTGGTCGCCCATGGCGGGGGACCCGCGCACGCGGTACAGCATGGCGGCCATGGGGAGCTTCACGCCGCGCGGGGTGCCGGGGCTGGAGATAGGGGGCACGCGGTTCATCCACGGGCTGTATCGCGACGGCTTTTCCGTGCGCGAGCTGCGGCGGCTGGTGTCGGGGGGCACGTACACCGGCAGCGGCTTCCAGAATCTCTCCAGCGAGAACCAGATGGCCTCGCTCTTTGCGCGGTGGGCGTTCCCACGGGCGGGGCTGGAGGTGTATGGCGAGTACTTCCGCGACGACTACTCGCTGGACGGGCGGCGCGCGGTGCAGTACGTGGACGACCTGCGCACGTACATGCTGGGGGCGCAGCGGGTGCTGGCGTCGTCGCCCACGCGGCTGCGGGTGCTGCGGGTGGAGCTGGTGAACGGCGAGCTGCCCATGTCCAACCGCGGGGAGCGCGGGGGGAACTTCGTGGGGGCGGGGAGCCCGCTGCCGCCGTATCCACATTCGGGGGTGAACCAGGGGCACACGCACGCGGGGCAGCTGCTGGGGGCGCCCGAGGCGTACGGCGGGGCGGCGTGGCGCACGGGGGTGGACCAGTTCTCGCCGGCGGGGCGGGTGTCGTTCACGCTGGAGCGCGCGCTGCGGCTGGACTGGCTGCCGGGGGTGACGCTGGCGCGCAACGCGGTGCCGCGCGACGTGGTGTACGGGGCGGGCGCCGAGGTGGTGCGGTTTGTGGGGGGGATGGAGGTGGGGGGGGCGGTGACGGCGATGATGGAGCTCAACCGCAACCTGGAGCGCGGGAACGACGCGCCCAACCTGCGCCTGGCGGCGTGGTTCCGGGGGTTCTGAGGGGGGCGGGTGACGCGGCGAGAGACGCGGCGAGAGACGCGGCGGGTCGTGCGGCGGGTGATGCGGCGATTGACGCGATTGACGCGACGGGCGCGAGGGCCCGGGGGCGGCGCGGCGTGCGGGGCCGCGGCTACGGTCTGACGAGGACCGCCACCACGCCCATGAGCGACAGGAGGCTGGTGAAGAGGACCACGCTGTTGCGGTCCCACCAGCTGCGCCGGTCGAAGATGATCTGGTCCCCCGAGCGGAGCTCGAGGGTGGAGAGCGGGTCGCCGGGGTCGAGGCGCCGCGCCAGGGTCTTGCCGCCGCGCACGAGGCGCACGCGGTCGATGGCCCCCTCGTCGTTGGGGCCGCCGGCCATGGCGACCACGGCGTCCACTCCCACGGTGAGGTCGGCCAGGTGCACCCCGGGGCGCTCCACGGCGCCCAGCACGAAGATGCGCCGGAGGGGGGTGACCACAATGGAGGTGGTGGTCACCTCGCGCTGGTAGCCGGCCAGCAGCGAGTCGCGGAGGGTGCGCCACGCAATCCCGGCCACCGGCCGCCGGCCGAGGAGCGGGAAGGCGGCGGTGCCGTCCTCCTCGACGATGATGTCCCCCGACAGCCCGGGCTCGCGCCAGATGGCCACGCGCACGAAGTCGCCGGGGGTGAGGAGGAGCGCGGCGGATTGGGCGGCGGACGGCGCTGGCGGCTGGGCCGACTGCTGCGCGGCCGCAGGGGCCCCCGCGAGGAGCAGGGGGGCCGCGAGGGCGAAGGCCAAGGCTGGGAAGCGCCGCATGCGCGAAAGCTAGCGCGGAGTGCGGGGGCGTGCGGTCATATTCCCGGCATGGCCGACACGTCTGGCTCCACCCACACCCACTGCTCCCGCGTGCTGCATACGGTGCGCGCCACGATTGCTTCGCTGTTGCCGGCGCACGTCCGCCCCGCAGCGGCCGGGAGGGAGGGCGCGCGCCCGCGGCTGCTGGATGTGGGGTGCTGGGAGGGGGAGGCGACGGTCCAGTACGGCGCGGCGCTGGGAGGGGCGGAGCTACACGGGATTGAGGTGTTCCCGGAACCGGCGGCCGCCGCGGCGGCACGCGGGGTGGCGGTGACGGCGCTGGACCTGGAGCGCGACGCCTGGCCGTACCCGGACGCGCACTTCGACACGGTGGTGTGCAACCAGGTGCTGGAACACCTCAAGAACATCTGGCTGCCGCTGGACGAAATGGCCCGGGTGACACGCCCGGGAGGGACCCTGGTGGTGTCAGTCCCCAACCTGGCCAGCCTGCACAACCGGGTGCTGCTGGCGCTGGGACGGCAACCCACCTCGATCCGGGTGGTGGGGCCGCATGTGCGCGGGTTTGCGCTGCACGAGTTTGTGCGGGTGTTGGGGCGAGGGGGGAGGTTTGAGGTGGTGGAGGTGCGAGGGGTGGGGTTCCCGCCGCTGCCGGTGCGGGTTGGGGGGTGGGTGGCGGGGCTATGGACGGGGGCGTGTCATACGCCGGTGGTGGTGTGCCGGCGGACAGGGGTGAGGGGGGAGGGGGTGAGGTTGAAGGGGGAGGGGGATCACCAGACGTATTACGGGGCTTGAACTGCTTGAGGTTTTAGGGGCCCTAGAGGTGAGGGATAGAGGGTGAGGTTTTAGGGGCGGTTTTGGGCGGCCAGCAGGCTGCTGATGGCGGCGTGGAACTGCGGGATGCCGAAGCGGGTGGCGTTTTGGCGGCAGGCGTTTGGCGAAATGGGGGGGGCGGATTCGAAGGCGTGAATCGCCGCCAGGATGGATTCGACCGATGGTTCGGGGAAGAACGATCCGGTGCGGGCGGGCCCGGGGTCGGTGATGATGGAGTCCTCAATGCCGCCGGCGCCGTAGGCGATGACGGGGCATCCGCAGCCCTGGGCCTCCACGGGGAGAATGCCGAAGTCCTCCTCGGCGGCAAACAGCAGCGCGCGGGCGCGGCGGAATTGGTGGCGGAGGGCCTCGCGGGAGAGGTGCCCCATGAGATGGACATTGGGGCCCGCGGCGGCGGCCACGCGGGCGCGGTCGGGGCCGTCGCCGACGACCACGAGCTCGCGGTCCGGGAGATGGCGAAAGGCCTCCACCAGCAGCGGGATGCGCTTGTACCCCACGAGGCGCGAGGCGGCGAGGTAGTGGGGGCCGCGTTCCACCGATGGTTCTGGGGTGAAATACTCGGTGTCCACGGGGGGGTGGATGACGACGGCGTCACGCCCGTAGGCGCGGCGGATGCGGGCGGCCACGAAGGTGGAATTGGCGATGAACTGCGTCACCCCGGCGGCGGTGGCCCGGTCCCACCGCTGGAGCCGGTCCAGCAGCCGGTTGGCCAGCCACCCCCGCACGCCACGGTCGAGACCGGCCTCGCGCAGGTACGTGCCCCGCAAGTCCCACGCATACCGCATGGGAGAGTGGCAGTAGCAGAGGTGCGGCACCCCGGCCGGCACCCGCACCCCCTTGGCCACGGCATGGTTGCTGGAGATGACCAGGTCGTAGCCGGCCATGTCCAACGCCCCGATGGCGGCCGGCATGAGGGGGAGGAGCTTCTGATAGTGCCGCACGGCTCCGGGAATCCGCTGGAGCCAGGTGGTGCGGGGGCGCCCCACCCCCAGCGCCGACCGGTCGGCGTCGGAGAGCCCGTCCACCAGGCAGTAGACGTCAGCCCCGGGGCACAGCGCCACGAGCTCGCGCAGCACCAGCTCGGAGCCGGCAGGGTGGACAAGCCACTCGTGCACGATCGCCACGCGGCGCCCGGCCAGAGGGCCGCTGGTGACGAGGCCCCTCACGCGTCCCCCCGCGGCAGCGGCACGGTCATCCCGCGCCAGACGGCGGCGGCGCGCGGCCGGTCGCCCCGCAGCAGGTACCGCGCGGCCACGGCCAGGCGGGTGGGGTAGTACCACGCCACAAACCGCGCCCGCGCGCCCCCGCGCAGATGCAGCGCGGCCAGCAGCCGCCGGTTGCGGTCGCGCTGGGTAATGGCCCACGGCGACGGCGGCGCTTCGGGAAAGGGCAGGTGATGCACGGCCACCGCGCCGGGGACCCACGACAGCCCCCACCCGCCGGCGGTCAGCCGCACGGACAGCTCGGTGTCCTCCACATAACTGAAGAAAGCAGGGTTGAGCCCCCCCACGGCCCGCAGGGCCTCGGCGCGCAGCAGCAGTACGCACCCATTCAGCGCGGTTTGCGGCACCCGGGCGGGGTGCGCCGCCGCCACCTCTCCCGCCAGAGCGCCGCTATTGCGGTGTTCGGCGCTCCCTTTATGCGCCATAAACGCGCCACCACCCCACCATACGCGGTTATCGTGCGGAGGACCGTGGACCACGGTGGGGGCGCACGCCCCAAGCCCGGGGTCCTCGCGCAGCGCCTCCCGCAGCGCCGGCAGGCACCCGGGGCGCAGCTCGGCGTCGTCGTTCATCAGCAGCACCGCGTGCGCCCCCCGCGCCAACGCCCAGGCAATGGCCCGCTGGTTGCCGCCGGCGTACCCCCGGTTGCCCCCGGTGTCCAGGAACGCATGCTGCGGAAAGCGCGCGGCCAGCCGCGCGCCGCTGCCGTCGGGGGAGGCATTGTCCACCAGCAGCACGACCACCCGGTCGCCCCCATGCGCCTCCACCGAGGCCACCGCACGGGCGGTGTCGGCTTCGGCGCACCAGTTGAGGATGGCCACCACCACCGTCCCCGCGGGGAGCGGGGCGCCCTCAAGCACTGGCCCGCCCTCCGCCGGCACGGTCACACCGCCGGGAGGCGCAGCCGCGCCAAGGTCCGGTTGAGCGCCAGCCGCGCACGGCCAGCCACCCGACGGGGCCACGGATGGAGCGGCGGCTGGTCGGGGGGGAACACGGGGGTGCCGGTGATTTGCCGCACGGGGGCGGTCATGGGCGCCTTCTCCACCACCACGAGACTGTCGTAGAAGTGCACCCCGCGCACGGTGCGGGTGAGCGCGGTCACCGGCGGCGCGCCCCCGCGCCCATGCCACCCATGCAAGTCGTCCACCCACCCCTTGGCCAGCTCGACAAAGCTGCCACGTCGCCGGTAGCCGCCGCCGTACTCGGGCCAGTACGCGGTGTGCAGGTCCTCGCACAGGTACACACCGTGTGGCGCCACATGCGGGAACAGCTCCTCGAAGGTCACCCGCTGCTGCCGCATGGTGTGCCCGCCGTCGTCCAGCAGGATGTCGATGGGAGGGAGCGACGCGGCCAGCTGCCGCAGGAAGCCGCGGTCCTCCTGCGACCCGATGCGGATCTCGATGCCGTCCCCCGCCAGCGCGGCGCACCGAGGATTGATGTCCACCCCCACGATGTGCGCCTGTGGCCCCAGGAACTCGCGGAAGTGCGCCAGCGACCCGCCGTGATACACGCCGATCTCCACCATGACCACGGGGCGGTTGCGATACGGGGCCAGGTGGCGCTCGTACAGCGGGAAATAGTGCTGCCACTTGTCCATGAGGGGAGGCATGGACCAATACTAGATAAGAATTGGGGGTTGGGCACGGTCCTTTAACAGCCTAGGTGACAGGGACGAGTGTTAATAGAGATGAGGGGGAGGTACGAGGTGGTGGGGACCATGGGGGGGGGTGGGTTGGCGGCGGTCGTGCTGCTACCGCTGGTGCTTTCGGCGCAGGCGGCGGATGCGGTCTACTTGGGGGGGCGTGTCTGGACGGCGGACGCTGCGGCTCCTGAGGCGCAGGCGTTGGCGGTGCGGGGGGGGCGGCTGGTGTTTGTGGGCGCCGACAGTGGGGCGCGGGCGATGGTGGGGCCGGGTACGCGGGTGGTGCAGCTTGCCGGCCGGCGGGTGGTGCCGGGGTTCAGCGACAGCCACTGGCACCTCCCCACGCAGGCGCGCGCGGACCTGGTGGACGCGGGCTCCCCGGCGGAGATCGTGCGTCGCCTCAAGGCGTGGGCGGCCAAGCGCCCCGCTACCTCTTGGATTGCCGGGCGCGGGTGGACGCCGTCGGACTTCCCGGGGAACACGCCGCACAAGCGGTATCTGGACGCGGCGTTCCCCACGCAGCCGGTGATCATCGCCGACCGCGACGGGCACCAGTCGCTGGCCAACAGCGCGGCGCTGCGCGCGGCCAAGGTGACCGCGGCCACCCCCGACCCGGCGCGCGGGGTGATCGAGCGCGAGCAGGGGGGCGCCCCCACGGGGCTCCTCAAGGAATCGGCCGCGGGGCTGGTGTCGCGGCTGGTGCCGCCGCCGAGTGCGGCCGACATCGCGCTGCGCATCGACGAGGAATCGCGCGCGGCGGCCAGCCACGGGATCACCCTGCTGCAGGAAGCCTCGGGGCGCGAGCCCGAGGGGGCGGTGTTCGAGGCGCTGCTGGCGGCGGCACGTGCCGACACGCTGCGGGTGCGGTGGCAGCTGTCGGTCCCCTTCTCCCCAGTGGCCACCGCAGCCACGGTGGCGCACTACCGCCGGCTGCGCGACTCGCTCACGGGCCCCTGGCTGCGGCTGGGATTCGCCAAGGGGATGCTGGACGGCACGGTGGACGCGCGCACGGCGGCGATGCTGCAGGCATACGACGGCACCGACGACCGCGGCCGCCCCTTCTGGCCCGCCGCCACGCTCAACCCCGCGGTGGCCCGCTACGACTCGGCGGGGCTGCAGGTGGCGCTGCACGCCATCGGCGACCGGGCCATCCGCATGGCGCTGGACGCCTTCGCCTACGCGCAGCGGGTGAACGGCCGCCGCGACAGCCGGCACCGGGTGGAGCATGTGGAGGTCCCCGACCCGGCCGACGTGCCGCGCTTTGCGGCGCTGGGGGTGGTGGCGTCCACCCAGGCGATCTTTGCCACCCCGGATGTGACCACGCTCACCAACTACGCGCCGCTGCTGGGACCCGCGCGGGCGGCGCGGTCGAACAGCTTCCGGCAGTTTGACGCCGCGGGGGCGGTGCAGGCGTTCGGGAGCGACTACCCGGTGTTCCCCATGGCGCCGCTGGAGGGGATCCGCGTGGCGGTCACGCGGGAGACCTCCGATGGGAAGCCAGCCGGGGGGTGGTATCCGGCGGGGAAGATTTCCGCGGACGCCGCGCTGCGGCACTACACGCGGGACGCGGCGTGGGCGGGGTTCAGGGACGAGGAAATAGGGGTGCTGGCGGTGGGGCGGTGGGCGGATTTCGTGGTGCTGGAGGGGGAGGTGCCAGGGGGGCGGGTGGAG
>JBEIJM010000106.1:0-12288 GCA_040380205.1 Gemmatimonadaceae bacterium
AGCTGCTTGACGCGGTCGATGGCCAGCTGCTCCACCTGGTCCACCACCTCGCAGCCGCCGTAGTAGCGCTTCCCCGGGAGCCCCTCGGCGTACTTGTTGGTGAGCGGGGAGCCCATGGCCTCGAGGACCGCGGGGGAGACGAAATTCTCGCTGGCAATCAGCTCGAGGCCGTGGCGCTGGCGCTCCACCTCCTCGGTGACCAGGCGGGCGATCTCGGGGTCGGCCTCCCGGAGCGCGAGCCCGGGGGGCAGGCGATCCCAACGGGCCCAGTCGCGGCTGGCGGCGGCGTCATGCGTGGTCATTCAGGTGCCCTCCGGGGCGGCGGCGGTGGCGGGGTCGTCGTCTCGCTCGATCTTGTGCACGCGGCGCTCGTGGCGCCCCCCCTCGAACGGGGTCTCCAGCCAGGCGCGCAGGATGGCCAGCGCGTCCTCGTCGGAGACGAAGCGCGCGGGGAGGACCAGCACGTTGGCATCGTTGTGCTGGCGGGCCAGCGCCGCCACCTCGGGGGACCAGGCGACGGCGGCGCGCACGCCGGGGTAGCGGTTGGCCACGTAGCTCATCCCCAGCCCGGTGCCGCACAGCAGCACGCCGCGCGCCACCGTGCCGTCGGCCACCTGCTGTGCCAACGGATGGGCGTAGTCGGGGTAGTCGGTGCTGGCGGCGCCATGGGTGCCGAGGTCCTCCACGTCGTAGCCCATGGCGCCAAGCGCGGCGCGCAGCCGCTCCTTGAGGTCGAAGCCGGCGTGGTCCGACGCGATGGGGATGCGCTCCCCGGGGTGTGCGGTGTCCACCATCGTCAATCCTCCAGAGTGCCGTCGGCGGCCGCCGCGGCGGCCAGGGTCTCGCGGGCGATCACGATGCGCTGGATCTCCGAGGTGCCCTCGTAGATCTCGGTGACCTTGGCATCGCGGAAGTGGCGCTCCACGGGGTAGTCGGTGACGTAGCCGTAGCCGCCGAACAGCTGCACCGCCTGCGTGGTCACCCACATGGCGGTCTCGGTGGCGGTGAGCTTGGCCATGCTGCCGAAGCGCGTGACCTTCTCGCCGCGGTCCTTGGCCGCGGCGGCGGCGTGCACGAGCGTGCGCGCCGCGGTGATGCGGGCGGCCATGTCGGCCAGCTTGAACTGCACCGCCTGGAACTCGCCGATGGCCTTGCCGAACTGGCGCCGCTCCCCCACGTAGCGGGCCGCGGCTTCCAGCGCCGCGCGGGCGATGCCCACGGCCTGCGCGGCGATCCCCAGCCGCCCGTGATCCAGCGATCCCAGCGCGTACAGCAACCCCTCCCCCTCCACGCCCAACAGGCGGTCGGCCGGCACGCGGCACTCCTCCAGCACCACCTGCACGGTGGGCGAGGCGCGCAGCCCCAGCTTGGCCTCCTTCTTCCCCACCCGGAAGCCGGGGAGGTCGGGGGTGAGGATAAAGGCGGAGATGCCGCGCGCGCCGCGGCGCGCGTCCGGCGTGTCGGTGCGGGCCATGCACAGCAGCACGCCCGCCTCGCTGCCATGCGACACCCACGCCTTGGTGCCATCCAGGCGCCAGCCGTTGCCGTCGCGCACGGCCTGCGTGCGCAGGCTGGCCGCGTCGGACCCGGCCTCGGGCTCCGACAGGCAGAAGGCGCCCAGCGCCTCGCCGCGCGCCATGGCCGGGAGAAAGCGGGTGCGCTGCGCCTCGGTGCCGCGCTCCAGGAGCATCTGGACGGGGAGGGAGTTGTGCACGCTGAGCAGCACGGCGGCCGACGCGTCGGCCACGGCGATCTCCTCCAGCGCCAGCAGGTAGCTCTGCGCCTCCAGCCCCAACCCGCCATACGCCTCGGGCACGAGCATCCCGAACAGCCCCAGCTCGGCCATCTCCTCCACCATGGACCGGTCGAACCGCTCCTCGCGGTCGCGCTCCGCCGCAAGCGGCGCGAGGTGGCGCCGCGCATAGGCGCGCGCGAGGAGCCGGACCTCGCGCTGCTCGTCGGTGAGTGCCAGCAGCCCCATGGTCAGTACTGGTAGAAGCCGCGCCCGGCCTTGCGCCCCAGCCAGCCGGCGGCGACGTACTTCCGCAGCAGGGGGCACGGGCGGTACTTGGGATCGCCCAGCCCCGCGTGCAGCACCTCGAGGATGGCCAGGCAGGTGTCCAGCCCGATGAAGTCGGCCAGCGTGAGCGGCCCCATGGGGTGGTTCATCCCCAGCTTCATGACCGTGTCGATGGCCTCGGGGGTGCCCACCCCCTCCATGACGCAGTACACGGCCTCGTTGATCATGGGCATGAGGATCCGGTTGGCCACGAACCCCGGGTAGTCGTTGGCCTCCACCGGCACCTTCCCCAGCGCCCGCGCCAGCGCGGTCACGCGCTGCGTGGTGCTCTCGCTGGTGGCGAGGCCGCGGATGACCTCCACCAGCTGCATCACCGGCACCGGGTTCATGAAGTGCATCCCGATGACCAGCTCGGGGCGCGCGGTGCGCGCGGCGATCTCGGTGATGGAGATGGAGCTGGTGTTGCTGGCGAGGATGGCGCCAGCGGGAGCGAGGCGATCGAGGTCGGCGAAGATCCCGAATTTGAGGTCGGGGCGCTCGGTCGCGGCCTCGACGACGATGTCGGCGTCCGCCACGGCGTCGAGCGCCGTGGCCGTGGCCACGCGTGCGAGCGCCGCCTCGGCCACCGGGGCCTCCAGCGCTCCCTTCTTGACCTGCCGCTCGAGGTTGCGCGCGATGGTGTCGCGTCCGCGGGCGACCGCCTCGGCGCTGACATCGATCAGCGTCACGGCGCGCCCGCTGGCCGCGAACACGTGCGCGATGCCATTCCCCATCTGCCCCGCGCCCACCACCGCCGCGCGGACCAGCTCCGTCGTCGTGTCTGCCATGGCCCTCAGCTCCCGCCTGCCCGTGCCGTTGAATGAACCTGCCACCGTCGCGGGCGCGCACGCCACGCCCCCGCCCCCATCACCAGCAGTGCCACCGCCCCGCCCTCGGGCCCCCAGCTGCCGCCCGTCAGCCACGCCGGCCCCACCAGCACCGCCCGATAGCCGGGGGTGTCGAAGGGGAGACCGCTCACCGGCACGTGGAGCCCCGCCGCCATGATCCCGTTCCACGCCAGATGCGCGCTCCAGGCGGCCGGCAGGCTCCCCGTATGCTCCCGCACCCTGGCCAGCAGCCATCCTGCCAGCATCACCGCCGCCAGCGTGCGCACACCAGCGCCCGGGTTGGCCGCATGCACCAGCCCGAACGCCACGCTGGTGCTCCACCGCGCCACCCGGGCGCCCCCCGCCTCCTCCGCCACCTCGTACAGCACGCCGCGAAACACCACTTCCTCCCACAGCGCCGCCGGTGCCAGCACCAGCAGCATCCGCAGCGCCGCCCCTCCCCATGCGGCCATCGTGCCGGCGGGCATGTGCTCGAACCGGAGCGCGCCCACCAGCCCCAACCCCAGCGCCGTCGCCCCGATGGCGAGGGCCCCGACACCGCCCCCCCACCCCAGCAGGCGCGGCGCCCACGCGCCCGTTCCCAACCCCACGGCCGACCAGGGCCGCCGGTCCACCACCTGCAGGAGCACCACCGTCGCCCCCAGCGCGCCCGCCAGCGTGGTCCAGGGGTACAGGGGCACCGGCGTCCCCATCGCGCGCGTCACCCCGCGCCCCACCGGGCCCAGCACCGCCTCCGCGATCCCCTGCAGCAGCACGAACGCCACCCCGAAGGCCACCAAGCGCCACGCCACCCGCCCCGCCGACCGCCACGGGGCCATCCGGGCGTCCTCCGTCAGACCCGCTCGACCGCCAGGGCGACGGCATCGCCCCCGCCCAGGCAGAGCGTGGCGATCCCCGACCGTGCTCCGCGGTCGGCCAGCGCGTGCAGCAGCGTGACCAACACCCGCGCGCCGCTGGCCCCGATGGGATGCCCCAAGGCAATGGCCCCGCCATGCACGTTCACGCGCGCGGGATCCCACCCCAGCCCCGCCCCGTCGGCCAGCGCCTGCGCGGCGAAGGCCTCGTTGGCCTCGATGAGATCGTAGTCGGCGATGGTGGTGCCCAGCCGCGCCATGAGGGTGCGCACGGCGGTGATGGGGGCGAAGAACAGGTCCTGCGGCGCCCCGGCCCCGCTGCCGTAGCCGGTGATCCGCCCCAGAATGGGGAGCCCCTCGGCCAGTGCCACCGCTTCGCTGGTCACCACCAGCGCCGCCGCCCCGTCGTTGATGGAGGAGGCATTCCCGGCCGTGACGGAGAGCGAAGCCGGGTCGGCGCCCTTGGCGCCGAACACCGGGCGCAACCCGCCCAGCGACTCGACCGTGGTGTCGCCGCGCGGCCCCTCGTCGGCCGCCACCACCGTGGGGCCCTTGCGCCCGGGGATCTCCACCGGGACGATCTCCGCCGTGAACTTCCCCGCCGCCTGCGCCGCCACCGCGCGCTGATGCGACTCGGCCGCAAAGGCATCCTGCGCCGCGCGGGTGATCCCCGCCTTGGTGGCGGTGTACTCGGCGTGCGCCCCCATGTGCACGTTGCAGGTGGGGCACCAGAGGCCGTCACGAATCATGCCATCCACCATGGTCTGATCGCCCATCTTCACGCCGCCGCGCATCCCCTGCACGTAGAAGGGGGCGTTGCTCATGCTCTCCTGTCCGCCAGCCACCACCACCTCGGCGTCGCCGGCCTTGATGGCCTGGGCCGCCAGCATGACGGCCTGCAGCCCGGACCCGCACACCTTGTTGATGGTCATGGCCGATGCGGTGGCCGGCACGCCGGCCCGCAGCATCGCCTGCCGAGCGGGGGCCTGCCCGGCGCCCCCCTGCAACACCTGCCCCATGATGACCTCCTGGACGCGCGCGGGATCGAGCCCGCTGCGGGTCAGGGCGGCGCGGATGGCGATGGCGCCCAGCTCCGGGGCGCTGAGAGGGGCGAGCCCCCCGAGGAAGCGGCCGATCGGGGTGCGCGCGGCCCCCACGATCACCGGCTGGCGTGTGCGATCAGTCATGCGGCCAACATAACGGCGGCCCCGGTGGCCCGCATCCTGCACCACCGGCGGCCATGCTTGACACCCTCCGCATGCTGATCGCCGACAGCCTCCCGGCGGTCCCCGACCTGGACCCGCCCATCGATGCCGGGGACATCCGAGTAGCGGCCAGTGCCCTGCTGCTGGCGATGGCCAGTGCCGACACGCAATCCCGGCGGGACGAACGGGTGGCGATGCTGCGGGCGCTGACCACATGGTTTGGCGTGGACCAGCGGGGCGCCATGGAGCTGCTGGAGACCGCCGAGGACGCCTGGCGCAGCGGGGGCACCACGGACGGTTTCGTGCAACAGCTGCGGGAGGAGTACGACCAGGACCAGCGGCTGGTGCTGGCCGACCTCCTGTGGGAGGTGGCGCGCGCCGACGGGTGGATGGACGGGCGGGAGGTGGCGCTGGTGACCCAGCTTACGCAGTGGCTGGGGGTGCCACCGTCCGGGACGCCCCCGGCCGACCGCCCCGAGGCTCAGGCGTCGTAGCCGACCACGAGGTTGCTGCCGGCCTGCCGGGCCCGCTCCACCGCCACCTGCGCGCTGGCCAGCAGCGCGTCCACGTCGGAGAGCGTATCCGACACTTCGGCCACCCCCACACTGACGGTGGTGCGCCGCTCGCGTGCAGTGGCCCCCGCCCCACCCAGCCGGGTGGCCTCGACCCGTTCGCGAATGCGCTCGGCGAGCACCAGCCCACCGGCCAGGTCGGTGCTGGGGAGGAGCATGGCGATGGCGTCCCCACCGGCCCGTCCCACGGTGTCGGTGGCGCGCGACTCCCGCTGGCACGCCGCCACGATGGCGGCGAGCCATTCCCCGCCGAACGCCGCGCCTTCGCGCGCCTCGACGGCGCGGTAGTCGTCGGGGTCCACCAGCAGCAGCGTCAGCGGCTGCGCGTACCGACGGGCGCGGGCCACCTCGCTGGTGGCGGCCTCCAGGAAGCGGCGGCGCCCCAGCGCCCCGGTCACCCAGTCGCGCTCGTCCGCGGGCACCCCGCGCGGCGGCGTCTCGCGCGTGCGCCGGTCGGGGGCGCTCCAGTCGGCCTCATGCACCAGCACGGCCAGCGTGTCCGGGGCGGTGCGCACGACGGCCAGGCGGACGGCGCGTCCGCCAGCGGGCGGGTGCAGCACGAGCGCGTCGGCGAGGACGCCGCGCGGCTCCCGCTGCGCCGCCACCAGCGCCGCCAGCTGCGGGGCCGGCGCCGAGAGCGCGTGGAACAGCTGATCGAGCGGGGCGGGGCCGGTGAAGGGCTCCAGCAGGCGCCGCGCGGCCAGGTTGGCCTGGCGCACCCGGCCGTCCCCGTGGCAGACCACGAGGCCGACGGGGGCCAGGGTGAACAGGTCCGCGAGCGCCTCCGGCGTCACGGCGCCGCCGCTCCCTCGGCAGGGGGCGCGGCCGGGCGCGGCCCCTCGGGGGCCAGGGTCCGATGACGCACCTCGTCCAGCAGTCGCGCCACGAAGGCATCCACCGTCAGGATCTCCTGCTTGGCCCCGGCGCCACGGGTGCGCAGCGCCACCGTCCCCTCCTCCGCCTCGCGGCGGCCGATGACCGCCATGTACGGCACCTTGGCCAGCTCCCCCTCGCGGATGCGGCGGTTGAGCGTCTCGTTGCGGCTGTCCAGGGTGACGCGGATCCCCTCGGCCGCCAGCCGGTCCACCAGCGCCTGCGCCGCGGCGTCGTAGTCGGGGGCCACCGGGATCACCCGCAGCTGCTCGGGGGCCAGCCACACCGGGAAGGCGCCGGCGAAGTGCTCGATGAGGATGGCGATGAACCGCTCGAACGACCCGCTGACCGCGCGGTGGATGACCACGGGGCGGTGCGGCGCATTGTCCTCGCCCGTGTAGGTGAGGTCGAAGCGCTCGGGGGCGTTGTAGTCGAGCTGGATGGTGCCCAGCTGCCAGGCGCGCCCGATGGAGTCGGTGACGTCGAAGTCGATCTTCGGGCCGTAGAAGGCGCCGTCGCCCGGCTTCATCTCGTAGGGGCGGCCGGTGGCGTCCAGCGCGGCGCGCAGCGCCCCCTCGGCGCGGTCCCACAGCTCGTCGGACCCGATCCGCTGCTCCGGCCGCGTGGCGAACTTGAGCGTGGCGGTGAGGCCGAAGGTGTCGTAGTACGACAGGATGAAGTCCATGAGGAACCTCACCTCGTCGGCCACCTGGTCCTCGCGCAGGTAGATGTGGCAGTCGTCCTGCGCGAACTGCCGCACGCGCGTGAGCCCCGACAGCGCCCCCGAGAGCTCGTTGCGGTGCAGCACGTCGAAGGTGACGTAGCGGACCGGGAGCTCGCGATAGGAGTGCTTGTGCGAGGCGAAGTACAGGTGGTGCGAGGGGCAGTTCATGGGCTTGAGCGACATGTCGTGCTCGCCCGTCTCGCTGTCGAGCACCAGGAACATGTTCTCCTTGTACTTCCCCCAGTGCCCCGACTGCTCCCACAGCTTCTTGTTGTACAGCAGCGGCGTCTTGATCTCCTGGAACGCCTCGCGCTGCCGCTCGCGGACGAACCCCTCCAGGGTGTTGTACAGCGTGGTGCCCTTGGGAGTCCAGAACACGCCGCCGGGGGCCACCGGGAACAGCTGGAACAGCTCCAGCGCCTTGCCCAGCACGCGGTGGTCGCGCTTGCGCGCCTCCTCCAGCCGGTGCAGGTGCTGGTCGAGCTCGTCCTTGCGGAAGTAGGCCGTGGCGTAGATGCGCTGCAGCATCTGCCGCTTCTCGTCGCCGCGCCAGTAGGCGCCGGCGATGGAGAGCAGCTTGAAGTGCTTGAGCCACGACGTGTCCTGGACGTGCGGCCCGCGGCACAGGTCCACGAAGGGGCCGTCGGCGTAGGTGGAGATGACCTCGTCGCTCCCCTCGAAGTCGTCCAGCCGCTCCAGCTTGAGCGGATCGTCGGCGAAGCGGACGCGTGCCTGCGCCAGCGTCACCTCCTCGCGCTCGAAGGGGAGCTTCTCCGCCACCACCTTCCGCATCTCGGCCTCGAAGGCCTCGAGATCCTCGGGGGTGAACGGGCGCTCCACCTCGAAATCGTAGTAGAACCCCTCCTCGATGGCGGGGCCGAAGCCGATCTTGGCCTCGGGGCGCAGGCGGCGCACCGCCGTGGCCAGGATGTGTGCCCCGGAGTGGCGCAGCACGGCGAGGGCGCGCGGATCCTTGTCGGTGATGACCACGAAGGCCCCCGACGTCCGCAGGGGGGTGACCAGGTCCTGCACCTCGCCATTCACCGCCACCGCCACGGCGGCCTGCAGCAGCCGGGCGCCGATGGAGCCCACGACGTCGCGCGGGAGGGTCCCGACGGGGACCTCGCGGGTCGCGCCGTCGGGGAGGGTGAGCACAAGCGTCGCCTGGTCGGGCGCGCCGGGAGCGGGGGAGGAGCCGGCAGTCATCGAGGGAGCACGCGAGGGGGAGCCACGGGCGTGGCCCCGGGTGCGGGGCATCGCCCAACCCCTCAAGCTAGCCGGTCCCCGCGGGGGCCGCCACGCGCCAGCGGCCGGGGCGCGGCCCACCCGCTCGCCGCCCGCCCCGGGGGGATTAGTTTCCCCCCATGACTGCGCCCGACTCCGGCTCGCTGCCGACCACCCACGACGCCGCCGCCCTCCAGGCCGCATGGTACCCGCGCTGGGACGCCAACGGGGTGTTCGCCCCCGACCCCGCCCGCGCCGGGGCCGAGCCCTTCGTGATCGTGATGCCGCCCCCCAACGTCACCGCGGTGCTGCACGTGGGGCACGGGCTCAACAACACCGTGCAGGACGTGCTCATTCGGTGGCGGCGGATGGCCGGCGACGACGCGCTGTGGGTCCCCGGCACCGACCACGCCGGCATCGCCACCCAGAACGTGGTGGAGAAGCAGCTGGTCGCCGAGGGGCTGACCCGCTTCGACCTGGGGCGCGAGCCCTTCGTGGCGCGGGTGGCGGAGTTCGTGGACAAGACTGGCGGCGCCATCCTGGAGCAGCTCAAGGCCATCGGCGCCAGCGCCGACTGGACGCGCACCGCCTACACCTTCTCCCCCGCGCTCAGCACCGCGGTGCGCGAAGCGTTCGTGCGCCTGCACGAGGACGGGCTGGTGTACCGGGGGAAGCGCGTCATCCACTGGTGCCCGCGGTGCGGCACCTCGTTGTCCGACGAGGAGGCGGAGTTCACCGACACCGCCGGGTCGCTGTACCACCTGCGCTACCCGCTGGCCGACGACCCGTCGCAGGGGATCACTGTGGCCACCACCCGCCCCGAGACGATGCTGGGGGACGTGGCGGTGGCGGTGCACCCCGAGGACGACCGCTACCGGGCGCTGGTGGGCCGGGCGCTGGCGCTGCCCCTGACCGGCGTGCGCATCCCGGTGGTGGCCGACGCCTACACCGACCCGGCGTTCGGGTCGGGCGCGGTGAAGATCACGCCCGCCCACGACGCCAACGACTTCGAGGTGGGGAAGCGGCACGGGCTGGCCATGCCGGTGGTGCTGGACGCCGAGGGGGTGGTGCGCGAGGGGGAGGACGCGGCGGGGCGGGTGCCGGCGGCCCTGGCGGGGCTGGACCGCTTTGCGGCGCGCGCCGCCATCGTGGAGCAGCTGCGCGCGGCGGGGGCGCTGGTGAAGGTGGAACCCCACCCGCACAGCGTGCGCCACTGCTACCGGTGTGACACCGTGGTGGAGCCGCGCCTTTCCAACCAGTGGTTCGTGCACATGCGCCCGCTCGCCGACAAGGCGCTGGCCGCGCTGCGCGGCGGGCAGCTGCGCATCCTGCCGGAGCGGTGGGAGGCGGTGTACGTGAACTGGCTGGAGGGGATCCGCGACTGGAACATCTCGCGCCAGATCTGGTGGGGCCATCGGGTGCCGGTGTGGTATTGCGAGGCGCCGGGGTGCGGGCAGGCGCCGGTGGTGTCGCGCACCGACGTGGCGGCGTGCCCCGCGTGCGGTGGCGCGGTGCGGCAGGACGCCGACGTGCTGGACACCTGGTTCTCCAGCTGGCTGTGGCCCTTCTCCACGCTGGGGTGGCCCGACGCCGGCCACGCGGACCTGCGCCGCTACTACCCGGGCGACGTGCTGGTGACGGCGCCGGAGATCCTGTTCTTCTGGGTCTCGCGCATGGTCATGGCGGGATGCTGGTTCCTCGGGGAGACGCCGTACCACACGGTGTACCTGCACGGCACGGTGCGCGACATGCAGCACCGGAAGATGTCCAAGTCGCTGGGGAACGGCATCGACCCGCTGGATGTGGTGCGGCAGTACGGTGCCGATGCGTTGCGCTGGACGATGGTGGCCGGGCTGGGGCTGGGGGTGGACGTGATGCTCGACCCCACCGACCTCGACAAGTCGTTCGCGCCCGGGCGGAACTTCTGCACGAAGCTGTGGAACATCGGCCGCTTCCTGCTCTCACGGGTGGGCGCGGAGCCGGTGACGCCGGTGGCCGCGCTCCCCGCCGAGGCGCTCACCGCGGCGGACGCGTGGATCCTGACGCGGCTGGACGAGGCGATCCGCGAGTGTGACGCGGCGCTGGGCCCCGCCCGCCCGGCGGTCGACCGCACTTGGACGGAGGCCGAACGCGGGCGGGGGCTCCGCCTGTCGGAATACGCCGAGGCCGCGCGCCGGTTCGTGTGGAACGAGCTGGCCGACTGGTACCTGGAGTCGGTGAAGCCGCGGCTGGCCGCCGACGGGGCGGACCGCGAGGTGGCGCGGGCGGTGCTGGCGCACGCCTTCGACGGCGCGTTGCGACTGCTGCACCCCATCGTGCCGTTCATCACCGAGGCGCTCTGGCAGCAGCTCCCCGGGACGACGGCCGGGACGTTCCTGGCACAGGCGCCGTGGCCGGCCCCGCGAGCCGAGCCGGTGGGCGATGGCGCCCCCTTTGCCTTGGCCCAGGAGGCGGTGGTGGCCATCCGGCAGCTGCGCGCCGAGTACGGCGTGCCGGCCGGGAGCTGGGTGGAGGGAGTGCTGGTGGCACCGGCCGCGCTCGTGGCGGCCCTCACGGCGCAGCTGCCCATGGTGGCGGCGCTGGCGCGCACGCGGCTGCTCGTGGCGGAGGCGGCGCCGGGCGGGGCGGCGGCGCAGGCGCTGCTGCGCGACGGCGTGGAGGTGGTCATCCCGCTGGCCGGGATGGTGGATGTGGAGAAGGAGCGGGCGCGCCTGTCGGGCGAGCTGGCCGACTTGGAGCGCCACCTGGCGGCGCTGGAGGGGCGGCTGGCCAACGAGAAGTTCGTGGCGAAGGCCCCCCCCGCGCTGGTGGAGGCGGAGCGCGCCAAGGCCGCCGAGTGGCGCGTCCGGTGCGGGCAGCTTGCCACCAAGCTGGCGGCGCTGGACGCGTGACGGCACGCGGCGCGCGGTCGGTGGGCCGTCGGGTGGGGGCGCTGGTGGGGCTCGCCCTGCTGGGGACGGGATGCGCCAACCAGGCCATGCCACCGGGCGGTCCCCCCGACGATGCCCCCCCGCTCGTACTGTCGATCACCCCACGCGACAGCAGTGTGGGGAAGGTCCCCGGCGCGGTGGTGGTGCAGTTTGATGAGGTGGTCAGCGAGACGCCGCGCGGCGCCCGCGACCTGCGCGACCTGGTGTTCATCAGCCCGCGCAGCGGGATCCCGCGGGTGAAGTGGGAACGCCGTCGGCTGGAGATCCGCCCCGGAACCGACTGGCGCCCCAACACGGTCTACGCGGTGGTCATCAAGCCCGGCATCCAAGACCTGCGGAACAACGGGCTGGATACGACGATCCGCCTGGTGTTCAGTACTGGTGGCCCCATCCCCGACACCGAGGTGGCGGGGGTGGCCTTCGACTGGGTGGCCGGCAAGGGGGCGCCCAACACCATTGTCGAGGCGATCGGCCCGGTGGTCGGGAAGGACTCCACCATTTACCAGGTGGCCGCCGACTCCAGCGGGCGCTACGCCCTGCGCCACCTCCCCCCGGGCCCGTACCTGCTGCGCGCCTTCGTGGATCGGAACGGCAGCCGCACCATCGACCCGCTGGAGGCGTGGGACAGCGCCTCGGTCACCGTGGCCGCGCGGGCGCAGGCGGATTTCTACGCCTTCCCGCACGATACCGTGGGGGTGCGCATCGCCACGGTGGCGGTGGAGGACAGCAACCGCGCGATCCGCGTGACCTTCGACAAGCCGTTCGTCCCCGAGCAGCGGTTCCCGCTGGCGGCGGTGCGCGTGCTTCGCCCCGATTCGTCGCGCGTGGGGGTGCGGCTGGTGCAGACCAAGCTGGAAAAGCTCCGGGCCGACTCGCTGGCCACCAAGGCCAAGGCCGACTCGGCCGCGGCCAAGGCGGCCGCGGACTCCACGCCGGCCCAGCGGGCGCGCGCCGACTCGGTGGGGCGCGTGCTCCGGGCCGACAGCGTGGCGGCCGCCG
>JBEIJM010000107.1:0-12217 GCA_040380205.1 Gemmatimonadaceae bacterium
CACCGCCCTCGACTATCCCCCCGAGCGGAACGAGGTGGTGATGACCGCGCTCGACTTTCCGTCGGTGCGCTACGCCTACGACCAGCTGGCGCCTCGGCTGGGGGCGCAGGTGGTGGTGGTCCCCGGCGAGGCCGACGGCATTCGCGTGGACCTCCAGCGCCTCTTGGACGCCATCACCCCGCGTACGCGGCTGGTGGCGGTGTCGCACGTGCTGTTCCGGTCGGCGTTCATCCAGGACGCGGCGGCGATCTGCGCCAAGGCGCAAGCCGTGGGGGCGCGGGTGGCACTCGACGCGTACCACAGCGTGGGGGTGATCCCCGTGGACGTGCAGGCGCTGGGGGTGGATTTCCTGTGCGGCGGGGTGCTCAAGTGGCTGTGCGGCGGCCCCGGCGGCTGCTTCCTGTACGCGTCCCCCGAGGCGAGCGCCACGCTGGCGCCGGCGCTGACGGGGTGGCAGGCGCACCGCGCCCCCTTCGCCTTCAGCGGGACGATGGACTACGCCGACGGCGCGTGGCGGTGGCTGGGGGGGACGCCGGTGGTCCCGGCGCTCTTTGCCGGGATGGAGGGACCGCGGATCATCGTCGAGGCCGGGATGCCGGCGATTCGCGCCAAGAGCCTGCGGCAGGTGGCGCGGCTGGTCGAGCTGGCCGACGCGCGCGGCTGGTCGGTGAAGGCGCCGCGTGACGCGGCCCAGCGCGGCGGCACGGTGGCCTTCGACCTGCCGCACGCCGCCGAGGTGGCGCGGGCGCTGCTGGCCCGCGACATCGTCATCGACTTCCGTCCTGGGGCCGGCATCCGCGTGGCCCCGCACTTCTACACCACCGACGCCGAGCTGGAGGCGTGCGTGGCGGCCATGGATGACATCCTCGCCACCGGCGCGTGGGAGCAGTTCCGCGGCGTCACCTCCACGGTGACCTGACCATGCGCCTGACTGAACTGCCGTCGCTGGTGCAGGCCACCCCCGAGGTGGCGGCGGCGCTGGCCGGTGGCGCGCCGGTGGTGGCGCTGGAGAGCTCCGTGCTGGCGCAGGGGCTGCGCCCGCCGTTCAATGCCGAGGCGGCGCGGCGCATGGTGGCCGCGGTGGAGGGCGGGGGCGCCGTCCCCGCCATCACCGCCGTGGTGGCGGGGGTCCCCTCGCTGGGGATCCCGGACGACGCGGTCCCCCGCTTCCTCGCCGGCTCGGGGGTGCGCAAATGCTCCGCGCGCGATCTGGGGATGGCGGTGGCGGACGCCGTGGATGGGGCCACCACCGTGGCCGGGGCGCTGGCGCTGTGCGGCGTGGCCGGGATTCCCGTCTTCGCCACCGGCGGCATTGGCGGGGTGCATCGCGACGCGCCGTTTGACGAGTCGGCCGATCTGGTGGAGCTGGCGCGCACCCCCGCGCTGGTGGTGTGCGCCGGCGCCAAGTCCATCCTCGACCTGCCGGCCACGCTGGAACGGCTGGAAACGCTGGGGGTGCCGGTGGTGGGGTATCGCACCCGGGAGCTCCCGGGATTTTTCACCACCACCACCGGGCTGCCGCTGCCGGCCACCGCCCCCGATGTGGCCACCGTGGTGGCCGCCTGGCGGGCGCACCGCGCTTTGGGGCGCCCGGGGGCCATGCTGGTGGTGCAGCCGCCACCGGCCCACGCCGCCCTCCCCCCCGACCTCGTGGAGACCGCCACCCGCGAGGCGCTGGCCCAGGCGGCCGCGGCGGGGGTGCGCGGCGGCGCCGTGACCCCCTTCCTGCTGGGGGAGGTGGAGCGGCGCACCCAGGGACGGTCGGTGCAGGCCAACCTGGCGCTGCTGGAGGCCAACGCCGCGCTCGCCACGGCGCTGGCGGTGGCACTGGCGTCGGTCACACGCCCGTGACGGGACGCACCGGGCCCGCGCAGCCATTGAACATCCGGGGGCGTTGGCGGTAGTATCGGGGGAGAGGCTGGGGAACCCGCAGTGTCCGGAGGTGCCACGCGAGATGTCGACGCCGTTCCTGAGCTCCGAGGAGTACGACGAGCGCGCGCATGCCCTCTACAACGAGGGGCAGTACGACGAGGCGCTGGCGGTGCTGCGCGAAGGGCTGGCGCTGTACCCGGGCGCGGCCCCGCTGCACGTGGGCGAGGGGTACGCCCGCATGGCCCGCGACGAGTTTGCCTGGGCTCGGCGCAGCTTTGCCGAGGCGCTGCACCACGACCCCGAGCACGAGGACGCGCTGGCGGGGATGGGCGAGCTGCTGCTCAAGTTCGGGCGGGAGGAGGAGGCGTTCGCCCACTTCGAGCGCCTGGTGGCGCTGGGCTATGACGATGATGCCGAGTTGATGCTGCAGGTGGGGCGCGCGCTGTTCCGTGAGGGGTACGCCGAAGCCGCGCTGCCGTACTTCGAGCACGCCGTCGCCCACGACCCGGAGTCGGCGGAGGCGGTGGCCTCGGTGGGGTACGCGCTGCACCGCCTGGGGAAGGATCCGCAGGCGCTCACCGCCATGCGGCGGGCGCTCACGTTGGACCCCGGCTTTGGCGAGGCGCGCGTGTACCTGGCCAATCTCCTGTACGACGCCGGCGAGCTGGACGCGTCGCTGGCGGAGTTCGAGCGCACCGCCCCCGGCGATCACTGGGACGAGTTCGGCGTGCTGCGGCTGCTGGAGCTCAAGCGCACCCTGCTGCGGCTCCCCGACGGCGATCCCGAAATGGCGCCGTGGGAGGCGCGGCTGGCCGAGCTGACCGCCGAGCCGGATGCGGTGGACGCGCTGCTGGCCGAGGTGGAGCAGGCCATGATGGAGCGGGAGGAGGCCGAGGCGGAGGCGGAGGCACGGGCCGAGGCCGACCGGGAGGCGGCGGCGGAGGAGGACGCCGAGCGCGGCGCGGGGGGGGCGCCCCTCCCCGCGCAGCTGGAGGCGTTGGGCGAGCTGTTGGGCGGGCTGGCCGCGCGCAGTGAGGAGGGCGAGGCCGCTCCCCTGGCCGGCGGGGCCGCCGCTGTGCCCGTGGGCCACGAGCGCCGCGGCGCCGCCGCTGAGGCGCCCCACGATGCCGCCCCCGACGCCGCCGCCGATGGCACGCACCGGGTGGAGTTCCCCGACGGCACCGCGCTGGAGGGGACGTGGGAGCAGATCGTGCAGCGGTTGCGCGATGTGCGTGACGCTGGGCGGCCGCTGGACGCGTACATGGCCGCCGAGGCGCGGCGCTGGTACGGCGCCACCGGGGCGCTGGTGCAGGCGCACGCCCCCGAGGCGTTCCTGCGCGGCGGGGCCCACGCCGGGGTGCTGCGCATCGTGCGCTGACCGCGATTCCGCTGGTTCGTTGCTGCCGCGCCCGCCGGTTCCCCGGCGGGCGCAGCCGTCTTCCCCCCACTCCTCTGCCGTGACTCCACGCCCCAGCGACACCCTGGCTCTGCATCGCGACACCCGCCGCGTGCGCTTCCCCAACGGGCTCACGCTGCTGGTGCGTCGCGACCCCGCCGCCCCCGTGGCGGCCATCGTCACCTGGGTGCGCGCCGGCTATCTGGACGAGGAGGAGGACGAGGTGGGGATCGCGCACGTCCTCGAGCACATGTTCTTCAAGGGGACCCCCACCCGCGGCGTGGGGGTGCTGGCGCAGGAGACCAAGGCGCTGGGGGGCTATCTCAACGCCCACACCATCTACGACCACACGGCCTACTACGCCGTGGTCCCCGCCGCCAACGTGCTTCCCGCGCTCGAGCTGCAGTTCGACGCGTATGCCCGCGCCACCCTGGACGGCGACGAGCTGGCCCGCGAGCTGGAGGTCATCATCCAGGAGGTGCAGCGCAAGCGCGACACCCCCGGCGCGGTGGCCATCGAGTCGCTCTACGCCCTGCTGCACGACCGGCACCGCATCCGCCGCTGGCGCATCGGCCACCCCGAGCAGCTGCGCACCTTCACCCACGAGCGGCTCGCCCGCTTCTACCGCCACTGGTATCGTCCCGCCACCACCATCGTGAGCATCGTGGGGGACGTGGACCCCGACGCCATCACGCAGGCCGTGGCGGAGCGGCACGGGGCGCTCTCCGGCGGTGTCCCCGAGGCCGCCCCGGTGCTGCTGGAGACGGCCCCCCCGGGAGTGCGCGCCCAGGAGCTGGCCGGCGACGTGGCGCAGCTGCAGCTGGCGTTGGGGTGGCGCCTGCCGCCCCACGCGCACCCGGACACCCCCGCCCTGGAGCTCGCCGCGCTGCTGCTGGGCGCCGGACGCGCGTCGCGCCTGTACCGCGGGGTGCGCGAGCGGTCGCTGGCGTCGTCGGTGTCGGCGTGGGGGACCCACGCGCGCGAGACGGGGGTGTTCGTGGTATCGGCGGAGGTGCCGCCCCCGCAGGCACCAGAGGCGCTCCCCGCGCTGTGGCACACCGTGCGCCAGCTGGCCGAGGGCGGCGTGCAACCGTCGGAGCTGGCGCGCGCGCGGAGGCTCGTGGAGGCGCGCTGGCTGCGCCGCCTGGAGGACATGGAGGGGCAGGCGATGTACCTGGCCAGCTGGGAGGCCGACGGGGGGCTCGCGCTGGGAGCGGCGCACTACGACGCGCTGCTCTCCACGCCGGCCGACGCCGTGCAGGAGGCGGTGCGCCGCCACCTGGCCCCCGATCAGGTGGCGGTGCTGGCGTACCGGCCGCACGACGCGGCGCCGCTGGTCCCCGATGTGGCCACGCTGGAGGCCCGCCTGCGGGAGGCGGCGCCACCGCCCCCGCTCTCCGCGGTATCCCCCACGGCCGATGCGCCCCTGGTGCCAGCCGCTACGGTGCGGCTGCGCGCCCTGGACGCCGAGGTGTTCGAGTACCGCACCGACACGGGGGTCCCGGTGCTGGTGCTGCCGCGCCCCGAGGCGCCGCTGGTGCACCTGGGGGTATTCCAGCGCGGTGGCGCGCTGCTCGATCCGGCGGGGTTCGAGGGGGTGGCTCGGCTGATGGCCACCACGATGGTGGGGGGGAGCCTGCGCCGCGACGCCGCCGCGCTGGCGGAGGCGGCGGAGGCGCTGGGGAGCAGCATTGGCGTGCAGGCCGGCGCGGAATCGCTGGCGTGGACCATGGCCGTCCCCCCGGGGGCGCTGGCCGAGGCGCTGGCGCTACTGGGGGAGGTGGTCACCGCCCCCGCCTTCCCGGAGTCCCGGGTGGACACCGAACGGGCGCTGGCGCTGGCGGAGGTGGCGCGCCTGCGCGATGACATGGCGCGGTGGCCCATGCGGCTGGCCATGGAGGCCGCCTACGGGAGCCACCCGTATGCCCGCTCGGTGCTGGGCACGGAGCGCTCGCTGCCGGCCATCAGCCGCGCGCAGCTGGTGGCCTACCACCAAGCACACGTGCTGCAGGGTGCCGTGGTGGTGGCCGTGTCGGGGCCGGTGGACCCGTCGCAGGTGGCGGCCCTGGTGCCCACCGCCCTGCCGGGGCTTGGCTGGCGCGACGACGCCCCGCCCCCCGCCGTGGCATGGCCCGAGCACTCGGCCCGGCGGGAGGACAGCCGGGACAAGAAGCAGACGGCCATCGCGCTGCTCTTCCCCGGTGTTGGGCGGCGCGATGCGCGCCGGTTCCCCGCACAACTGCTCTCGGCGGTGCTGGGCGGATTGGGGGGGCGGCTGTTCGAGCAGCTGCGCGGGCGCCAGTCGCTGGCCTACACCGTCAGCGCCGGCCCCGCCGTGCGCCGCGGCGGCGGCCACTTCGCCGCCTACATCGCCACCGCCCCCGAGCGGGAGCAGGAGGCGTGCGATGGCCTGCTGCGCGAGCTGGCGGCGCTCACCCGCGAGCCCCCCACCCCTCAGGAGCTCACGCGCGCGCGGCAGTACCTGGTGGGGATGGAGGCCATTGCCCGGCAGTCGGGGGGCACGGTGCTGGCCGAGCTGGTGGACGCCTGGCTCTTTGGCGACGGGGTGGGGGAGCGGCTGGACGGCCCCGGGCAGCTGGCCGCGGTCACGGCCGACGACCTGCTGCGCTTCGCGCAGGACACGTTCGTCCCCGATCGCGCCGCCTGGGGGATTGTCCGGGGCACGGGGTGACTCACCCCGTCCTCGACGCCATCAGGCGGACGGGGTCGGGGAAACCCCGCTGGCACCTTGGCGCTCTCGGCGGGTAGGTTGAACCATGACGCACACGGCCCCGGTCCCGCCGGTCTTGACGCTCCCCAATGTCATCTCGCTGTCGCGGGTGGGGTTGGCGCTGGGCTTCGTGGCCGCCGAGGGGACCACGGTGCGGCTGGCGCTCATCGCCGTGGCGTCGTTCACCGACTTCCTGGACGGCTGGCTGGCGCGGCGGCAGCGCGTCACGTCGCGCTTTGGCGCGCTGCTGGACCCGGTGGCCGACCGGCTGTTCATGCTCAGCGTGATCGTCACCTACGTGGCTGACGGCGCGCTGGCCCCGTGGGAAGGGGTGGCGCTGTTCTTCCGCGACGTGATGTCGGTGATTGGCTGGTTCGTCGCGCGCAACGTGAGCTGGCTGCGCCCGATCACCTTCCGCGCCCGTCCCGTGGGGAAGGCCGTGACGGTGGGGCAGCTGCTGACGGTGGTGGCCGTGCTGGCCGTCCCCGGGTGGGTGCGTCCACTGGTGCTGCTGGTGGGCGCCCTGGGGGTGGTGGCCACCGCCGACTACACGCTGATGCTCTGGCGAGAGCGGGCGCGGTAGTCGGCGGCGGCGGGCTCGCTCAGCTGGCGGCGGCGGTCTCGGCCTTCTTGGCCGGCTGGGCAAAGCGCTCGCCCAGCGTCCGAAGCTCCGCCAACTCGGTGGCGCGCAGCTCGGGGTACCGATCGGTCAGGTACTGCAGGGTGGCGTCAAACCACTCCTTCTGGTCCACCGGGTGGCACCCGATGACACCGCACTGCATGATGTGCTGGAACAGTTCGTCCCGGGCTTCCTGGTACGGCGAGGGCACCGACGCATCGCGGCGCGGGCGCATCTGCCTGTTGTTGTTGACCTTGGCCATGTCCTCTGGGTGGTACGGCGGGCGGCTGGCGGGCCCGGCACCAATACCGGCCTCGCGGGGCCCCCGGGGCCGCGGTCACGCCTTGGCAAGTCCAGGGCAGCGCCGGAGCCAACCCGTCAGGACCCGGCACGGGTGCCTGTTGGGGGGAGCCTGTCAAGAATACCCCCAAATCGCGGCGATTCCTAGGGGCTGCACGCCCGAGACCCCACCGGTACCTTTGGCGCAGCACATCCGCTGCCCGCTGCGCCGCACCCGCGCCGGCGCGGTCTTCCGCCTGTCACCGCGCCGGTCCCCGGCGCCTTTCGGAGATCTCGTGGCCACCGTCTCGCCCAAGAAGAAGAACGGGCTGTTCCTCCCCGCCGTCGTCGCCATCCTCGCCATCGGCGCGGGGGTCATCTACTGGCAGGTCCAGGCCAACAAGCCCAAGCCCATCTCGCTGGCCGCCTCCACCCCGCTCCCCACGGCCACCGGCTACCTGCGCGGCAACCCCGACGCCCCGGTCACCATCATCGAGTTCGCCGATTTCGAGTGCCCCGGCTGCGCCCAGTTCAACGCGCTGCAGGAGCCCGACATCATGAGCCGGATCGTGGACGCCGGGCTGGCCAACTTCCGCTTCTACGACTTCCCGCTCACCCAGATCCACGCCAACACCCTCTCCGCGCACCTGGCCGCCTCCTGCGCCAACGAGCAGGGGAAGTTCTGGGAGATGCACGACGCCATCTTCGCGGCGCAGACGGAGTGGAGCACCCAGGCCACCAGCAACCCGCGCAAGGTGCTCGACCGGCTGGCGGGGCAGGTGGGGCTGGACATGGCGGCCTACGGCAGCTGCTTCGACTCGCAGCGCACCTTGCCGCAGATCCAGGCCAACGCCGCCGAGGGGAGCCAGCGCGGCGTGAGCAGCACGCCGACGCTGCTGGTGGGGAACCAGATGTTCCCCGGCGGGCTCACCTACGACGAGCTCAGGAAGCTCGTCGACTCGCTGCGCGCAACGACGGCAGCAGCACCCGCTCCCGCTCCCGCGAAGGCTCCGTAAGGGGCTCCGGCTCCCGGAGCCCGCCCTCCCGCAGGACGGGCTCCGGGAGCCCCAGCGGGCGCGCGTCGGGGAGCTGGTCCCCCAGCGCCACCAGCGCCCGCATCATCACCACCGAGGCCAGCGGCTCGGGGACCTCCAGCGCCTGCAGGTACAGCGCCAACCCCCGCTCAAAGCCCGCCTCCCCCGCCAGCGTCTCCACGAACGCCAGCGCGTTGTCCACGTGCGTGCGGATCAGCGCCTCCTCGGCGCGGGCCTGGGCAATCCGCATCCGCTGCCGGGCGTCGGGGGCCAGGCGGCGAGGAAGAAACAGGTCGGGGAAGAGACGGTCGATCATGGGCGCCTGAAGGTGGGGGGTGGTGCGGACTCCTCCATGCTGGATTCGTGCCGTCACCGCACCGTCATTCCAGAGGCCCCCGGTTGTGCGTCCGCCCCCACCCGGGCGGTCACCCCTCCTGCGATTCGTACTGCGCCTTGAGCCCGGCCACCACCGCCGGGTCCGCCAGCGTGGTGGTGTCCCCCAGCGCGCGCCCCTCGGCGATGTCCCGCAGCAGCCGCCGCATGATCTTCCCCGAGCGCGTCTTGGGGAGGTCGCCGCTGAACAGCACGTCGTCGGGGCGCGCCAGCGCGCCGATCTTCCGGGCCACGTGCTCGCGCAGCTCGTCCCGCAGGGTGCCGCTGGGGTGCTGCCCCGCGCGCAGCGTGACGAACGCGGCAATGGCCTGCCCCTTGAGCTCGTGGCTGCGCCCCACCACGGCGGCCTCGGCCACCGCCGGGTGGTCCACCAGCGCGCTCTCCACCTCCATGGTGCCGATGCGGTGGCCGGCCACGTTCAGCACGTCGTCCACCCGCCCCAGAATCCACAGGTAGCCGTCCTCGTCCTTCTTGGCGCCGTCGCCGGGGAAGTACAGGTCGGGGCGCCCGGGCCACTTGGAGAAGTACGTGGACACGTAGCGCGCGTCGTCCCCCCAGATGGTGCGCAGCATGGAGGGCCACGGGTGCGTGATGGCCAGCAGCCCGCCCCCCACCGGCACCTCGGCGCCGGAGGAGTCCAGCAGCGCCGTGCGCACCCCCGGGAAGGGGTGCGTGGCCGAGCCGGGCTTGGTGGTGGTGAGCCCCGGCAGCGGGGTGATCATGATGGCGCCGGTCTCCGTCTGCCACCACGTGTCCACGATGGGGCAGCGCCCCTGCCCCACCACCTGGTGGTACCACATCCACGCCTCGGGGTTGATGGGCTCCCCCACCGACCCCAGCAGCCGCAGCCGCGACAGGTCGTGCTTGGCGACGTGGTGGTCCCCCCACTTCATGAACGCGCGGATGGCGGTGGGGGCGGTGTAGAAGATCGTCACGCCGTGGCGCGCGCACAGCTCCCAGAAGCGGTCGGGGGCGGGCCAGTCGGGGGCGCCCTCGTACAACAGGCAGGTGGCGCCGTTGGCCAGCGGGCCGTAGACCAGGTAGCTGTGCCCCGTGATCCACCCGATGTCGGCGGTGCACCAGTACACGTCCTCCTCGCGCAGGTCGAACACCAGCTTGGTGGTGGCCGCGGCGCCGGTGAGGTAGCCGCCGGTGGTGTGCACGATCCCCTTGGGCTTCCCGGTGGTCCCCGACGTGTAGAGGATGAACAGCAGGTCCTCGGCGGCCATCGACTCCGGCGCGCACTCGGCGGGGACCTGCTTCGCCAGCAGGTGCCACCAGTGGTCGCGCCCCTCCACCATCTGCGCGTGCGTCTCGTCGGTGTGCGCGCTCCCCACGCGCCGCACCACCAGCACGTGCTTCACCGTGGGACACTCGGCCAGCGCGGCGTCGGCGTTGCGCTTGAGCGGCACCACCGCGCCGCGCCGGTAGCCGCCGTCGGCGGTGATGAGCACCGTGCAGCCGCAGTCGTTGATGCGGTCGCGCAGCGACTCCGGCGAGAAGCCCCCGAACACCACGGTGTGCACCGCGCCGATGCGCGCGCACGCCAGCATGGCCACCACCGCCTCGGGGACCAGCGGCAGGTAGATCGCCACCCGATCGCCGCGGCGGACCCCCAGGTGGCGCAGCATGGAGGCCGCGACGTTCACCTCGCGGTACAGGTCCCAGTAGGTGAGGGTGCGGCGGTCACCGGGCTCCCCCTCCCAGATGAGCGCGGCCTTGTTGCGGCGCGGCCCGTCCAGGTGGCGGTCCACGCAGTTGACGGCGGCGTTCAGGCGCCCGCCGTCAAACCAGCGGGCGTGGGGCGGCGTCCAGCGCAGCACGGTGTCCCACGGGGCGTCCCACTGCAGCGTGGCGGCCTCCTCGGCCCAGAACCCCTCGGGGTCCTCGGCGGCACGGGCCAGCAGGGCCGGGTCGGCCACGCGCGCCCGGGCGCGGAAGGCGGGGGGCGGAGGAAAGGAGCGGTGCTCCTGCAGCAGGACGTCGAGGTCGCGCATGGCGGCAGCGGAAGGCGGGGACCAGGGGACAGGCAGGGCGGCCCGTGCGCCGGTGGTGGGACTGGCGTGTCGCGGGCGCGGGACGCTTCGGCTAATGTAGAGCGATGCCCCCCGCGCAGCGATCCGCGTCCGATCCCGCCCCGGCTGCCGCCTCGGATGACGCCCTGAACGATGCCCCGCCGCTGGCCGACGGGCTGGAGGCGCGCGGGGTGGTGCGCGCGTTCGGCGGCCGGCGGGCGGTGGATGGCGTGTCGCTGCAGCTGCGCCCGGGGGCGTGCCTGGCGCTGTTCGGCCCCAACGGGGCGGGGAAGACCACGCTGCTGAAGCTGCTGGGGGGGCTGCTGGCGCCCACGCGCGGTACGGTGTGGCTGCGGGGGCACCGGCTGCCGGGCGGCCCCGACGCGCGCCGGCTGGTGGGGCTGCTGTCGCACCACGCGCTGCTGTACCCGGCGCTCACGGTGCGGGAGAACGTGCGTTTTGCCGCCGAGTGCCAGGGGCTGGTGGAGGCGGATGCGGCGGCCACCGCGGCGCTGCGCCGGCTGGCGGTGCTGGACCGCGCCGACCTGCCGGTGCGCGCGCTCAGCCGCGGGCTGCAGCAGCGGGTGTCCATTGCGCGGGCGCTGGTCCACGCGCCGCGGCTGGTGCTGCTGGACGAGCCGTACACCGGGCTGGACGAGGTGGGCGGCGGCGCGCTCACGGGGGCGCTGCGGGCGCTGCAGGGGGACGGGGCGATCCTGGTGCTCACCACGCATCACCTGCACGAGGGGCTGGCGCTGGCCACCGAGGCGGCGATTCTGCGCGAGGGGCGGGTGGTGCATCGCGTGCCGGCCGGCGACCCCGGCTTTGCCGTGGAGGCGTTCCAGGGCGCCTATCGGGCGCTCATGCCCGCCCTCCCCCCGGCCGCATGAGCACCCCCGAGGGGGGGGCGCGTCCGGCGGTCCGCCCGCCGGAATTCCTGCGCGATGCGTGGCGCATCGCCCGCAAGGACCTGCTCATTGAATCGCGCACGCGCAGCGGCTACCTGGCCGCGGCGGTGTTCGCGGTGCTGGCGGTGGTCATCTTCCGCTTCACGTGGGACCCCACGGCCATCCCGGCCATCGACCTGGCGCCGGGGGTGCTGTGGGTGATCTTCACCTTTTCGGGGCTCCTGGGGCTCAACCGCTCGTTCGGGCTGGAGCTGGCGGAGCGCGCCTACGACGGGCTCCTGGCCTCGCCGGTGTCGCGTCCGGCGATCTTTGCCGGGAAGGCGCTGGCCAACGCGGTGTTCGTGCTGGCGGTGCAGGCGCTGGCGCTTCCGGCGGTGGCGCTCTTCTTTGATCTTCCGCTGGACGGGGACTGGTGGGTGGTGGGGCCGGTGGTGGTGCTGGCGGCGCTGGGGCTGGCCGCCGTGGGGACGCTGTTCGCGGCCATCGCCGCCAACACGCGGCTGGCCGACCTGCTGCTGCCCATGATGACGCTGCCGTTCTTCGTGCCGCTGGTGATCCCCGCGGCGCAGGCCACGGCGGTGGTGCTGCGCGGCCAGCCGGTGGAGGAGGCGACGGCGTGGCTGCGCGTGCTGCTGGCGTACGACCTGGTGTTCCTGTCCGCGAGTTGCCTGGTGTTTCCGTTCACGATCGAGGAGTAGCCCCGCATGGCCGCATCCGCTCCCGCCGCTCCGCGCGGCGTTGACGCCTTCCTGGTGGTGGCCGTGGCCGCGTGCGTCGCGGCGTGCGCGCGCGCCCTCTGGTTCACCCCGGTGGACGCCATGCTGGGCGCGGCGCAGAAGATCTTCTACGTGCACGTCCCCGCGGCCATCCTGGGGCTGTACGTCTCCTGCTCGCTGCTGGCGGTGGCCAGCCTGATGTACCTGTGGATCAAGGACCCGCGCATCGACCGGCTGGCCGAGGCGTCGGCGGA
>JBEIJM010000108.1:0-12099 GCA_040380205.1 Gemmatimonadaceae bacterium
AGCAGCCGCGGCGCGCCGCCGGCGGCGGGGACCTCCGCGCGCTGCGCGTCCGGGGGGGCCACCCCCGGCGGCGCCAGCAGGCTGGAGCGGAGCGGCGCGGTGACGGCGGTGATCGTGCGGCCGTCGGCGCTCCACGCCGGCGTGATCCACAGCGCCGGCTCGGTGGTGAGGCGCACCGGTGGCGCGCCGCCGTCCGCGCGCGCCTTCCAGAGCGCCCCCCCCTCCTCGTCCCAGGTCACGTACGCGATCCAGCGGCCGTCGGGGGACCAGGCGGGCATGAACTCCCGCGCGCGCGGCGTGGCGGTGAGTCGGCGCGCGGGCCCCCCCGCCCGCTCGGTGACCCACAGGCGTCCCAGCGTCGAGTAGGCCGTGCGCCCATCGGGGGCGGTGGCCAGCTGCTGCACGCGGCGCGAGCGGACCGCCCCGGTATCCACCCGGTGCGCCACGCGAATGGTGGGCACCACCTCCAGCGATACGTCGGCCGAGAAGGGGATGACCGTGTCGGAGCCGTCCTGCACCCCCAGCCGGTGGATGCGCCCGCCGAATGCGGCGTACAGCCAGCGTCCGTCCGGGGAGAAGGCGGCGGTGGGGAGCACGTCGCGCGACGCGCGCGCCTCCAGCTGGTGGCGGTCCACCGGGTAGGCCAGCCACCGCTCCGCGCCGGTGGCGAGGGTGCGCGCCTTGAGCCCCGTGCGCCCCTCGCGCGTGGTGCCGTACACCAGCGTGCCGCCGTCGGGGGAGAGCATCGGCTTCATGGCCGGCGTCCCCTCCACCACCACGGTTTCGGCGGGGCCGCCCGCCACGGGGATGCGCTGGATGGCGCTGCCGGCGCCGGTGCGGCTCCCGTAGGGGCGCGGCGTGACCGAGGCAAACCACACGTGCCGTCCGTCGGGGGAGGGCCATGCGCCGTAGGGGCCGGGGAGGGGGGACGAGACGAGCGGCGCCGCCAGCCCGTTGGTGTTCTCCTGCACCCGCACCCCCTCCCCCGTGTCCACGCGGTAGCGCCACAGCTCCGCCGTGCGGCTCGCGAACGGATCGGTGACGGTGACCACGATCGATGCGCCGTCGGGGGTCCACGCCGGCGACAGCATCCCCGCGCGGGGGAGGCGCGTGACCTGCCGCGCGCCGCTCCCGTCGAGGTTGGCCACCCACACGTTGTCCGAGCCGCTGGCGTCGCTGATGTACGCGAGCCGCGCCCCGTCGGGGGAGACGCGCGGCTGCGACTGGAAGGCGCGCCCGGTGAGCAGCGGCCGCGCGCGCCCGCCCTCCAGGGGGAGCGCGTAAACGTCCCCCAGGAGCTCGACCAGCAGGGTGCGGCCGTCGCGGGTGACGTCCAGCGACATCCAGGTGCCTTCCGTGGTGGTGAAGGCCACGGTGCGCAGCGGGGGCGCGCCTTGGGCCGCCGCAGCGGGGGCGGCGAGCGCGAGGGCGGTGGCCAGGAGTCCCGCCCAGCGGGCGGCGGCAACGGACGTGGGGCGCATCAGGGGCATGGGGCGGGTCTCACGGGGCGGGAGCGACGACGGGGGGGCGCAGCGGGGAAAACGAGGCGCTCCACCTGCGTGCGGGCGAACGCCCGCTGCCAGGGGGCCGGACGGGGGGGCTGCATCATGGCCAGGTGCACGGCCATCCCCTCCACGAAGAGGGCGACGGCCAGGCCGGTGGCCTCGGCGTCGGCGATGCCCAGCGGCGCCACCAGCTCGGCGAAGAAGGCGAACCAGGCGCGCATGCGCCGGTCGTGCGCGCGGCGCATGGCGGCCGATCCCACCGCACTGCCGTGGAACGCCACCAGCAGCCGCCAGCTGGTGCGGCGCTCGGCGTCCACCGGGAGCAGCTCGGCGACCACCGCGTGCAGCCGTTCGATCCCCTCGGCGCCTGCCGCCGCCTCGCGCGCGCGCGCCAGGTGCCGGTCGAAGGCCTGCGCCTTGGTGAAGGCGACCAGGGCGTCCTTGGAGGGAAAGTAGTGGGTGAGGACGCCGGTGGTGACGCCGAGGGCGGCGGCGATGTCGCGCAGGGTGACCTGCTCGAGCCCGCGGGTGGCGATGGCGTCGGCGGCGGCCTGCGCGATGGCCTCGCGCCGTTCCGCGTGGTCGCCGCGGGGGCGGCTCACCGGGGGGTCGGTTTGCAGGTTTCCATAACGGCGGTTACGATAACGCTCGGAGCTGCCGGGCGCGAGCGCGTCCCGGCGTTGGCCCTCCCCCCCACCCGCCCGCCCATGTCCCCCGCGCCCTTCCGCACGCACCGCACCTGGACCACGCAGCCGGCCGCCGCCGTGCTGGTACGCACCGTGCTCGACGAGGCGCTGGCGCGCGTCCCCGAGGCCGCGGCGCTGGCGTGGCGGCTGCTGGACGACCTGGGCGTCCGGATGCTGGACCTGCTGGACCATGTCCGGGTGGGCGATACGGCGCTGGTGGCGTCGTTCCGCGAGGCGGGGTGGGAGGACGACCCGACGCAGCCCGGGGTGCTGCGCAACCCCACCGGGCTGTTCCCCGCGGTGCTGTCCGGGGGGGCGGGGCTCACGGTGGGGTTCAAGGTGGAGTACGCGCACGAGTTCGTGGCGGCGCAGGGGCTCAGTGCGACCGTGGAGGGCGCGATGCATGCCCCCTTCCGACGCGTGCGGCTGGCGTCGGCGGACGGGGTGGCCTTCGACGCCATCGAGCGGCGCGGCGCCCTGGGCTTCGCGCCTGACGACCCGTCGCCGGCGCAGCTGCGCGAGGCGCGGCTGCAGCTGCAGGCGTTCCGCGCGCGGCGCCGCGCCTTCGACGACATCGGCGCCGGCTACGATCACACCGATGCGCTGGTGGCGCGTGCCGTGGCCGCGCTGGGGCGGGACTGGGCGTGCTGGCTGTGGCTGCGCGCCGAGCGCGAGTACTGGGAGTCGCGCAACCGCGCCGGGCGGATCCAGAAGGCGCGGCAGGACGCGCATGGCATCGGCTGGGCCAACCAGGACCACCACACCTATGACAGCTCACGCGAGTGGTTCCACCGCAACGTGGCGGTGCTGGAGGCGCTGGGGTTCGAATGCCGCGAGCTGTTCTACGCGGGGCATGCGGCCGGGTGGGGCTCGCAGATCCTCGAGCAGCCCGCGATCGGCTCGGTGATCTTCGCCGACATCGACCTGGCCCCCGAGGAGCTGGACATCGACTTCGCGCATCTCCCGCTGGAGCCGCTGCCGTACCTGCGGCGCGCGGGGCTGTGGTGCGCGCTGCACGGCGAGTCGGTGCTGGAGGCGGGGATCAACCACCTGGAGTGCATGTACGACCACGTCCGGATGCAGGCGGGGCTGGAGGCGGCCGGTGTGTCGTTCATGCCCCCCTTCTCGGACTTTCCGCACCTGTACCAGGCGCTCACGCAGGGGGAGTGGTGGCCGGTGGACCCGGCGCGGGTGGACGCGCTGGAGCGCGCGGGGCTGATCGCGGCGGACCAGGCGGAGGACTTCCGGCTGCACGGGGCCATCGGGTCGCACCTGGAGAACCTGGAGCGGAACGACGGCTTCAAGGGGTTCAACCAGCCCGGGATCGACGGGGTGCTGCGGATCATCGACCCGCGGCAGAACCTGGTGGGCGCGGGGGCGTAGGGGGAGGGCGGCGCGGGCGCGCGGGGCACAGATTTCCCGGCATGCCTCGATTCCTCGCCCTTCGCCCCGTGGCGCTCGCGCTGCTGGCTGCCGCGTGCGTACAGCCGCCGCGGCTGGTGGTCTCCGACGCCGACCGCGTGCTGGCCGGCGTGTCGCTGGACGCCCCCAACCCCGGGCTCCCCGGGCCCTATCGCGTGGCGCACTTCGTCTACGGCAGCGGCACCGACCGGCGGCGCGCGGCGTTCCGCGACTCGGTGACCGTGCGCACGCGCCCCGTGAACGGGACGCCGTTCCTGCGCGGCATCGACGCCAAGGCGCTGCGCAGCCGCTGGCGCTACTGGGGCGTTGACGCCACGGCGCTGCCGCGCAACGGGCGCGTGTGGCACCCCGACACCGCCGGGGCGTTTCCGCTGGTGCTGATGGTGCACGGCAACCACAACATGAAGGAATTCTCCGACCCGGGGTACGAGTGGATCGGCCGGCACCTGGCCAGCCACGGCTACATCGCGGTGTCGGTGGACGAGAACTTCCTCAATGGCGCCATTCGCTCGGAGAACGACGCGCGCGGGTGGATGCTGCTGCAGCACCTCGCGCTGTGGCGCGCCTGGGCGGGGGACTCCACGTTCCCGCTGGCGGGGCGCGTGGACACGGCGCGCATCGCCCTCATGGGGCACTCGCGCGGCGGCGAGGCGATCACCGTGGCGGCGGCGTTCAACCGGCTGGCGCACTGGCCCGACGACGCCCGCATCCCCTTCGCCTTCAACTTCGCCATCCGCGCGCTGGTGGCCATCGCCCCCGTGGACGGGCAGTACCAGCCCGCCGACCGGTATCCCCCCGTGCGCGGGGTGAGCTACTTCGTGATGCACGGGTCGCACGACGCCGACGTGTCGTCGTTCAACGGGCAGCGCACCTACCTGCGCACCGACGTGTCCGCCCTTGGCACGCACAAGGCGTCGCTGTACGTGTACCGCGCCAACCATGGGCAGTGGAACACGGTGTGGGGGGACAACGACGTGGGCCCCATGGGGCGGTGGCTGGCCAAGGGCTCGCTGCTCACGGGGGAGGAGCAGCGGCAGGTGGGGCGCGTGTACTTCACCGGCTTCCTGGCGCTCGCCGTGCGCGGCGACGCGCGCTACGCGCCCATGTTCCGCGACTACCGCACCGTGGGCGGGTGGCTGCCGCGCACGCAGTATGCGTCGCAGTATGCCGACGGCAGCGAGCGCGCGGTGGCCACCTACGAGGAGGACATCGACGTGGCCACCGCCACCGCCGGCGGGACCATTCGCGCGCACGGACTCACCCAGTGGCGCGAGGGGATGCTGCCGATGCGCGGCGGGGGGCGGTCGTCGTTCGAGACCAACGCCGTGTACCTCGGATGGAAGGCGCGCGGCGGCGACTCGGCGTCGGCGCCGCGCGACACCGCCTGGTACGAGGTGGCGCTGCCGGCCGGGGTGCTGGGCGACTCCTCTGTGGTGCGGTTCAGCGTGGCGCAGCTGGCCACCGTGCCGGGGGCGCTGGCGCCGGGGGACACGCTTACCCCGCGCGACCCCGCGGCGGACACCATCGGCGCGCGCACCGCGCGTGTGAAATCCGCCCCGGCGCGGGCGCCCCGGGCGCCCAGGCCCCCGCGCCGCGACACCCTCCCCGCCGACTCGCTGCGCGTGGAGTTCACCGTGGAGCTGGTCACCGAAGAGGGCGCGCGCGCCGGGGTGCCGCTGTCGTCGGTGGTGGCGCTGCGTCCGCCGCTCACCATTCGCCTGTACCGCTACGCCTTCATCGAACGGAAGGTGGCGGCGGTGGGGCGCGACCACGAGTACGCGCTGCAGCGGGTGGAGATCCCGTGGGCCCGCTTTGCCGCGGCGCTCCCCGGCGTGCGTCCCGACCAGGTGCGGGCGGTGCGCTTCCGCTTCGACCGGTCACGGGAGGGGGCGATCGTGCTGGACGACCTGGCGGTGAGCCCTCGCTGAGCGGGAGCTAGCGGCGGCGGGGACGTCGGCAGGGCCCGGTGGCGCCCGGTATATTCGGCGCGAACCCCCACCGGTCTGATCCCCGCTCCGAGGTGCCCCATGAGGTGTGCAACCGTTCCCCCCGCCGGCGTGGCGCGCCGTGTGCTGGTGCTGCTGGCCGCGGTGGCCGCCGCAGCCCCGCTGGCGGCCCAGGCGCCCGCCAAGCGCCCCATGACCTGGATGGACCAGCAGCGGCTGCGCTCCGCCTCGGCGCCGGTGGTGTCCCCCGACGGGGAGTGGGCGCTGTACGCGCTCTCCACCCCCGACTGGAAGGAGGCGCGGTCGCAGACCGACCTGTACCTGGTGTCGATGACCCGCGGGCTTCCGAGCACGCGGCAGCTCACCTTCACGCGCGACCGGAACGAAGGGACGCCGCGCTGGCTGGCCGGTTCCGACGCCTTCGTGTTCAGCTCCAACCGCGAGGCGCCGGCCGGCCAGGCGGGGCAGCAGCAGCTGTACGTGATGCGCCCCGACGGCGGCGAGGCGCGCCGCCTCACCGACGCCCGCGAGGGGGTGTCCACCTACGCCGTCGGGGCCGATGGCCGCTGGCTGGTGTACCGCAGCGGCAAGGCTGACGAGGAGCAGCTGTACGCGCTGTCGGTGGAGGCGATCCGCCGCGGCACGCCGGTGGATTCGCTCACGCCGGTCCAGCTCACGAAGCACCCCACCGGCGTGGGGAGCTGGCAGCTGTCGGCAGACGCGCGGCGGCTGTTCTTCCTCACCGCCGACACGGTGGACCGCGACCAGAAGGCGCGGATGGAGAAGAAGTTCACGGTGACCGTCCGCAACGCCGAGGCGCCCGTGGCGTCGCTGTGGATGGTGTCCCTCCCCGCCAACGGTGCGGCACCGGCGGCGGCCGAGCGCCTCACCCGCGACAGCACCCTGTCGGTGGCCGGCTTCACCCTGTCCGACGACGGGCGCTGGGTGGGGTTCACCGGCGTCCCCAACGACCGGTACAAGCGGAACGTGACCGAGCAGGGGATCTACGGCGACCTGTACCTGCTGGAGCTGTCGTCGCGCGCCGTGGAGCGGCTGACCGACAATGCCGAGGGGGCGGAGGGGGGCTTCACCTTCTCCCCCGATTCGAAGTGGATGGCGTTCTCGGCCAGCGACGACCTGCGCGCGTACAACATGAAGAACCGGCGCGTGTACCTGCGCGGGGTGGCCGACAAGGGCGGCGCCTGGCGCAAGCTGGGGGACTACGACGGCGACGTGAGCGCCGACTTCTGGTCGCGCGACGGGCAGACCATCTACTTCAACGAGGGGAAGCGCGCCACCACGCAGCTGTTCGCGCTGGAGGTGGCCACCGGGCGCGTGCGCGCGGTGACCGACGTGCAGGGGGCGGTCAGCGTGTCGCAGGACGACGTCACGCAGCGGCTGCTGGTGAGCTATCAGGACCCCACCACGCCGGCCGTGTGGTACACCGCGCCGTCGGTGGAGGCGCTGGGCGCGCGCGCGCAGTGGACGGCGCTGGCCGACCCCAACGCGTGGGTGCGCGAGCAGCTGGCGCTGGGGGAGGCCTCGGAGTTCACCTGGACGTCGCGTGACGGGAAGCCCGTGGGGGGCGTGCTGCTCAAGCCCGTGGGGTACCAGCCCGGCACGCGCTATCCGCTGCTGGTGGCCATCCATGGGGGGCCGGCGGCGGCCGACGTGCTCGGCTTCAACGGCGGCTACGGGGCGCAGGCGTACGCCGGGACCGGGTGGATGGTGCTCATGCCCAACTACCGCGGCTCCACCAACTACGGCGAGGCGCACAAGAACGGGATCGTGGGGAACTACTTCCCGCCGGGGTACGACGACATCATGACCGGGGTGGACGCGCTCATCCGCCAGGGGATGGTGGACAGCACGAAGATGGGGGCGATGGGGTGGAGCGCCGGCGGGCACTGGTCCAACTGGATCCTGACGCACACCACCCGCTTCAAGGCGATCTCGTCGGGCGCCGGCACCTCCAACTGGGTGTCCATGTACGCCCAGAGCGACGTGCAGCGGAACCGCCAGTACTACCTGGGGAACAAGCTGCCCTACGACGACTTCGACGCCTACTGGCGGCAGTCGCCGCTCAAGTACATCAAGGCGGCGAAGACGCCCACCATGATCCACGTGGTGGAGGGGGACCCGCGCGTCCCCAGCCCGCAGAGCGTGGAGCTGCACATGGCGCTCAAGCGCCTGGGGGTGCCCACGGAGCTGTTCCTGTACCCCGGCGCCTCGCACGGCATCCCCGATCCGCGCAACCGGCTGGTGAAGAGCGTGTCGGAGATGGCGTGGATGGACTACTGGGTGCGGGGGCAGGGGAGCCGGTTCGCGTGGCGCGACGTGCTCAAGACGCTGGAGGACGCGCCGCCCGCGGCGCGCCCGGTCATCACCCCGTGATCACCGGGTGATCCCCCGGTGATCCCCGCCTGACCGCGACCGGAGGATCGGTTGCGGTCAGTCCACGGGGAGGTGCTTCTCCCGCCCCAGCACCGTCTCGGCGCGGGCGGAGCGCACCAGCGGGAAGAACAGCTGCGCGTACCACCGCTCCTGGCCGTGGCGGCGGTCGTCCTTGAGCCCGTAGGCCGGCGGGAACCGCCGCGTGATGTGCGCGGTGCCGAAGAGCACGTCCCAGAGGAACAGCAGGTTGCCGTAGTTCCCCTCGTAGTGGCCGATGCCGTCGTCCTGCGTGAGGGCGTGGTGCGCGTGGTGCGTGGCCGGCGTGGAGATGGTGCGCTCCAGCACCCAGGCCAGCGGGTGCAGCGGCTTCCACCGGTACAGCCACGTGTCCCACCGCACCGCCGAGTGCGCCCCCACGATGACCAGCAGCTTGACGGCGCTGTACCAGACGAACACCCAGCCGAACCCCAGGTACAGCAGCAGGCCGCCAAACCACAGCCCCGGCATGAGGGCGTAGTAGAAGGCGTTGTTGCGGTACACCACGCGCACGCTCATGTAGGCCGCGGAGTGGTGCGCCCGGTGCAGTGGCCACATGACCGACGTGTGCGACAGCCGGTGCCACCAGTACTGGGTGAGGTCGTCGGCCACCAGCAGCGTGGCCACCATGGCGTACCAGGGCCAGTGCGCCCAGGCGTCGCGCGCCTCGGGGAGCAGCCACGCGGCCAGCGCGCGCGCGGTGGCGTACACGGCGGAGGCGATCACGGGGAACATGAGCCCCACGGCCACGTCGAGGCGGTCGTCCTCGTGCCCCGCCTCGGGGGGGAAGAACTTCCCGGCGGCCACCTCGGCCAGCCCGAAGGAGGCGAAGAGGCCGAAGATGACCAGGAGCTGGAACAGCTGGGGATCCATGAGCATACCCAAGTATGGCGCCGCGTCTCGGCGGCGGCGAGGCACTCGGCCGCCCCGTTAGCTTCCCCCCATGGCACGGATCCTCCTGGGCACCCTGGGCTCCCACGGCGACGTGGACCCGTTCATCGGCCTCGGGGCGGGGCTGGCCGCTCGCGGGCACGCGGTCACGGTGGCCACCAGCCCGTACTACCGCGAGGCCGTGACCGCGGCGGGGCTCCGCTTCGCTCCGGTGGGCCCCGACCTCAGCCCCGCCGATCCCGCGCTGGTGGCCCGGGTCATGCACCCCGTGCGCAGCGCCGAGTTCGTGATCAAGGAGCTGGTGGCGCCGTGGATCCCGCACTTTGCCGCCGATAGTGCCCCGCTGGTGCGCGAGGCCGACCTGGTGATCACCCACCCGCTCACCATGACGCTCCCGCTGCTGGCGCAGCACCACGGGGTGCCGTGGGCCAGCACCATGCTGTCGCCGGTGACGTTCCTCTCTCCCACCGACCTCCCGGCGGTCCCCATGGCGCCGTGGCTTCCCAGCGTGGCGCGCGCCGCGCCGTGGATGGCGCCGGCGATCGTGGCGTCCGGCAAGTGGCTCAGCCGCCGCTGGCTGGCGCCGGTGGACCGCCTCCGCGAGGCGCTGGGGCTCCCCGACCGCGGCAACCCGCTGTTCGAGGGGGGGCAGAGCCCAGACCTGGTGTTGGCGCTGTACTCGCGCGTGCTTGGGGAGCCGCAGCCCGATTGGCCGCCGCACACGGTGCTGACCGGCGCCATCGGGCACGACGCCCCCTTCGGCGCCGCGCTTCCGCCGGCGCTGGCCGCCTTTCTCGACGACGGCCCCGCGCCGGTGCTGTTCACCTTGGGGTCATCGGCCGTCATCACGCCCGGGCGCTTCTGGGAGGCCAGCATCGACGCGGCCCGCCGGCTGGGGGTGCGCGCCGTGCTACTGGCCGGCCCCTTTGCGTCGACGCTTGCGGACGCCGGGCTCCCCCCGGGGATGCTGGCGGTGGAGCGCGCCCCCCACTCGCTGCTCATGCCGCGCTGCGCGGCCGTGGCGCACCAGTGCGGCGTGGGGACGCTGATGGCGGCGTTGCGCGCGGGGCTCCCCACCCTGGCCGTCCCCTACGCCAACGACCAGCCGGACAATGCCTATCGCATTGCCCGGCTGGGGGTGGCGCGGGTGATCCCCGCGTGGCGCTACCGGGCGCGCGGCGCCGCCGCGGCGCTGGACGCGCTGCGGCACGACCCGGCATACCGTACCAACGCGGCGCGGGCGGCCGACGTGGTGCGCGCCGAGCGGGGGGCGGAGGCGGCGTGCGACGCGCTGGAGCGGGTGTTCGCGCTGGCCTGAGCGTTGCCGGACGCGACCCGGCGCCTGGGCGGCACCGGCGGCCGCCCCCGTGGGCGAAACCCTCGGCGCCCCCCGGCGTATGGGCCGCAACCCACCCCGCTGCGCGGGCGCGCGTCTCCCTTCCCCTCCCGGGCTCCATGTCGCTCCACATTGACGGCCTCACCAAGACGTACCCCAACGGGGTGCGCGCCCTCCGCGGCATCTCCCTCACCATTGCCCCGGGGATGTTCGGGCTGCTGGGCCCCAACGGGGCGGGCAAGTCGTCGCTGATGCGCACCATCGCCACGCTGCAACCCCCCGACGCGGGGACCATCCGCTTCCGCGACATCGACGTGCTGCGCGAACCGGAGCGCCTGCGCGCCCAGCTGGGGTACCTGCCGCAGGAGTTCGGGCTGTACCCCAACATGCCCGCCGAGGCGGTGCTGGACCACTTCGCGGCGCTCAAGGGGGTGGTCGACCGCGGCGAGCGCAAGGCGCTGGTGGAGCGGCTGCTGCAGCAGGTCAACCTGTACGAGGCGCGCAAGAAGAGCGTGGGCGGCTTCTCCGGCGGCATGAAGCAGCGGCTGGGCATCGCCATCGCGCTGGCCGGCAACCCGCAGCTGCTCATCGTGGACGAGCCCACGGCGGGGCTGGATCCCACGGAGCGCAACCGCTTCCTCAACCTCCTCGCCGACATCGGCGAGGAGGTGGTGGTGATCCTCTCCACGCACATCGTGGAGGACGTGCGCGAGCTGTGCGCGCAGATGGCCATCATCAACAAGGGGGAGGTGGTGGTGCAGGGCGCGCCGCAGCGGATCCTCGAGGAGGTGCGCGGACGCATCTGGCGGCGCACGGTGCCGCGCGCGCAGGCCGAGGCGTACAAGGGCCGGCACCAGGTGATCTCCACCCGGCTGGCCGCCGGGAGCACGGTGCTGCACGTGTACGCGGAGGCGGACCCGGGTGACGGCTTCGAGGCGGTGGAGCCCGCGTTGGAGGACGTGTACTTCCACCGACTCGCGGCGGCATCCGGGGGGACCGTCCCCGTGGAGGCCTGATGTTCCGCACCTTCCTGGCCTTCGAGCTGCGCGGCCACTTCCGCCGTCCGGTCACGTGGCTGTACGTGGCCATCATGTTCCTGCTGGCCTTCTTCGCCACGGGCACCGACGCGGTGTTCGTGGGGACCGCGTTGGGGAAGGTGAAGAAGAACAGCCCGTTCGCGCTGGCGCAGCTGTACGCCATCGTGCTGGCCATCGGGCAGATCATCACCAGCGCGCTGGTGGGGACCACGGTGCTGCGCGACGTGGACGCCGGTGTGCACGAGCTGCTGTTCACCACCCGCCTCACGCGCGGCGGCTACCTGGGCGCCAAGTACCTCGCGGCGTTCGCCGCCATGCTGCTGGTGTTCGCGGCCCTGCCGCTGGGCGCCCTGCTGGGCACCGTGTCCCCGTGGGTGGAGGCCGACACCGTGCAGGCGGTCCGGCTGTGGGACTACCTGCAGCCGTTCCTGCTCATCGGCGTCCCCGGCGTGTTCTTCCTGAGCGCCCTGCTCTTTGCCACCGGCGCACTCACGCGCAGCGCCTTTGCCGTGTACGTGACCGGGATCCTGCTGCTGGTGGGCTTCGCGCTGGCCGACAACCTGGTGCGCACGCTGGACCACGACCAGGTGGCCAACCTCATCGACCCCTTCGCCGTCCGCTCCGTGGGGCTGGACACGCGCTACTGGACGCCCGCGGAGAAGAACGTGCGGCTGCTGCCGCTGGACGGCTTCGTGGCCGCGAATCGCGCGCTCTGGGCGGCTGTGGGCGCCACGCTGCTGGCGGTGGCGCTCCGCTTCACGCGCCTGGAATCGTCGGCGCCGGCGACGCGGCGGCGCCTGCGCGCGGCGGACCGTTCGGCGGACCGTTCGGCGGCACGCGCGGCGG
>JBEIJM010000109.1:0-12025 GCA_040380205.1 Gemmatimonadaceae bacterium
CGACAGCGCGGGCCGCGCCGCCGCCGCCCGGCGCGACTCGCTGGCCAAGGCCGCGGCCTACAAGCCCGCCGAGGTGCGGGTGGCCGTGACCGCGGCGCGTGACATCCCGCGCGGCGTGGCGGTGCTCCGCGGCGGGCGCGCCATCACCATGAAGGGGCGCGAGATCATCGAGGACGCCGACATCGTGGTGCGCGACAACCGGATCGTCGCCGTCGGCGCCCGCGGCACCGTGGCCATCCCGACGGGCGCGCGCGAGATCGACGTGCGCGGCAAGACGGTCATCCCCGGGTTCGTGGACACGCACTACCACCCGCAGTGGCTCACGCCGCAGATCCACAACACGCAGACCTGGCAGTACCTCGCCACGCTGGCCTACGGCACCACCACCACCCGCGACCCGCAGACCGCCGTCACCGACTTCCTCACCTACGGCGACCGCGTGGAGACGGGGGACATGGTCGGGCCGCGCATCTACACCACCGGCCCCGGCGTCTTCTTCGGTGAGGCCATCCGCGACTCGGCGCACGCGGTGCAGGTGCTCAAGCGCTACAGCGACTACTACCGCACCGGCACCCTCAAGATGTACATGACCGGCAACCGGCAGCAGCGGCAGTGGGTCATCATGGCGGCGCGGCAGCTGGGGATCATGCCCACCACCGAGGGGGGGCTGGACCACAAGCTGGACATCACGCACGGCATCGACGGCTACCCGGGGATCGAGCACACGCTCCCCATCACCCCCAAGTACGACGACGTCTTCGAGTGGTACAAGGCCACGCAGACGCTCAACTCGCCCACGCTCATCGTGGCGTACGGCGGCCCCTTCGGCGAGAACTACTGGTACACGAACGAGAACCTCGTGGGGGACGCCAAGCTGCGGCGCTTCACGCACCCGGCGGACTTCGACGCCAAGATCCGCCGCCGCGGCTCGGGGGGCGGCGGCAGCCCGGGCCCCGGCGGGTGGTTCCTGAAGGAGGAGTACTCCTTCTTCCAGCACGCGCAGGACGTGGCCAAGACCGTGGCCAAGGGCGGGCGCATCGGCGTGGGGAGCCACGGCCAGCTGCAGGGGCTGGGGATGCACTGGGAGATCTGGATGCTGCAGAGCGGCGGGCTCTCCACGCATGACGCGCTGCGCGCCGCGACCATCGTGGGTGCCGAGGGGATCGGCATGGGCGCCGACCTGGGGTCGCTGGAGGCGGGGAAGATGGCCGACCTGCTGGTGCTGGACGGCGACCCGCTGGCCGACATCCGCAACACCAACACGATCCGCAAGGTGATGGTGAACGGCCGCCTCTTCGATGCCGGCACGCTGGACGAGGAGTGGCCGCGGCAGCGGGCGTTGCCGCCGATGCCGTGGGCGGGGAGCGCGCCGGCGGGGACCCCGGCGGCGGCACCGGGCGGGCGGTAGGAAGGAGGGACCCGGACGGCAGGCCTCCGCGGCGGGGCTGAATCCCGCCGCGGAGGCGCCCGTAAGGGGCGGGAGCACTCCACCCTCCCGCCCATGCCCGACGCCGCGCCATTCCTGCAGGTTGACGGCGTGCACAAGCGGTTCGCCCGCGTGCACGCCGTCAACGCCATTACCCTGGGGGTTCAGCCCGGGGAGATCGTTGCCCTCCTCGGCCCCAATGGCGCCGGGAAGTCCACCTTGCTCCGCATGCTGGTGGGGATCACGCGCCCCGACGAGGGGCGGATATCCTGGCAGGGCCCCGTGGACGCCCGCGGACACCTCCTCCCCACCGCCTCCGGCTACCTCCCCGAGGACCGGGGACTCTACCAGGACGTCCCCCTCGCCGACGTGGTGGCCTACTTCGGGCGCCTGCGCGGCATGAGCCGCGGTGACGCCGAGCGCGCCACCGCCGCCTGGCTGGAGCGCCTTGATCTGGGCGCCCGTGCGCGCGACAAGCTCGGCGCCCTCTCCAAGGGGAACCAGCAGAAGGTGCAGTTCGCGGCGGCGGTGCTGCACCGCCCGGCGTTCGCCATCCTCGACGAGCCCTTCAGCGGGCTTGACCCCCTCAACCAGGAGCTGTTCCTCGCCCTGGTGCGCGAGCTCCGCGACGCGGGGACCACGATCCTCTTCAGCGCCCACCAGATGCAGCTGGTGGAGCGGCTCGCCGACCGCCTCTTCGTGATGGCGCACGGGCGCGAGCTGCTCCAGGGCACCGTCACCGGGATCCGCGAGCGCTGGGGGGGCGGCGACCGGCTTGTCCTGGAGGTGGACGGGGCCCCCGACCTGGCCCCGGTGGCCGCGCACCCCGCCGCCGCCCGGGTGGAACGGGACGCCGACGGCCACGTGGCCATCACCCTCGCCCCGGGGCACCTGGTGGGGGACCTGCTGGGCACCTGCGCCCACCACCTCGCCATCCGGAGCGTGCGCACCGAGCGCGCCTCCCTGCACGACGTGTACGTCGCCACCGTGAGCGCGGCCCGGCCGCCGGAGGCCGCATGACCCGCTGGGCACAGGTCCGCATGGTGGCGCAGTGGGAATTCGGCCGCTTCGTGAAGTGGAAGCAGCAATTCATCGGACTGGCCGTCATGGTGGCGGTCGCCGGGCTGGGGCAGGGATTCCTGGCGCTGAAGGCGCGCTCCACCCCTGACGCGGTGCGCGTGGTGGTGGTGGGCGCCGGCCGGCTGGGCTTCCCGCTGCCCGCGGTGGCGGAGGTGCGGTGGGACACGCTCGCCGCGGTGGACGCGGCGGGCGCGCGCGTGCTGGTGCGGGACGACTCGGCCGCCGGCGCGCTGCTGGTGCGCGACGGCAGCACCAGTGAGCTGGTGATCCGGCGCCGCGGCGCCTGGACGCAGCCGCTGGAGGGGGCGCTGGCCGCCGCACGGCAGCAGCGGGCCTTTGCCGCGCTCCCGATCACCCCGGCCGATCGCGAACGGCTGGCCGGCGGCTTCACGGTCACCCTCACCACCGTCACCGCGTCCGGCGCGCAGGTCAGCCGCGGCGCGCGCATGGTGGCGCTGGCGATCCTGGCCTTCGGGCTCACGGTGCTCTTCACCGGCTTCGCGACCCTCTTCACCGGGATCACGGGGGAGAAGCAGCAGCGCATCACCGAGCAGATGATCGCCATGGTCTCCCCCCAGACGTGGATGGACGGGAAGATCCTGGGGCTCGCCGGCGCCGCCACGGTGGGAGCCGCCATCTTCTTCGGCGGCGGCTCCCTCGTCCTGCGCGCCGTGCCGCTGTTCGGCGACGGGGAACCGTTTGCCCTGCCGGCGGCGGCCTCCGATGTCCCGCTGCTCCTGCTGGTGCTGCTGGTCACGGCGCTGGGCGTCCTGATGTGGTTCAGCTTCATGGCCGCCGTGGCCGCCACCATCGACGACCCCAACAGCTCCTCGCGCCCCATCCTCCTGTTCGTGCCCATGCTCCCCATGGGGATCGCGTTCTCGCTCCTCCCCAAGGCCGACAGCGTGCTGGCGCAGGTGCTGTCGGTGGTACCGCTCACCTCCATGGGGATGCTCCCGGCGCGCCTCCTCACCACGCACGTCCCCTGGTGGGAGGTGGTGGCCAGCGTGGCGCTGCTGGCGGGGACGGCGTGGCTCTTCCGGCGGCTGGCGGGGACGATCTTCGCCACCGGGATGCTCCTCTACGGCAAGGAACCGTCGCTCGCCGAGGTGGTGCGCTGGGCGCGGGAGGGGTAGCGGGGGGGCGGGACGCGTGCCGGTGAACCGCCCCGGCGGCCTACAGGCGCACGCTCCGTCCCGCCCCCACCTCGCGCGCGCGCCGATACACCAGATCGGCGACCACCAGGTCCTCCATCGCGTGCCCCATCGACTTGTAGGCCGTGAGCGCCGTGTCGGAGCTACGCCCCGGCGCGCGTCCCGCAAGCAGCTCCCCCAGCTCGATCCCCAGCGCGGGGTCGCGCCCGGCCAGCTCGGCGCATCCGGCCGGCGGCGGCTCGAAGGACAGGCGGGACTCCACGGCGAGTAGCGCGTGCCGCACCACCTCGGGGGGCAGCTCGCCGCCCGGGGGGGCGTACCCCACCGAGGTGACGTGCGCCCCGGGGGACAGCCAGGCCCCCTCGATGACCGGCGTGGCCGAGGTCGTGCAGAGGCACACCACGTCGGCGCCGTGCACCGCGTCCTGCGCGGAGGCGACGGCGCGCGCACGGGGGTCCTGGGCGGCCAGCGCCTGGGCGTCGGCCGGGCGGCGGGACGTCACGCGGATCTCGGTGATTCCACGCACGCGCGGCAGCAGCTGCAGGTGGGCCAGCCCCTGCACCCCCGCCCCGACGATGGCCAGCACGCGGGCATCGGCGCGGGCGAGGCACCGGGCGGAGAGCGCGGCGCCCGCGGCGGTCCGCATGGCGGTGATGTGCGACCCGTCCATGATCGCCACCGGCGTCCCGGTGACCGCATCCACCAGCGCAATCACCGCCTGGATGGTGGGCATCCCGCGGTCGCGGTTGCCGGGAAAGGTGGAGACGAGCTTCACCGCCATCGGATGACCGGCGATCCACGCCGGCTTCACCAGCAGGTGGCCGGTGTCCGCGGCGCCGACCGCGATCCGCGCGGGCGCCTGCACCGCCCCCGCGCTCAGGGCGATGAACCCGTCGGCCAGCGCCGCGAGCAGCTCGTCGGGATCGAGCAGCGCCTCCACCTCCTCCCGGCCCAGCAGCAGCAGCTCCATGGCGCTACCTCGCGCGCAAGGCCGGGGTCAGCACACCTTGAACCCCGAGCGGGTCCGTTCCCCCTCGCCCCGGGCCAGCGCGGCCTCGATGCGCTTGGCCGACGGCGTGATCGCCAGCCCGCCCAGGCCGGTGCAGCGGAGCGTGTTCGGGATGGCGTCCCCCACGCGCTTCATCGTCTCGATCACTTCATCCAGCGGAATGAGCGCATCGTAGTCGGCAAGCGCCATGTTCGCGCAGGAGATGGCGGTGGTGGCCGCCATCACGTTCCGGTTGAGGCAGGGGGCCTCCACCCGGTCGGCGATCATGTCGCAGATGAGCCCCAGCGACGACTGCAGCGTCAGCGACGCCGCCGCGAGCGACTGGTCGAGCGTCCCCTGCGTGAGCTCCACCAGCGCCGCCGCGGCCATGCCGGAGCCCGAGCCGCACTCCGCCATGCACCCCCCCACCTCCGCGGCGAAGGTGGCGTGGGCGGCGATGAACACGCCGATGAGCCCCGCCGCCAGCATCGCCCGCACCATCGCGTCCTCCGACAGCCCCAGGGCCTCGCCAGCGCCAAGGACCGCGCCGGGGAGCGCGCCGCACGAGCCCGCCGTGGGCGCGGCCACGATCACGCCCATCGCGCTCTTCGCCTCCATCATGGCCGACGTCCGCAGCACGACCTGGTTCAGCAGCTCCCCCCCCAGCAGCGATCCCTCCCGCAGCTGCTGCTGGTACCCCAGCGACTGCGCCCCGAGGATCCGGTCGGCATACGCCGTCCCCTTGAGCCCGAAGTCGATCGCGCGCGCCATGATCCGCACGATGGCCCGCATCCGCTCGACCACCTCATCGGCGGACAGCCCCCCGCGCATGCTCTCGTACGCCACCGCCAACTCCCACAGCCGCAGGTCGCGCCCGCGGTTGTAGTCGAGCATCTCGGCGCAGGTGATGAAGGGCACCGCCAGCTCCTTGCGCGAGAGCACCGGCAGGACGGGGTGGATCCGCCGGACGGCCAGCACGTCGTCACGGGCCGCGAGCGCGGCACACACGTCGTCGGGGAGGAACCGGGACGCGCAGACCTCGATGAAGGTCGACGTGCCCTGCCGCACCGCGATCCCGTCGCAGGGCATGGCACGGGCGATCAGGTCGGGGAGGTCGCCGGGCGACCGCACGGTCACCAGCGTCACGAAGAAGTCGCCGGCCATGGAGACGGCCGCGCCGTCGATCTCCAGCACCTCGATCATGCCGCCGCCGGTGGAGATGGCGGTCAGCGTGCGCGTCTCCCGGGCGTTGCGCAGCGTGAGCTTGTAGGTGTTGGGGTGCGTGGCCCCGATGGGATGGATGTCGATGGCGGTGGTCAGCCCGGCGTCGGCGAGCCCCTGCCGGTAGCCGGGGAGGCGCTCGTCGTCCGCCTCCCAGCCCAGGAAGCCGCTGAAGAGCCCCATGTCGGAGCCCTGCCCCGCGTGCGTGGTGGCCAGTGAGCCGTTGGGGTCGTATTCCACCCGGGCGTCGGTGATCTCGCCGTCCATGAGGTCGCGGCAGATGCGGCCGATGCGCAGCGAGGCCGCGCAGTGCGAGCTGGAGGGCCCCCGCATCACGGGGCCGATGACGTCGTTGAAGATGCTGGGATACGTGGTCATCGCGCGGCCTCGGGGTGGGGATGGCGCTGCGAGTATATCGTGCGGCGGCGGGCCGCGCGAGCGGCAGTCCCGGACTGGCCGGACGGCTGGCGCAGAGGCAAGTTGGGGTTCCCTCCGCCCCCTCCGCATGCCCCGTCCCGTCCCCCGCCTGCCCTATCTCCTGGGCGCCGTCCCCGTGGCGGTGCTGCTGCTCACCGGACTGCGCGCGCCCGCGCCCGCGCAGCCGCCCTCCTTCGTCATCATCGGCGCGCAGGTGGCCGACGGCACCGGCGGTCCGCTGGTGGCGGCCAGCGTGCGCGTGCAGGGGGATGTCATCGCCGAGGTGGGGCGCCTCACCCCGCGCGCGGGAGAGACCGTGATTGACGGAACCGGGATGGTGCTGGCCCCCGGCTTCGTGGACACGCACAACCACTCCACGTCGGGGCTGGAAGTCGAGCCCGCGGCGGTCACGCAGGTCTCGCAGGGGATCACCACCGTGGCGGTGGGGCAGGACGGCAGCTCCCCATGGCCCATTGGCGAGTACCTGGGGCGCCTGCGCGCCACGCCCCCCACGGTGAACGCGGTGGTGTTTGCCGGACACGCCACCATCCGGCGCGAGGTGGTGGGGTACGACTACAAGCGCGCCGCGCGCCCGGACGAGGTGGCGCGCATGGCCGCGCTGGTGTCGCAGGCCATGGACGAGGGGGCCTTCGGCCTCAGCTCGGGGCTGGAGTACGAGGTGGGGAGCTACTCCGAGACCGACGAGGTGGTCAGGATGGCGCGCGCCGCCGGCGCCAAGGGGGGGATGTACATCTCGCACATCCGCGACGAGGCCGACCGCTCGCTGGAGGCCATCCGCGAGGCCATCGCCATCGGCGAGCGGGGCACGCTCCCGGTGCAGATCACGCACATCAAGCTGGGCACGGTGGGCGTGTGGGGGCAGGCGGACACCGTGGTGGCGATGATCGCGGCGGCGCAGCGCCGCGGCGTGGACGTGACGGCCGACGCCTATCCGTATCTCGCGTGGCAGGCCGGCCCGCGCGTGCTGATCCCCAACCGGCGCTACACCGACTCGGCCAGCGTGCGCCGCGGGCTGGACGACATCGGCGGCGCGAAGAACGTGCAGATCACCCGCTGGGGGGCGCACCCGGAGTTCGTGGGGAAGCGGCTGGACGAGGCGGCGCGCGCGCTGGGCGTCAGCGACATCGCGGCGTACATCGCCTTCCAGGGGGACGAGGAGTCGGGGATGATCGGCCACACCATGACCGAGGGGGACCTGCGCACCTTCCTGCGGCAGCCGTGGGTGATGGTGGCCAGCGACGGCGGCATCGCCAACAACCACCCGCGCGGCGCGGGCACCTTTCCGCGCGTGCTGGGGCGCTTCGTGCGCGAGCAGCGGTGGCTGTCGCTCTCCGAGGCGATCCACAAGATGACGGCGCAGCCGGCGGCGCGGCTGGGGCTGCGCGACCGCGGCGTGATCAAGGCGGGGATGAAGGCCGACCTGGTGCTGTTCGACCCGGCCACGGTGATCGACCGCGCCACCTTCGAGCAGCCGCGGGCGCTGTCGGCGGGGATCAGCCGCGTGTGGGTGAACGGCCAGGTGGTGTGGACGGGGAGCGCCGTGACGGAGGCGCGCCCGGGGCGGGTGCTGACGCGGGGGTAGGGGGACCTACACCACCGCCTCCGGCCCCCGCCGGAACGGGTTGCACACCACCACCCCGTCAAAGTCCTGCCCGTCCTGCAGGTCTTCCGTGAGCAGGGTACGGCACCCGGCAGCCTGCGCGCTGGCCACGATGAGCGCATCCCACCACGACAGCTGATAGCGCGCCTCCAGGTGCCACGCGCGCTCCAGGATGGCCGGCGTCACCTCCACGGGCGACCAGGGGAGGAAGGCTCGCACCTCCCGCTGCGCATCGGCCGCCGACAGCCCGGGGCGGAGCTTGCGGGTGACCGTCACGTAGAACTCCTGCAGCACCTGGACGCTCAGCCGCCCGGCCTGGCGGGCCCACAGCGCGTCCATCCACGCGCGGGCCGCGACCTGCCGCTCCTCCGCCGCCAGGTCGATGGCGTACACCAGCACGTTGGTGTCAACGAAGACCGGAGCGATCATGGAGCGCGTCGCGGGTGGGATAGGGAGCGCCGGGGGTGCTGATCGGGCGCGGCTCGCGCAGGAAGTACTGCTGCCGCTCCGTCTGGTACGCGAACTGACGCGCCATCTGCTCGCGCAGCAGCTCCCCCAGCATCCGCGACACGCTCACGTCCAGCTCGGCGGCGCGGATGCGCGCCCACCGCGCCACGTCCTCGTCTAGCGTGACGGTCACGTTTTTCATGACACGAATATCGTGGAACACGAAATTCGTGTCAACCGGCACGTCCCACGCGGAAACCAGCGGAACCGGCCGGGGCGGACAGCCATTCCGGCTGCATGCCCACCCCCGCCCCGCCCCCCCGCTGGACCGTCCCGCTGGGCGCCGTGGGGGTGCACCTGGGGATCGGCTCGGTGTACGCTTGGAGCACCCTCAACCGCCCCATCACCGAGGCGCTCCCCCCGCTGCCGTGGTGGGCGGCGCCCCCCTACCCCACCTTCACCACCGCGCTGGCGCTCCTGGGGCTGAGCGCCGCCACGCTGGGACCGTGGGTGGAACGGCGCGGGGCGCGTACCGCCGCCCGCACCGCCGCCCTGTGCTTCTCCGCCGGGCTGACGCTGGGGGGCCTCGCGCTGCTGCTGCGCCAGCCGCTGCTGCTGTTCCTGGGGCTCGGGGTGCTGTGCGGCATCGGATGCGGCATCGGCTACATCGCGCCGGTGAGCACCCTCGTGAAGTGGTTCCCCGACCGCCGCGGCATGGCCACCGGCTTCGCCATCATGGGTTTTGGCGGCGGCGCCTTCATCGGCGGTTATGCCAACGCGGCGCTCATCGCGCGGGTGGGGGTGGCGTCCACGCTGTTCGTGCTGGCGGCGTGCTACCTGGCGCTCATGCTGGCCGGGGCGCAGCTGCTGCACCCGGCGCCGGCCGCGGCGGCGGGCGCCTCGGAGGCCCCCGCGGCGACGGGGCTGTCGCGCGCCCAGGCGGTGCGCCAGCCGCCGTTCGCGCTGCTGTGGGGGATGCTGTGCATCAACGTCACCGCCGGCATCGGCATCCTGGCGCAGGCGTCCCCCATGATGCAGGACCTCTTCGGCAAGACTCCCGCCGAGGCGGCCGCCGTGGTGGCGGTGATCAGCCTGTTCAATGCCGGCGGGCGCATCGCCTGGTCCAGCGCCTCGGACCTCCTCGGCCGACGCGCCACCTACCTCGTGTTCTTCGGCGTGCAGGCGGGGCTCTTCCTGCTCATCCCGCGCTTTGCCGCGCAGGGCGCGTGGTGGCCGTTCCTCGCGTGCCTGCTCACGGTGTTCACCATGTACGGCGGCGGCTTTGCCACCATCCCGGCGTATCTCGCCGACCTGTTCGGCACGCGCCAGGTGGGCGCCATCCACGGCGCGCTCCTCACCGCGTGGAGCGTGGCCGCCATCGCAGGCCCGGTGATCATCACCCAGCTCGCGGCGCGCGCGCGCGCGGCGCTGGCGCCCGGCGCGTCGCGGGTGCACATCTACGACCAGCCACTGGCGCTCCTGGCCGGGTTGCTGGCGGTGGGGTTCCTGCTCACGCTGGCAGTGCGGCCGGTGCGACGCGGCGCCGGGGGCTGATCCCGCGGCGAAACCGCGGGAGGTCTTTGGCGTAGGGGCTGCGCCATGAAGGCTCCAGGCTGTCTTCCCCAACGGTTCCCATCCATGCACCGCTTCCTCCGCGCGGCCACCGCCGCCCTCGTCCTCGGCACCGCCATCCCCGCCGAGGCGCAACTCCCCACCGTCCAGCAGGTGTACGACCGCTTCGCCGAGGCCGTGGGTGGCGTGGCGGCGTGGAAGCCCGTCAGCGGGCGCACCGAGACCGGCACCGCCAACATCACCTTTGCGGGGATCACCGGCAGCTACGAGCGCTTCTCGGCGCTCCCCAACAAGAACCGCCTCATCATCGACCTGAGCGTGGTCCGCATCGACCAGGGCTTCGACGGCGAAAAGGGGTGGATGGACCAGGGGCAGGGTGCGCAGCCCATGCCCCCGGAGATGATGAAGTCGATGGCCGAGGTCTCCCCCGATGGCGCGCACTTCCTGAACCCGGCGCGCCACGCGTCGGCTGCCGTGACGGGGAAGGAGACCTTCGAGGGGGTCGAGGTCTACAAGGTCGAGACCACCGCCAAGACCGGCGAGCAGGGGGTGGAGTACTTCGACGTGGCCACGGGGCTGCGCATCGGCAGTCTCACCAAGGCCCCCGCCGGCGACCAGATCGGCATCTACAAGGACTACAAGACGTTCGACGGGAAGAAGGTCCCCACCACCATCATCCAGCGGAACGGGCAGGGGGACATCATCCTCACCATCACCGCGGTCACCTTCGGCGCGCCGCCGGCGAGCGCGTTCAAGGCGCCGTTCTGACACCCATGCCCCCCCTCGACCAGCTCAACCAGCGCGCCGTCGGCTTCTTCCCCGGGCACCTGGGGATCCGCTTCGTGCACGTCGCGCCGGGGGAGCTGACCGCCGAGATGCCGGTGCGCGCGGAGTTTCTGGCGCCGAACGGCTACCTGCATGCCGGGGCGGTGGTGACGCTGGCCGACACGGCGGCGGGGTTCGGCTGCGTCAACGCCCTGCCGGCGCATGCGGTGGGCTTCACCACGGTGGAGCTCAAGAGCAACCACCTGGGCACCGCGCGCGACGGCACCCTCGCGTGCACCGCGCGCGCCGCCCACCTGGGGCGCACCACGCAGGTGTGGGACGCCGTGGTGACGCACCGCGAGACCGGGAAGACGCTGGCGCTGTTCCGGTGCACGCAGATGCTGCTGGCGGGGCCGGCGGAGCAATCGGAGGGGAAGCCGGAGACGCCCCCGGCGCGATGAACCGCCGCAACCTCTACCGCCTGCTGCATGTGCAGCCCGACGCCCCGCTGGAAGTGGTGAAGGCGGCGTATCGCGCGCTCATGGCCCGGCATCACCCCGACCACGGAGGCGACCATGAGCATGCGGCGCTGCTGACCGAGGCGTGGGGGGTGCTGGGCGATCCCGCGCGCCGCGCGGCGTACGATGCCAAGCGCTCGCGAGGGGGCCAGCGCCCGCGCACCGGCGCGGAAGGGCGCCATGCCGAGGGACGCCCCGCCGAAGATCGCCACCCGCCCGCCGCGTCGCCGCCGCGGGAGTCGCCCCCTGCCCCCCCTGTCGGCGCCCGCGGCTGCCCCTTCTGCGGCGCGACCAACGCCCCGAAGGAGCAGGCCTGCCAGCGGTGCACCGCCCCGCTCGCGCGCTTCCAGCGCGCCGCCCCCGGCGTGGCCGGCACCGGCGGCGTGGAGCGGCGCCGCCTGCCGCGCGTGTCACGCGCCGACTGGGGCACCATGAAGCTGCAGTGGCAGGGGGACGCCATCGACATCCGCCTGCGCAACCTCTCGCTGGACGGGGTGAGCTTCTACTCCGGTGCGGCACTCGTGGCGGGGGGGCGCGTGCGCGTCACCGCCGCCGCCTTCGACGCCGTGGTCGACGTCATCCGCTGCGAGCGGTCCGGCGCCATCTTCGTGGTGCAAGGGGCGTTCGTCACCGTGCGCTTCGTGGCCAAGGGCGGCTTCGTGCACGCCACCGCCTGAGCACCCACGGGCGCCCTCGCCCACCCCTCGCCCACCCTTCCACCGCCCCCGCCATGACCGACTCCCGCCGTGACTTCCTGCGCCACACGGCGCTCGCCGGCGCTGCGCTGGCCCTCCGCCCCGAGCGCGCGCTGGGGGC
>JBEIJM010000110.1:0-11773 GCA_040380205.1 Gemmatimonadaceae bacterium
ACCACCTGGTGAAGGTGGCCGCGGATGACGCCTTCCGGATGCGCGCCGACGCGCTGGCCGAGGCGATGGCCGCCGACGCGGCGCGCGGGTACCGCCCTCTGGCGGTGGTCCCCACGGTGGGGACCACGTCGGTGACCAGCATCGACCCGGTGGCGGCGGTGGTGCGGGTGGCCCGGGCGCATGGCGCGTGGGTGCACGTGGACGCGGCCTACGGCGGGGCGGCGGCGGTGGTCCCCGAGCTGCGCTACCTGCTGGACGGCGTGGAGGGGGCCGACTCGCTGGTGGTGAACCCGCACAAGTGGCTGTTCACCCCGATGGACTGCTCGGTGCTGTACACGCGGCACCCCGAGCGGCTGCGGCAGGCCTTTGCGCTGGTCCCCGAGTACCTGGTGACGCCGGGGCGCGAGGCGGTGGTGGACCTGATGGACTACGGCGTGCAGCTGGGGCGGCGGTTCCGGGCGCTCAAGCTGTGGATGGTGCTGCGGGCCTTTGGCGCCGAGGGGCTGGCGGAGCGGGTGCGGCAGCACTGCGAGCTGGCGCGCGACTTCGCGGGGATGGTGCACTTCGAGGGGGCGCCGTGGGAGCTGACGGCGCCGGTGACGCTGTCGCTGGTGTGCTTCCGGCACGCGCCGCCGGGGCTGGACGAGGCGGCACTGGCGGCGTGGAACGCGACGATCCTGGCGCGGGTGAACGCCGACGGGCGGGCGTTCCTGTCGCACACCAGGGTGCATGGGCGCTACATGCTGCGGCTGGCCATCGGGAACATCCGCACCGACCACGTGCACGTGGCGGCGGCGTGGACGGCGCTGCGCGAGGCGGCGGTGGCCGGTCCCTGAGCGGGCCTGGCGTCGGGGTCAGCGCCCCTGCTGCCGCGCGGCCTTGCGCTCGCGCCGCCGCTTCTGCCAGCGCACAAAGGCCAGCAGCGCCCCGCCCAGCAGCAGCGTCCCCACCACCTCGCCCGCGTCGTTGAGGTGCCCCAGGGCGCGCACCGCCACGTCGCCGGCGGCGTAGCCGATGGCCACGTACACGGCCGACCAGGCCAGCGACCCCAGCAGCGAGAGCGGCAGGTACAGCAGCAGCGGCACCCGCGCGGCGCCGCACGCCATGGGGAGCACGATGCGCAGCCCGAACAGGAAGCGCACCAGCAGCGAGGCGGTGATGCGACGGCGCGCCACCACGCGCAGGGAGATGGTGGCCGTGGCCCGGATGCGCGGGAAGCGGCGGCGCAGGGTGTCCCATTTCCAGCGCCCCAGCGCATACAGCAGCGTGGTGGCGCCCCACCCGCCCAGGGTGAGCGCCGTGAGGGCGGGCGCCAGTCGCAGCTCCCCCTCGTGCACCGCAATCCCCACGAACAGGGGAAGGAACTCCTCCCCCACGATGGTGATCACGGCGATGAACCAGTACGCCCACCACACGTCCTGCACCGCCCCCAGCCAATCGGGCGGGGGCGGCGCCGCCGCCGCGAGGGCGGGGAGGCGGGACGTCAGGAGCGCCAGCATCCGCCCAACTTAACGCCGGCTGGAATGCCCGGCGCGCCCCGGGGGGCGGGTTACGCCCCCTCCGCCCCCGGCACCGCCACCACCGGGATCTCCGCCGTGTGCGGCGCCGCCAGCCCCACGGTGCGCGACAGCCGCGTGCGCGCCCGGTCGAAGATCTCGTAGAAGGTGGGGATGACCAGCAGCGTGAGCACCGTGGAGGTGATCACCCCGCCGATGACCGCCACCCCCAGCGGCGCGCGGAACTGCGCCCCCTCGCCGCGCCCCAGCGCCACCGGCACCATCCCGGCGATGAGCGCGAAGGTGGTCATCAGGATGGGACGCAGCCGGATGGCCCCGGCCTCCACCAGCGCCTCGCGCAGCGGCATCCCCTGCCGCTCGCGCGCCCACTTGGCGAAGTCGATCAGCAGGATGGCGTTCTTGGCCACGATCCCGCACAGCAGGATCACGCCGATGAGCGACATGAGGTTGATGGTGTTCCCCGTGATCGCCAGCGCCCCCATCACCCCGATGAGCGACAGCGGCAGCGAGATGAGGATGGCGAGCGGGTCGAGGAACGACCCGAACTGCACCACCAGGATGAGGTACATCAGCGCCACCGCCACCCCCAGCGCGATGAAGATCTTGCCGAACACCTCCGCCTGCTGCTCCACCTGCCCCCCCTCGGAGAGGCGCACCCCCGGGGGGAGCGGGATGCCGTCCACCGCCCGCTTGATGTCGGCCTGCACCTCGGAGAGGGAGCGGCCGGCCACGTTGGCCTCCACCTTGATCACGTTGTCGCGGTCCAGGTGGTTCACGATGGCCGGGCCCAGGTCGCTGCGGATGCGCGCCACCTGCGCCAGCGGGATGAGCGCGGCCCCGGGCCCCTGCCCCACCGCCACCGGCAGCTGCGCCAGGTCGGCGCCCCGCGCGCGCGCCTCCGGCGCGAGCCGCACCATCACCTTGCGCGTCTCGTTGGTGGGGTCCACCCAGTCGCCGGCGTCCAGCCCCGCGAAGGCGGGGCGGATCGCCTGCGCCACCTGCCCCACGCTGAGCCCCAGCGCGCCGGCCAGCCCGCGGTCCACCTGCACCGTGAGCTCCGGCTTCTGCCCCTTGGTGCTGAGCCCCACGTCCACCGCGCCACGCACCCCCTTCATGGCGGCGAGGTACTGATCGGCCACCCCCTGCAGCGCCGCCTTGTCGGTGCCGCGCAGCTCCAGCGAGATCTGCTTCTCCTGCCCGGCGAAGTCGCTGGTGAACACCGCCACCGACGCCCCGCCGATCGCCTTCACGTCCTCGCGGATCTGCGCCGCCAGCTCCTCGGCGCCCCGCTCCCCGGCGGCCAGCCGCTCCCCCTTGGGCTTGAGCTTGAGGAAGAGGCTGGCCTGGTCCACGGCGCCGCTGGCGCCGCCGGCGGTGACGAACGAATACAGCACCTCGGGGTGCCGCGACCGGTCGGTGGCCGCCAGCGTCTCGGTGACCTTCTGCCGCAGGTAGTCGAGATTGGCCCCCGGGGGCGCCTCCACCTTCATCTGCAGCTCGGCGTTGTCCTCCAGCGGGAAGAAGCTCCCCCCCACCAGCCCCAGCCCGGGCATCGCCAGCGCGAACGCGAACGTCCCCACCGCCAGCGTCACCATCGACTTGGGGTGCCCCAGCGCCCACCGGATCAGCCCGCGGTAGCGGTCGGCCAGCCCGTTGAACCACCGGTTGAAGCGGTCCAGCGTCCGCGTGATCCACGCCTTCTCGTGCTCCTCCTGGTGCGGGTCGGGCCAGTACGCCGAGAGCATCGGATCCAGCGAGAAGGAGACGAACAGCGACACCAGCACCGAGCAGGCGATGGTGAGCGCGAAGGGCTTGAACCACTGCCCCGCCTCCCCCTCCAGGAACGCGATGGGGACGAACACCGCCACGATGGAGAAGGTGGTGGCGGCCACCGCCAGCCCGATCTCGTCGGTCCCCTCGCGCGCCGCGGTGTAGTGGTCCTTCCCCATCTCCACGTGCCGCACGATGTTCTCGCGCACCACGATGGCGTCGTCAATCAGGATGCCGATGGCCAGCGACAGCCCCAGCAGCGACATGGTGTTGAGCGTGAAGCCGAAGGCCCACACCGCCACGAAGCTGGCCAGCACCGACACCGGCAGCGCCAGCCCGGTGATCACCGTGGAGCGCCACGAGTTGAGGAACACGAACACCACCAGCACCGTGAGCACCGCGCCCTCGATGAGCGCGCTCTGCACGTTGGCCACCGAGTTCTCCACCCGGCGCCCCTTGTTCTTCACCAGCTCCAGCGTGGCCCCGGCGGGGAGCGTGGGGCGCAGCTGCTCCACCTTCTCCAGGATGGCGGCCGAGACGGCGGTGGTGCTGTACCCCTTGGTCTTCTTGATCTCCAGCCCCACGGCGTCGCGCCCGTTGTACAGCGCCAGCGTGCGCTGCTCCTCCACGCCGTCGGTGGCGGTGGCCACGTCGCCCAGCCGCACCAGCCGCCCGCCCTTCTCGGCCACCACCAGCGCCATGAAGTCCGCCGGGCCGTCCAACCGGCCGCGCAGCCGGATGGTGCGCTCGTCCAGCGCCCCCGCCAGCCGCCTCACGGGCACCGCCAGGTTCCCCGCCTGCAGCGCCGCCACCACCTGCGGCACCGACACCCCCGCCGCCTGCAGCCGCACCGGGTCCAGCGCCACCGACAGCTCGCGCTTCACCGCCCCCGTCACCGACACGTCGGCCACCCCGGGGATCGCGCGCAGCTCCCGCGTGATCCCGGGGTCGGCCAGCTGCGTGAGCTGCGCCGGCGACAACGTGGTGGACCAGAGCGCCAGCGTCACGATGGGCGCGTCCAGCGGGTTGAACTTCCGCAGGATCGGCTCCTCGATCTCCTGCGGCAGGTCCTGCCGCTTGGTGGCGATCGCGTCGCGGATGTCCTGCGAGGCCTCCTGCAGGTCCTTGCTGAAGGCGAACTGCGTGATGACCTGCGCGTAGCCGTCGCGCGCCTCGCCGTTGATCGCCTCCACCCCCGAGATCGACTGGATCGCCTCCTCGATCGGTTCCAGCACCTCGCGCTCCACCTGCTCGGGGGAGGCGCCCGGATACACCACGGTGGTGAGCACCACCGGCGGCTGTACCTCGGGGAACTCGTCGGTCTGCAGCTGCAGCAGCGCCACGGCGCCGAACCCCACCAGCGCCAGCATGGCCACCACCGTCAGCAGCGGCCGCTTGATGGCGAAATCGGAGATCACCATGGGATCAGGACCCCCCGCCCGGGTGCCGTGGCGCCCGGCGCGGGCGCGGACGCCGGCGCCGCGTCCGGCGCGCGCACGTCGCCCGGCGCCGAGACGGTCACCTGGGTGCCCACCGAGATGCCGCGCGCGGCCCCCAGCAGCACGGTGTCCCCCTCGGCCAGCCCGCGCGTCACCTCCACGCGCTCCCCGCGCTCGTCGCGCGCGCCCACCGCCACCTCGACCCGCTCCACCTTCCCCCCCTTGAGCCGCATCACCAGCGCCACCATCCCGGTCTGGTACACCGCCTGCTCGGGGACCACCAGCCCGGTGCGCACCGCGGCCACCACCCGCCCCTCCACGAACAGCCCGGCCACCAGCGCCCCCCCGGCGTCCGGCAGGGCGACGCGCAACCGCACCTGCCGCGTCTGCGGGTCCACCATCGGCACCACCTGCGCCACGCGCCCGGTGAGCGTGCGGTCGCTGCCATTCACGCGGAACTGCACCGGCGCGCCCACGCGCACCTCCCCCAGCGCCATGGACGGCACCGACGCCTCCAGTCGCAGGCTGCGCGGGTCGATGATCGTGACCAGCGCCGCCCCCGGCGCCACGATGTCCCCCGGGCTCACGGCCCGCTCGGCCACCACGCCGGCAAAGGGGGCGCGCACCATGGTGGCGCGCAGCGCCTTCTCCGCGCTCGCCACCCGCGCCTCGGCGTCGGCCAACGCGGCCTGCGCCCCCAGCGCCGCGCGCTCGGCCGTCTCCACGTCACGCTCGGCAATGGCGCCCGCCGCGGCCAGCGTCTTGGCCCGCTGCAGCTCGCGCGCCGCCTGCCCGGCCGCCAGCCGCGCCTGCGTCACCGCCGAGCGCGCCGACAGCGCGGCGTCCTTCACCGCGGCGTCGTCCAGCCGCACCAGCAGCGCGCCGGCAGCCACCCGCTCGCCGGGCTCCGCGTACGTGTCCAGCACCGCGCCCGCCACCTCGGCGCGCACCCGCGCCTCCCGGTCGGCCACCAGCGTGCCGGAGATGGCCGGCCCCGCGCGCAGCGAATCGGCGCGCACCACCGCGATGTTGTCGGGACCGATCGCCTGCACGCCCGAGGCGGCGGTGACCGGGGCCTCGCCGCGCGATCCGCAGGCAGCCAGGAACACGGGAAGGGCCAGGAAGGCGCGGGACACCACGCGCCGCGGCATCGAAATCATCGGGGGGAACCAGAAGTCAGGGTGGACCCCGCGCCCAACGGAAGCGCGGGGAGAAGGGCCAGGCGCGTGCGCGCCACCTGCAGGTCGCGCGCGGCGCGGGCGCGATTGGCCAGCGCCTGCTGCCACTGCACGCGACTCTCCGAGAGCTCCAGCTGCGTGGAGATCCCCTCGGCAAAGCGAACATCGGCGATTTCATAGGCGCGCTGCGCCTGCTCGGCGGTCCCCACCGAGGCCAGCCACGCGGCCTCCGCCTCGGCCAGCTGCAGCACCGCCTGCCGCGTGTCCAGGTCGGCGCCCTCCTCCGCCTGGCGCAGCCGCTGCCGCGCCTCGACCACGCCGGCCTCGGCGGCCTGGATCTCGCCGCGCAGCCGCCCGCCGCTGAACAGCGGCCACGACACGCCCACCCCCACCGTCCAGTTGGGGAAGAAGTCCCCCAGGCTGCGCGGCAGGATCTGCGTGGGATAGGCGAAGCGCTGATAGGTGCTGGTGGCCGCCAACTGCGGATAGCGCTGCCCGCGCACCGCGCGGAGCTGCTGCTGCGCCACCTCCACCCCCAACCGTGCCTGCTGCACCGGGGCGCGGCGCGCCAGCACCGTGTCGGCGGTGCCCAGCCGCGCCGCCACCGCCTGCGTCACCCGCGGGTCCAGCGCCAGCACCTCGGCGGGGGCCACCGCCACCGTCGTGGGGAGCGCGGCCGGCGCCGGCGCCGCGTCCCCCGCAGGCACCTCCACAATGCTGTCGGTGAGCTGCACCGCCTGCGCGGACGGGAGGTTGAGCAGCTGCCGCAGCCGCACGTACGCCAGCTCGCGCGCGGTGCGCGCCTGCAGCCATCCGGGGCGCTGGTTGTCGCGCGTGACCCGCGCCCGCAGCAGCTCGAACTCCGACGCCGACCCCACCGACCGCGTGAGCTGCACCTGCCGCAGCGTGCGCTCGGCCTGCACCAGCGTGGACTCGGCGATGGTGACCAGCCGGTCGGCCAGCAGCGCGTCGTAGTACGCCGCCGTGACATCCAGCTGCGCCTGCGCCTGGGCGGCGGTCACCCCCACCTCGGCCGCCTGGCGTCCGGCGCGCGCCGCCGCCACCCCGGCGCGCCCGCGCCCCCCGGTGAACAGCGGCTGCGACGCCACCAGCCCGGCGTTGAGGTTGTACTCGGAGGCGAAGATGCGCGTGAACGCCGAGTTGGCGTCCCCGCCGCCGCTGCTGTCGGCACCGCCAGTGGCGGGCGCACCGCCGCCGTTGCGCGCGGCGCGACGGGCCACTTCGGCAAACTGGTTCTGCAGCTGCTTCTGCCAGGCCAGCGACGAGGAGAGCTGGGGCAGCTGCGCCGAGCGGGCCTGGCGCTGCTGCCCCTCGGCGCGCTCCACGCCGGCGCGGGCGAGCGCCACGGCCTCGCTGCCGCCGGCGCCCAGCGCGAGCGCCTCGCTGAGGGAGAGGGGGAGGGGACGCGCGGTGCCGGTGCGCACCGGCTGGGCATGCAACGCCGCGGGGACCGCCAGCGCCAGAAGGGCGGCGCCACGGCGGGGGACGCGGAGACGGGACAGGGGTGTCATGCGTGGGAAGCGGGAGAGGGCGACGCACCGGCGGCCGCTGCCGGGCGAACGCCAAGGGCGCGCAGGAAGATCCGGACGTAGGCGCGGAGGCTCACGTCGACGGGTTGGGGGAAGAGGGCGGGCATGAGGTCCCGGTTCATGGCGTCGGCGAACATGGCGCCAATGAGCATGGTGGAGGCGGCGGTGAGCTCCGCGGGGGTGATGGCGTCGGGGTGGGCCAGCCAGCCGTGGCGGTTGAGCTGGATGACGTAGTCGCGCAGCTGGGCGGAGGCGGCCGAGGGGCCCTGGGCGGCGCGGCAGGCCACATCGGGGCGCTCGTGCGCGTCGCTGACCACCTGCCGCACGAAGTCGCGGTGCTCGGTGGTGCGGGCGTGATGGCGCGCGAGCCAGTCGGCGAGCTCCTGCTCGGGGTCCTGCGGCGGGGCGGGGAGGGCGATGGCGGCGCCTTCGCGCTGCCGCTCCTGGAGGACCTGCTGGAGGAGGGCGTCCTTGGAGCCGAAGTGGCGGAAGAGGGTGACCTCGTTGACGCCGGCCTCGTCCGCGATGCGCTTGGTGGTCGCCCCGCGCCAGCCGCACTGGGCGTAGACGGTGGCGCAGGCGCGGAGGATGCGGTCGTGGAGCGACTCGGTCATCAGTGAAGGGAACAAGCAAGTGGTTGCTTGCGCAAGTGGGCACTTGCTTACATGACGGTTCGAACCGCATTCGTGACACGGGGCCTAGCGGTCATTTCGACCGACTCCGCGGGAACGGCGCGCGGCGGTATCTTCCCGGACATGGCGCCGACCTCCCTGACCGTAAATGGCCGCCCCCACACGCTGGCGGTGGCCCCCGACACCCCGCTGCTCTGGGCGCTGCGCGACGCCCTGGGGCTCACCGGCACAAAGTTCGGGTGCGGCGTGGCGCAGTGCGGCGCCTGCACGGTCCTGCTGGACGGCCAGGCGGTGCGCAGCTGCGCGGTGACGGTGGCCGCGGCGGCCGGCCGAGGGGTCACCACCATCGAGGGCGCCACGGCGGCGGAGGGGGGCGACCGGGTGGCCCGTGCCTGCGCCGACGCGTGGGTGGCCGAGGATGTGGCGCAGTGCGGGTACTGCCAGCCGGGGATGGTGATGGCAGCCGCCGCGCTGCTGCGCACCACCCCCGCGCCCACCGACGCCCAGCTGGACGCCGCCCTCACCAATATCTGCCGCTGCGGGAGCTATCCGCGGCTGCGGCAGGCGGTCCACCGGGCCGCCGCGGCGCTGTCCACGTCCCGATGACCGGAATGGCCGCCCTCGCCCGGGCGGCGCACGACGCCCGGCGGGCCCGCCCGGCCGTGCCGCTGGCGCTGGCCACGCTGGTGGCGGTGGAGGGGTCGTCGTACCGGCAGCCGGGGGCCCGTCTGCTGGTGGACGCCGAGGGGCGCGTGCTGGCCGGGGCCATCTCCGGCGGGTGCCTGGAGGGAGACGTGGCGGCGCGGGCGGGCGACGTGTGCGCCAGCGGCACCGGCGTGCGGCTCACATACGACCTGCGCGCCGACCTGGACGTGATCTGGGGATTTGGGAGCGCGTGCGACGGGGTGGCCGAGCTGCTGCTGGAGCCACTTCCGGAGCCATCTTGGCTTGATGATGCCGCAGCAATGGCGCTTAACCGTCGCGGCGGAGCACTGGTAGTCGCGTTGACCGAACACGCCGGACACACGGCGTGGCTGGTGGCCGAACGCGACGGGACCGCCACATGGCGGCCGCTGACGGGCGAGGACGCCCCCCCCGCGCCCGCGCTGCGGGACCAGGTGGCGGCCGCGCGCGCCGCGCTCCCGCCGCATGGCGGCACCCGCATGCTCCCCGCCGGCCACGGCGCGCCGGCGCTGTTCGTGGACACCCTCGTCCCGCCCATCGCCCTGTGGCTGGTGGGGGCCGGGCGGGGCGCCGAGGCGCTGGCGCGCATCGCGGACACGCTGGGGTGGGCGGTGACCGTGGCCGACCATCGCCCGGCGCTGCTGGCCGCACTGGCGCTGCCGGAAGCCGTGGCCACGCGCGTGGTGCACCCCGACGCAGACGGAGCGGAAGGCGTGCCGGCGGCACTGGCGGCGCTGCCGCAGGATGGGCGCACGGCCGTGGCCCTGCTCACCCACCAGTTTGCCATGGACCGCGCGTGGCTGGAGGCGGTGCTCCCCACCGGGGTGGGGTATGTGGGGGTGCTGGGGTCGCGCCGGCGGGCGGCGCAGCTGCTGGAGGCGGTCACCGAAGGGCTGGCCGCGCGCGGCGTGGCGGTGACCGATGCCATGCGGGCGCGCTGCTTTGCCCCCATCGGGCTGGATTTGGGGGGAGAGGCCCCCGCCTCCATCGCGCTGGCGGCGGTGGCGGAGATCGAGGCGGTCATGCACGGGCGCCCAGGGGCCTTCCTGCGCGACCGGGTCGCCGCCATCCACCAGCCGGGCCCATGAGCCACCGGCGGGAGCGGCCATGAGCGACCGGCGGGTGGCGGCGGTGCTGCTGGCCGCCGGAGGGTCCACGCGGCTGGGGGAGCCCAAGGCGCTGCTGGCGGAGGCCGACGGGGTGCCGCGGGTGGTGCGCGTGGCCCGCGACCTGGCAGCGGCCGGGTGCGCGCCGGTGCTGGTGGTGGTGGGGGCGCATCGGGCCGTGGTGGAGGCGGCGCTGGTGGGCGAGGCCGTCACGGTGGTGCCGCACCCCGGGTGGGCGGCGGGGATGGGCAGCTCCATAGCGGCCGGGGTGGCAGCGCTGGACGCCCACGCGGAGGGGGCGCACGCCGGCGCCCTGCTGGTGGCCCCCTGCGACATGCCCGGCGCCACGGCCGCCCACCTGGCGTGGCTGGTGGAGGCCAGCGGCGCGGGGCTGTGGCGGGTGGCGTCCGGCTATGCGGACGGCGCGCGGGGCATCCCCGCGGTCTTCCCGCGCGCGGACTGGCCCGGGCTGCAGGCGCTCGCCGGCGAGGGGGGCGGGCGGGCGCTGCTCCGGGGCGCGGAGGTGGTGGTGGTGCCGCTGCACGAAGGGGACCACGATCTGGACACCCCTGAGGCGGTGCGGGCGTGGCGGGCCGGGCGCGGCGCGGCGCCGCCGCCACCGGGGTGATGCCCCGGGTCGCGGTCTCGCGGGGGGGTGTCCGGCGCGGGCCGGCGGTGGGATACTGCGGGGGGGGGGAGCGCCGCATGGGCGCCCCACCCCACCTCACCTCCGGAGCATCCCATGATCCCGATGTTGCAGCTGGCGCTGGGCGACCTGGCGCATGAACTGGCCAGCACGCGCCGCATGCTGGAGCGGCTCCCCGACGACCGTCTCGACTGGCGTCCGCACGCCAAGTCGTTCACGCTGGGACAGCTGGCCGACCACCTCACCGACACGCCGTTCTACGGCACCACCACGCTGACCTCCGCCACGCTGGACTTCGCGTCCCTGCCGCCCCGCGCGGCGCACCCGGCCGCGCGCGACGGCTTCCTGGCGCAGTGGGACGCGCGGGTGGCCGCCTTTGAGCAGGCGCTGGCCGCCGCCACCGAGCCGCAGCTGGGGGAGACCTGGACGGCGACGATGGGGCGCCACGTGGTGATGGCGATGCCGCGGCTGGCGATGCTGCGCGGGTTTGTCGTGAACCACATGATCCACCACCGCGCGCAGCTGTCGATGTACTACCGGCTGCTGGACGTGCCGATGCCGGGGATGTACGGGCCGAGCGCGGACGAGAAGTAGGCGGGGCGGGTCCCCTCGCGGCGCCTCGGGGGGGACCCGCGCCGCCGCGCTTGATTTCCCGTCCCGGCCTGCCGATGATGCAGGGGTGCGGCGTTTTCCCGACTTGGCGGGCCGCACCACCGGACTCCGCGTCCGGCGTGACCGTCTAAGTCGCTGGGCCCGCCGGCGACTCCACGTCGCCGGCGTTCGTGCGTCGGCGCACCGGGAGGATCTCGATGTCCCCGCTTGCCGCCGTGCCCCCCGTGGCCGCCCCGCCGCGCCCCCGTTCGTACTGGGCGCCGCAGTGGATGCCGCCCGTGCTGGCCCCCGCCCACGGGGAGGTGGCGCTCCCCGAGTTCCTCGCCGGGGAAGTGGAAATCGCGCGCGTGGTGGTGGACGCCATGGTCCCCGACGTGTTCAGCCTGCGGGCGCGGCGCACGCGCGCGGGACGTCCCTATCGGTACCGGCTGGTGGACGGCGCGGGAACCAATGTCGCCCTGCCGTGCGAAGGCGCCGGCGGCACGCTGTCGCTGGACGAGGTGACGACGTTGCTGGACGGAGCCACGGCCTACGCCCTGCCGCACCCGGGGCTGCCGTTCGTGGAGCGGGTGACGCGTGCCACGCTGGACGCCGGGACCCTCACGCCAGACGAGGCGCACACGGCGCTCCGGGTGGAGA
>JBEIJM010000111.1:0-11553 GCA_040380205.1 Gemmatimonadaceae bacterium
CCCCCCCCCCGCCCCCGGGGGCGCCCCGGCCGGCCACCCGGCCCGCGGGCCCGCCACGGGTTCATCCCAGCGTGGGACGCCTGGTGTGGAAGTCCGTGGCCTGCTGGAACTGGTGCGCCACCGACAGGATCGTGTCGTCGCGGTACAGGTTGCCGATGAGGGTGGCGCAGAGCGGCTGCTTGTTGAGCGGGGGCTGCGGCGTGGCCCCCCCGCCCCCGCCCCCAGGACCTCCCGACGCCGGGACATCAAAGGCATAGGGGACCACCGCGCACGGGTGCCCCGTCTGGGCGTTGGCCGCCACATCGGCGCTGGGGGCGGCGATGAACAGGTCCAGCTCCTTCATGAACGTGCCCCACTGCCCCACCAGCAGCATGCGCCGGCGCTGGTTGTTGACGAATTCCCACGCGCGCGTGGTGCGCCCGCCCACGAACCGGGGGTTCCAATCGGCGGGGGCCATGGGGTTGGGCTGCCCCTCGGCGATCCCCGCGGGCACGGCGGGACGCGAGGTGCCATACGCGCCGTTCCCGGTGCGCTCGGGGAGGGCGTTGAGGTCGAGGCCGATCTCCCTGGCCTTGCGCTGCACGAAGAAATCGAACGCGGCGGCATACTCGACATTGAGGCCGCCCCCCTGCATCCCCGGCACCGTGGGACGCGGGCCAATGGGGGTGGGGCGCATCCCCAGCGCCTGCAGCTTTTCCACGAACGGCTTGGGGGCGGCGGGGTCCACCCCTACGCGCAGCGATCCCAGCGCCAGCTTCCGGTCGAAACGGAACGGCATGGTGAGGGTGCTGGCGTCCTTGGGGTCGGCACCGTGCAGCACGCTGAACACCAGCGCGCAGTCCTCGACGGTGCGACACATGGGCCCCACGCGATCCTGGCTCCAGCTGAGCACCATGCCGCCGTGCCGGCTCACGCGCCCGTAGGTGGGGCGCAGGGCGCTGAGGCCGCAGCGGATGGCGGGCGACACGATGGACCCCTGGGTCTCGGTGCCGATGGCAAAGGCCACGCACCCGGCGGCCGCGGCCGAACCGGGACCCGCCGACGAGCCGCTGGAGCCCTGCGAGAGATTCCACGGATTGTTGGTGCGCCCGCCGTACCACCAGTCGTTCTGCGCGTACAGCCCGGTGGAGAGCTTGGCCAGCAGCACGGCGCCGGCCTCGCGCAGCCGCACCACGATGTCCGCGTCGTAATCGAAGACCTGATCCTTGAAATCCGGCGACCCCCAGGTGGTGGGGACGCCCTTGGTGGCGAAGAGGTCCTTGAGGCCGTACGGCACGCCGTGCAGCGGACCGCGGTCCTTCCCCGCCTTGAGCTCGGCGTCACAGCGGTCCGCCTCGGCGCGCGCGGAGTCCTTCATGAGCGTCACCACGCAGTTGAGCGTGGGGTTGAGCCGCTCGAGGCGCGCCAGGTAGATGTCGGTGATGCGACGCGAGGTGAGCTTGCGCGCCTTGATGAGGGCGCTGATGCGATGCGCCGGGAGGTAGGCGAGCGACTCGTCGTCGGTGGGGACGGCACCGGTCCACGGGGTGACGGTGAACGGCGTGCGCGCAAAGGCGGCGGCACCACGCTCGCGCACCAGCTGCTCCATGAGGGCGCCGGTCCCGCCGGGGTAGGGCATGAACTGCAGCGCGGGGGCCTCCCCGTTCCCCAGCGGCACCGGGGGCTGGGCCGGAGGTTGCAGGCCGCCGCCCGCGCGCCCGGCCGGCGGCTGCGCCCCGGCGGCGGCGGCGCCGAATTGCGTCGCGGCCGCGGTGACCAGGGAATAGAACAGGAATTGCCGGCGGTCCACGCCCGCGTGGGCGGGATCGTGGTCCACGTGGGCCAGGTCGGCCTCGGCCTGCGCGAGGAATTCCAGCGGGTCGGTCATCGGCGCTCCGGGAGGGGGGGCAAGGACGCCAGAAGGTAGCGCGGGACTCCGCGGAGGGCGACCCGGGGACGGCGAGCCGCGGGCAATCGTCCCGGAATATTCCCGTGGCGCCCTTGCCGCACGGGGAATTTCCTGATTTTCTTTTTTCACCCGCATTTTCCGCGGCGCATTTTTCAATTCATTTTTTCGCCATTTATTTCCATGCCCGCCATCATCGACCTGCTGACGAAGGAAATCGAGAAGTACGAGGCGCTGGTTGCCCAGCTCAAGGCCACGCGCGATGCCATCCGCTCGGCCGAAGGGGGGAGCGCCCCGGCGCCGGCGGCGACCAAGCGCGGGCGTCCGGCCAAGGCGGCCAAGACGGCGAAGGCCCCGGCGGCGGGCGGCAAGAAGCGCGGGCGTCCGCGGAAGGTGGCGACGCCGGTGGAAGCGCCGGCCGCGGAGGGGTGAGGCCCAACGGCGAGGCGCGTCCTCGTCTCGCCTGCCTCACACGCACGACGGGCCCGTTTCCCTGGTGGGAAGCGGGCCCGTCGTTTCTGCACCAAGTGGACACCACGCAGTAGCAGGGGAGGGGCTCGAACCCTCGACCTCACGATTATGAGTCGTGCGCTCTTACCAGCTGAGCTACCCTGCCCCAACCGCGGGCGCCGTGACGCCCGCGGCACTTCCGGGAAGCAAACAGCCGGCCCTCGCGGACCGGCTGCTGCTGATGGCGGGGGCGGGATTTGAACCCGCGACCTTCGGGTTATGAGCCCGACGAGCTACCAGGCTGCTCCACCCCGCGTCAGTTCATCTAACATAGCCCCCGCACGCACCGTGTCAACCCGCGCCGTGCACAATCCGATCACGGCGACGACGAGTCCGCCTGGGGGGCGGCCGACACCGACGACGGCGAGCGGGACAGGCGGTACAGCAGCTCCTTGGTCCCCCGCACCATCCCATGCTCCTCCCGGGCCAGCTGCTCCAGCCGCCACGGATCGGTGCGCACCGCCGCCAACGCCCGCCGGAGCGAGTCCCGTTCCACCTCCAGCTCCGCCACCGCGGCGGCCAGCGAATCGCGCGTGGCCGACTGCTCCAGCAGCGCCAACGTGTTGTACTCGCTCCCCGCCACGGCCAACCAGAACAACCCGGCCGCCACCGCCACCCACAGCACGCGCCCGGTCCACGCCCCGGCCCACGACTTCAGTCGGCCCCCCAGCGATCCCGATCGGGCGCGCGCCATGACCGTCGCCCGCCTAGAGCCCGAAGAGCGCGCCGCCCGGGTACTCGGCGTACCCCTCCAACTGCTCCTCGATCCGCAGCAGCTGGTTGTACTTCGCCACCCGGTCGCTCCGCGACGGGGCCCCCGTCTTGATCTGCCCCGCCTGCGTGGCCACCGCCAAGTCCGCGATGAAGGTGTCCTCCGTTTCCCCGGAGCGGTGCGAGATGACCGCGTTGTACCCCGCTGCACGCGCCAGCTCGATCGCCTCCAGCGTCTCGGTGAGCGTCCCGATCTGGTTGACCTTCACCAGGATGGCGTTGGCCACCTGCGCCTCAATCCCCTTGGCCAGGATCTCGCTGTTGGTGCAGAACAGGTCGTCCCCCACCAGCTGGCAGCGGTCGCCGATGAGCTGCGTGAGGTGCGCCCACCCGTCCCAGTCGTTCTCGGCCATGCCGTCCTCAATCGACACGATCGGATACTGCTCCAGCCACCCCGCGTACAGCTCGGCCATGGCCTTGGACGAGCGCGCCTTGGCGCCGCTCTTCACGAAACGGTACTCCCCCTCGCGGTACAGCTCGCTGGCGGCCACGTCGAGCGCCAGGCACACGTCCTGCCCCGGGCGCAGCCCCGCCCCCTCGATCGCCTCGAGGATCACCTGCAGCGCCTCCTCGTCGCTGGCCAGGTTGGGCGCGAAGCCCCCTTCGTCCCCCACGCCGGTGGCCAGCTTGCGCTTCACCAGCACCTTCTTGAGGCTGTGGAACACCGCCGTCCCCATCATGAGGCCATCGGCAAAGCTCTCGGCGCCCACGGGGATCACCATGAACTCCTGGATGTCCACCGTGTTGGTGGCGTGCGCCCCGCCGTTGAGGATGTTCATCATGGGCACCGGCAGCGTGCGCGCCATCGGCCCGCCCAGATAGCGATACAACGGCAGCCCCACCTCCATCGCCGCGGCGCGCGCCACCGCCATGGACACCCCGAGGATGGCGTTGGCCCCCAGGCGCCCCTTGTTCTCGGTGCCATCCAGGTCCAGCAGCGCGCGATCCACCCCGATCTGGTCGGTGGCGTCCATCTCCTCCAGCGCCTCGGCGATCTCGGTGTTCACGTGCTCCACCGCCTGCAGCACGCCCTTGCCGCCGTAGCGGGCCGGGTCGCCGTCGCGCAGCTCCACGGCCTCGCGCTCGCCGGTGCTGGCGCCGCTGGGCACGGCGGCGCGCCCCGTGGCGCCCGTCTCCAGGACGACGTCCACCTCGACGGTGGGATTGCCGCGGCTGTCGAGGATCTCGCGGGCACTGACGGAAATGATGGAAGCCATGGGAGTCTGGACGTGAGGAAGGTCAGGAGGAAATGCCGTAGTGATCCCGCAAGCACTCGGCCATGCGCCCGCGCACCGTGTCGGCCAGCTGGTCGCGGTCGTCATACGAAAGCCCGACGGTGGGCACCGGGGGCAGCAGATGCACATGCACGGTGCCCGCGTGGGCGGTGAGCGAGCCGCGCGGATTCACCTCGATGGTGCCATGGATGACCACGGGCACCACGGGCGCCTGCGCGCCGATGGCCAGCACGAAGGGGCCCTTCTTGAAGGGGCGCAACGCATAGGACGCGCCGCGGGTCCCCTCGGGGTACACGAGCACCGGGTGGCCGTCGCGGATCTTGGCCGCCGCATCCTCGTAGGCGCCGAAGGCGGCCTTCCGGTTGTCGCGGTCGATGTAGATCACCCCCACCGCGCGCGCCGCCGGGCCGAAGAGCGGCACGCGCTCCAGCTCGCGCTTGGCCACGAACCCGTAGTGCGGCAGCACGGCGATCATGGCCGGGATGTCAAACCAGCTGACGTGGTTGGCGATGAACACGCGGGGCGCCCCGGCCACCAACTCATCGCCCCCATGCCGGACCACCTTCACCCCGGCCGCCTTGAGCAACCACCAGGCCCACCACCGTGGCGCCTGCTCGTAAATGGTTCCGGGGCCCGGCTTCACGCCCAGCAGCTCGGCCAGCAGCACGGCACTCCCCAGCACGGCAGTGCCGGACAGGAGGGCCAGGTGGGCGAGAAGCGTCCGCATCCAGCCAAAGCTCGCGGAATTGGGCCGCCAATTCAACGCACCCGAGCCCGCCCCGACCGGCGCCCGTCACCGCAGATGGTCAAACCCGCCCGGAGGCACGTTGGACGCCCCCGGGGGCGCACCGGTGGCCTCCAGCAGCACCCCGGAGCCGCGGACCACGGTGCCGATCACCGTCACCGGGGCATCGCCGGCACCTGCGGACGCGCGCAGCACGGGGAGGGCACTGGGCGGCAGGGTGGCCACCAGCTCGTACTCCTCCCCGCTGTCCAGCGCCTCCGACGGCGTGAGGCCAGGACCACACGGCAGCTGCGCCAGGTCCAACCGCAGGGCCACCCCACTGGCTGCCGCCAAATGTCCCGCGTCGGCGACCAGCCCGTCGGACAGGTCGATCATGGCCGTGGCCCCGGCAGCGGCCAGACGTGCCCCCTCATGGCACCGCGGGCGCGGACGCGCGAACCGTTCCCGCGCCCAGGGATCGGGTGTTCCCCCGGTCAGCAGCGCCCGCAGCGCGGCCCCCGGGCCCCCCAGGGCCCCCGTCACCACCACCAGATCGCCGGGGCGAGCGCCCCCGCGTGGGACCGGACGCGAGGCGGCCCCCACGACGGTGGTGGTCAGCGACAGCTGGGCCCCCCGCGTGATGTTCCCCCCCACGATCCGGGCACCCACCTCAGCCACCACGCGCCCCACCCCGTCGGCCAGCGCCAGCGCGGCGTCATCCCAGGCGTGGGGCAGCGTGAGCGCCAGCAGCACGAATTCCGGATGCGCGCCCATGGCCGCCACGTCGCTCAGCGCGGCGGCGGCGGCGCGCGCGCCCACCTCGGCCGGCGTCAGCCACGCCGGGCGGAAGTGCACTCCGTCCACACAGCTGTCCGTGCTAATGACCCGCACCATGCCGGGCGGGGGCGGCGGGAGCACCGCCGCATCATCCCCGATGTCGGCCGCCACCGGGCCCCACCGCTCCACCATGGCGCGCACCAGTGCGAATTCCCGACCGGCCCCCAGCGCCTGATGCGGGCGCAGCGCCGCATCGCTCACGGAGACAGCGCCCCGTCGGCATCGCGCCGCAGCCGCACCAGCCCGGCGGGGGTGGCCACCCACAACCAGCCGTCCACCGGGAGCAGGTCCAACGCCGGCGCGGGCAGGTCGGCCGGGATGGACAGGCGCCGCACCGCCCCAGTGCGTCGCTGCCACTGCACCACGCCCTCGCTCCCGGCCACGAACACGCTGTGCGCGTCGGCCGCCACCCGCTGGACACGGCCCACGAAGCGCAGATCCATCGCGATGAGCTGCCAGGCGGCTCCGGACGCCCGCGCCGGCGCCTGACGCCACACCACCTGCTCGTCGGTGGCGACCACCAGGATGGAGTCGGTGGCCGCCAGCGCGCGGACGGGCCGCCGGTCGACCCCGCCCGGCATACCGGGGACCAGCGAGAGTGCCGCCCCCTCGGCGCCGGGCGCCGACGGCGCCAGCGCCACCAGCCCGCCCTCGGTGCCCATCCACAGCGTATCGCCCACCGGCTGCAGCGCCCACACCGGCTGCCCGGTGAGCCACCGGGCCCCAATCCCTCGCGTGCGGCGGTCGGGTACGGCCGCCGAGTCGTGCACAAAGACGAGGCCGCGCAGCGTGGCCGCCCAACTGCCCTCGGGACGCGGGGCCACGGCGACGACGCGCTCGTCGGGAAGCCCGTCCAACACGGTCCACCGCCGCATGGCTTCGTCCCCGTCCAGCGCGGCGCGTACGAGCCCGCGATCGGTGCCCATCCAGGCCACGGGACCGCGTGTGGCCAGCGCCAACACCCGCACCCCCTCCAGCGGCACGGCAATGGTGCCGTCGATCCACCGCCACTGCTGGAGGTCGTCGCTGGCATAGGTGAGCCCGGCCCGCGCCGATGGGAAGCCGACCCCTCCCACCCAGAGCCCCCCCAAGGCCGGGGCCAGCGCTCCGGCTCCGGGCGCGAGCAGTCCGTACGGCCGCGGGGTGGACGCCCCCGAGAACGCATCCACCTGCCACAGGCCGCCCCCCCCGGAGCCCACCCAGGCCTCACCGGCGCGGTCGGGGGCCATGGCGATCGCCGATACCGGGGCCGTGCGCAGTGGACGGTCGCCCTTCCGGGCCAGCGGGATCCCGCCCCCCAGCATCCGTAGCGCGGGGAACTGCGTGGCCACGGCCGCCGCCGTGGGGGGCAGCAGCAGCGACGAGAGGGTGGGGGGACGGTCCGCGGTGAACACCATGCCCGCCCGCGACACGCGCAACCAGCGGCCACCGGCCCGCACCCAGGCGTCTCCCAATCCGAAGGAGCCCGCGCTTGGCGGGCCCATGGCGGGGGCGCCTCCCGGCCGCTCAAAGGCGATGACCTCGGGGATGCCGGTGATGGGGACCTGCACCCATTGGTCCGTGAGGGGGCGATAGATGCGCAGCTGTCCGGGGGTCCCGATCCACAGGGCGTCGTCCACCGGGTCGGCGGCCATCACCCGCACGCCCAGGTCCATCCCCCCATCTCCCACGCCAAGCGGGGGGAGCCACACGCCGCGCAGCCGGTCGTACACCAGAATGCCACCCGGGACGTCGGGGCCGGCCACACGGCCGTCCAGCCCCGTGGCGGCCGCAAAGACGAAGCGGCGCGATACCGCCACCGCCTCGATGGCCGGATAGCTCCCCACCAGCACGCGCTCCTCACGCAGGCCGGCGCTGCCACGCGGCCGCGTGGCACTGGACGCGCCCGTGCCGGGAGGCGCGGGGGGAAGGCACCCGACCAGACCGGCGCACACGACGCCGAGGCACGCGAGCCGGCGGTGCCACAGGAGGCGAGGGCGTGGGGTCATGCCAGGGCGGGGAGATCCACCAGCACGCCATCCGGAGGGGACGCGCCCCGCTCGAGCAGCCGCCAGGCGTGCGGGAGGCTGGCGCTCACGTCGGCCAGCAAGGTGCCGCGAGCCCCCCCGGCCCGTTGATGCACGTGCTCGGCGGCCAGCCCATGCGCCGTCGCCGCCAGCACCGTGGCCTCCAGCGCGTCGTGCCGCTGCGCCAGCAGGGTGGCGATCATCCCGGCCAGCAGGTCGCCGCTGCCACCGGTGGCCAGCACGGGGGTGCCACGCGGCATGGCCCACACGGCGCCATCGGGGGCCACCACCAGCGTGGGGGTCCCCTTGCACAGCACCACCGCCCCGCTCTCCCGTGCCAGCTGGTGCAGGACCTGCACGCGCGGATCCCAGTCCTCCGGCAGCGGCGCGCCCACGAGCCGCGCCGCCTCCCCCGGATGCGGGGTGAGCACCACGGGGCGCCCTCCCGCGGTCCACGCCGCCACGGCCTGGGCGGCAGGGCGCGGGCCGGCAGCCAGGTGCCACAGCGCGTCGGCATCCAGGACCACGGGGACCGTGGGCGCGGTGCGCCGTACCAGGCCCTCCAGGGCAGCCAGCAGGGCTGCCGCGTCGGGGTCACGCCCCAGCCCCGGGCCCACGGCCAGCGCGTGGGCCGCGGGGACCATGAGCTCATCCGCCCGAGACGGCCATGAGGCGGCCAGCGCCTGCGGCAGGGCCCCCTGCACCGCCGACACACTGGCGGCGGCCACCAGGGCGGTCACCACCCCGGCGCCGGCGCGCAGCGCCCCTTCAGCTGCCCACAGCGCCGCGCCGGCCATCCCCGCGCCGCCGCCCACCACCACCACGCGCCCGCGATCTCCCTTGTGGGCGTTCCAGGGCACATCCGCGAGCCGCCCCCCCAGCGTCTCCAGTGAGGCCAGCGCCCACCCGCCGTCGTCCTGGCGGGCATGGTCGCCCAGCCCGATGTCCAGCACGCGCAGGCGCCCCACCGCGCCGCGGGCCAACAGCGCCCCCCGCTTGAGGGTCCCGAAGCTGAGGGTGTCGTGGGCCACCACATGCCCCGGGGCCAGTGCGCCGGAGGTGGCGTCGACGCCGGTGGGGAGGTCCAGGGCCACCACGTGGGCCCCGTCGGCGCGCGCCGAGGCGATGGCCAGACAGGCCGCTGCGACGGGCCCGCGCAACGCCCCCGTGTGCCCGGTGCCCACCAGGCCGTCCACCACGACGCTCCCCCAGCCACAGGGTGGCGTGGCCTCCTCCTCGGGGCCGAAGCCGACCGCCTCAGCCCACGCCTGCGCCGCGGCCCGCGCCTCGTCGCTGCGCGGCGGCGCGACGGCCCGCACCCGCACTGGCACGCCGTGCCGCGCCAACACGGTCGCCACGACATAGGCGTCGCCGCCGTTGTTGCCGGGGCCGGCCCAGCAGGTGACGCCCCCCTGCAGGCGCTGGAGGCTGTCGCGCAGCAGGAGCTGGGCGGCCGCGGTGCCGGCCCGCTGCATGAGCGCCAGCGCGGGGATGCCCGCGGCGATGGCCGCGCGGTCGCGCGCGACGGCCTGCGCGGCGGTGGTGACCTGACACCCGGTCATGGACGGCGGGGCGGAGTGCGGACCGGGGCACGCACGGCGCGCCCGGCGGTCAGACGTGCGCGGCGCTCCAGGGGTAGGCGCGCTCGAACGCGTCCTCGAAGTCGTACAGCCCGATGAAGTCGCGGCGGGAGTCCTGCTGCTGGCTGACCAACAGCCCCAGGTCGACCAGGGTGAACACGATGTCCCCGATGTCGGCGGTGGAGCGGATCCCCCAGTGGTCCAGCACGAGGCGCGCCATCACGCCGTACCGCTGCAGCGCCAGGTCGCGGCAGGCCTGCGCCAGCTCCTGCCCGCTGATGTGCCGACGCTCGACCATCCGGGCCTGCACGTGTTCCAGGGCGGCCAGCACGAACAGGTAGCCACGCTCCGCGAACCGCTGCTCACGCAGGCGGATCTGGTCCATGATCCCTTCGCGGAACGCCAACTCGGCCACAGGGTGCTCCTTGGAGGTGCTGCCGGGGGCGCCGGCCTCGGCGCCGCGCCCCCCGTGCGGCGGAGGGCGACCCGATCGCCCCCCATGTGGTCAATACTGGCAGGGCGCGCATGGTGCCACAACCGCCCCCGGGCCGCGCCGGGGGCCGCCCCCCCGCCGGCGCCGCCCGTCAGTACAACGGGAAGCGCCCCGCCAGCGTCCGGACGTCCTCGCGGACCGCCGCCACCACGGCATCGTCCCCGGGCGCCGAGAGCACCCGGTCGATGCACGCCGCCACCTCGTGCATGGCCGCCGGGTCCATCCCCCGGGTGGTGACGGCGGGGGTGCCGATGCGGATGCCGCTGGTGACGAAGGGCGACTGCGTCTCCCGCGGCACCGTGTTCTTGTTGACCGTGATCCCCGCGCGGTCCAGCACCTGTTCGGCCACCTTGCCGGTGAGCCCCTTGGCGCGCAGGTCCACCAGCATGAGGTGGTTGTCGGTCCCGCCGGAGACGATGTGGTACCCACGGGCCGCGAGGTCGGCGGCCAGCACCCGGGCGTTCTCGACCACCTGCCGGCAGTAGGTGGCAAAGGACGGCTGCAGCGCCTCGCGGAACGCCACGGCCTTGGCGGCAATCACGTGCTCCAGCGGCCCCCCCTGCATCCCCGGGAACATCGCCTTGTCCACGGCCTTCGCGTGCTCGGCCTTGCAGAGGATGATCCCGCCGCGGGGACCGCGCAGCGTCTTGTGCGTGGTGCTGGTGACCACGTCGGCGTACGGCACCGGGGACGGGTACACGCCGGCGGCGGCCAGGCCGGCAAAGTGCGCCATGTCCACCAGGAACACCGCCCCCACCTCGCGCGCCACGTCGGCAAACGCCTGCCAGTCGATGACGCGCGAGTACGCGCTGTAGCCGGCGATGATCATCCTGGGCCGGTGCTCGCGGGCCAGGGCGCGCATGCGGTCGTAGTCGATGAGCCCGTCATCGGTGAGCCCGTACGAGACCGCCTTGTACAGCAGCCCCGAGAAGTTGACCGGGGAGCCGTGGGTGAGGTGCCCGCCCTGCGCCAGGTCCATCCCCAGGAACGTGTCCCCGGGCTTGAGGAAGGCGAGGAACACGGCGGCGTTGGCCGAGGCGCCGCTGTGCGGCTGGACGTTGGCGTGCTCCGCGCCGAACAGCTGCTTGACGCGGTCGATGGCCAGCTGCTCCACCTGGTCCACCACCTCGCAGCCGCCGTAGTAGCGCTTCCCCGGAAGCCCCTCGGCGTACTTGTTGGTGAGCGGGGAGCCCATGGCCTCGAGGACCGCGGGGGAGACGAAATTCTCGCTGGCGATCAGCTCGAGGCCGTGGCGCTGGCGCTCCACCTCCTCGGTGACCAGGCGGGCGATCTCGGGGTCGGCCTCCTGGAGCGCGGGCCCTGGGGGCAGGCGATCCCAGCGGGCCCAGTCGCGGCTGGCGGCGGCGTCATGCGGGGTCATTCAGGTGCCCTCCGGGGCGGTCGCGGGGTCGTCGTCTCGCTCGATCTTGTGCACGCGGCGCTCATGGCGCCCTCCCTCGAAGGGGGTCTCCAGCCAGGCGCGCAGGATGGCCAGCGCGTCCTCGTCGGAGA
>JBEIJM010000112.1:0-11359 GCA_040380205.1 Gemmatimonadaceae bacterium
CCGTGCGTGGCGCCGCGCGCCAGCATGCTCATCCCCGCCAGCGACGGCTGCGCCAGCTCCAGCAGCGTGGGGGGCTCGGCGTGCACGTCGCGGTCCACGTGCCAGATGTCCACCCCCGCGTAGCTGCGCGCCTGCGCGGGGGACCAGCGCAGCGACCGGGCCCGGTCGTACCACCTGAGCCCCGGCAGCCCCACCGGCGCCGGGTGGCGCCCCATGAGGAACGGCACGTACGCCGGCCCCGTGACCGAGGGGAACACCGTGCTCACCGCGTGCAACCCGCCCCGGGCGCGCAGCGCGGCCAGCGCCGGCGCATGCCCCGCGTCGATCTCCTCCGCCAGCACCTCGGGGCGGATGCCGTCGGCCACCACCAGCAGCAGGTGGCGCGGCGTCATGGTCTCCCCGCGGTGCGGGCTGCTATCATGGAGCGGTCCTCCGACCGTGGTCCGGCTGTTGGTTGTTCCGCCCCTTCACCCGTGGGTCCCATGGCGAAGCCGCGTTCCCGCACTCCCCGCACCGCCACCGGCAAGGCGGGTTCCCCCTCCACCCGGGACCAGGCAGAGCACGACTCCCGGGAAGGATACATGAGCCGGACGGAGGAGGGGCACCGGGCGGCGGGGCGCCCCCCCGGCACCGACGAACCGCTGGTGTCCAGCGGCGCCCGCAAGGTGCGCCGCGCGGCGCGGCTGGTGGACGAGGACCTCCGGGCGCGCCCCATGCTCACCGAGGACGAGAAGCTGCTGCAGGGGCCGGTGCGTGACCTGGGCGCCTTCACCCGCTCCGATCCGTGGCGCGTGATGCGCATCACGGCGGAGTTCGTGGAGGGGTTCGACGCGCTCGCCGGGATCACCAAGGGGGTGGCGCTGTTCGGCTCGGCGCGCACGGGCCCCGACGACCCCATGTACGTGGCCGCGCGCGAGACCGCCCGGCTGCTGGCCGCGCAGGGGTTCTCCATCATCACCGGCGCGGGGCCGGGGATCATGGAGGCCGCCAACCGCGGCGCACGCGACGCCGGCGGCCACTCGGTGGGGTGCAACATCGAGCTCCCCTTCGAGCAGGGGAGCAACCCGTACGTCGACACGCTGGTCCACTTCCGCTACTTCTTCGCGCGGAAGACGATGTTCATCAAGTATTCCAACGCGTTCATCATCTTCCCCGGCGGCTTCGGCACGCTGGACGAGCTGTTCGAGGCGCTCACGCTGATCCAGACGGGGAAGATCTACCAGTTCCCGGTGATCCTCTTCGGGCGGCACTACTGGGCCGGGCTGGTGCGGTGGCTGTCGTCGCGCATGGCCGCGGAGGGGAAGATCTCCCCGGGCGACCTGGACCTCATGCTGCTCACCGACGACCCCGCCGAGGCGGCGCAGGCGGTGATCGACGCGCACGCGGCGCAGCGGGCGGTGGCGCAGGTCGAGGGGTAGCGCCGTGTGGCGGGTGCCCCGCCCCGCTTGAATCCCCCCCGGCGGGCCCTATACTTCAGGGGATGAACTCGGCGGCGCCCGGCCACACCCGGCCGGGCGTTCGCCTTTCCTGTCCCGGCCGTCCGTTCCGAGAGGGTGTGGCGCATGTTCCAGGATCTCATTGCCCAGATGGCCCGCGAGGTCGAGAAGCTCACGCACGAGCTGCACGTCGTGCTCCCGAACGAGATCCGCAAGGCCGTGGAGCTGGGCGACCTCAAGGAGAACAGCGAGTACAAGGCCGCGCTGGAGCGGCAGCAGTTCGTGCAGGCGCGGCTGGGGCAGCTCACGCAGCGCGTGACCAAGCTGGCCAACATCGACGTGAACCAGATCCCCGCCGACCGCGTGGGGCTGGGGTCGCGGGTGGTGGTCACCGACGAGGTCACCGCGTCGGTGGAGACCTACGAGCTGGTGTTCGGCGATGCGGGGGAGCTGCAGGACGGCCACGTGACCATGGGCTCCCCCATCGGGCGCGCGCTGCAGGGGAAGGCGGTGGGGGAGCAGGCGCTCCTCAAGCTTCCCACGCGGGTGCGCCGGCTGGTGGTCAGCGAACTGATCACCATCCACCAGCGCTCCGCCGACGAGCTGGCCTGACCATGACGCCCCTCCCCGCCACCCTGCAGCGCGCCAGCTACGACCGCCGCGGCCCCGTGCCGCAGGAGGTCATCCGCTGCGAGACGGTGCCCCTCACGGCCCCTGGCGAGGGGCAGCTGCTGGTGGCGCTGGAGGCGGCCGCCATCAACCCCTCCGACGTGCTCACCCTCACGGGGCACTACGGCCTGCTGCCGCCGCTCCCGGCGGTGGGGGGCAACGAAGGGGTGGGGCGCGTGGTGGCGCAGGGCCCCGGGGTCACCGCGCCGCCGGTGGGGGCGCGCGTGCTGCTCCCGGTGGGGTGCGGCACCTGGGCGTCGCACCACCTGGTGCCCGCGGCCTCGGCCATTGTGCTGCCGCCGATGGGCGACCCGCTGCAGCTGGCCATGCTGGCGGTCAACCCGCCCACGGCCTCGCTGCTGCTCTCGGAGTTCGTGATGCTGCGCGAGGGGGACTGGGTCATCCAGAACGCCGCCAACAGCGGCGTGGGGGAGTACGTCATCCAGCTCGCCAGCGCGCGCGGGGTGCGCACGGTGAACGTGGTGCGCCGCGCCGACGCCGTGGCGCCGCTCACGGCCCTGGGGGGCGACGTGGTGCTGGAAGACGGTCCCGACCTGGCGGCGCGCGTGGCGGCCGCCACGGGCAAGGCCAAGATCGCGCTGGCGCTGGACGCCGTGGGCGGCGCGGCCACCGATCGGGTGGCCCAGTGCCTGGCGCCCGGCGGCACGGTGGTCAACTACGGCGCCCTGTCGGGCGAGCCCTGCACGCTCACCCCGGGGCAGCTCATCTTCCGCGGCGTGCAGCTCAAGGGGTTCTGGCTGGCGCAGTGGTTCCGCACCACCACCCCGGCGCAGCAGCAGGCGCTGTACGGCGCGCTGGTGCAGGAGATCGCCGCGGGGCGGCTGCAGGCCCGGGTGCACGCCACCTACCCGCTGGCCCAGGTGGCCGAGGCCGTGGCGGCGGCCGCGCAGGGCGGGCGCCACGGCAAGGTGCTGCTGGTCCCGTAACGCCCGGAGGCGCGGCGGGACTCATCCCGCCGCTATCCCGCCGTCATCCCGCCGTCCACCACGATCGCCTGCCCCACCAGGAAGGCCGTGGAGGGGGCGCACAGCGCCAGCACGACCGACGCCATCTCCTCCACCGTCCCCAGCCGCCGCGCGGGGATGCCGCGCTCCAGCACCTCGCGCGGGGTGCCGTTGGCCACCATCCCCTCCACCATGGGGGTCCAGGTGAACCCCGGGCACAGCGCGTTGATGCGGATCCCCTGGCGCACGTACTCCAGCGCCGCGCTGCGGGTGAGTCCCACCACGCCATGCTTGGCCGCCGCATAGGCGCCATGCCGGGGGAACCCGCCCACGCCGGCCACCGAGGCCACGTTCACGATGGCGCCGCCCCCCGACGCCAGCAGCGCCGGAATCTCGTGGCGCATGGCGCGGTAGACGCCGGTGAGGTTCACGTCCAGCACGGCGTCCCAGGTGGCCGGCGGGTAGTCCGCCGTCTTCTCCTCCACCCCGCCAATGCCGGCGGCGTTCACCGCCACATCGAGCCGCCCGAAGCGGGCCACCACCGCGCTCACCGCCGCGGCCACGGCATCGTCGTCGCGCACGTCGCACGCCACGGCCATCCCCCCCACCTCAGCCGCCACCGCCTCGGCGGCCTCCAGCTGCAGGTCCCCCACCGCCACGCGCGCCCCCGCGGCGGCAAAGGCCCGGGCGCAGGCGGCGCCAATCCCCGACGCCCCCCCGGTGATGAACACGGCGGCCCCGGCAAAGGCGTGCGGGGCAAAATCTGGAATGGCACCAGCGGGCATGGTGGTCATGCCCCAATATGCCCCGGCCGTTAGCTTCCCGCCCATGCCTACCCCGTGGAACAGCCCCCCCGGCCGGCGCGTGGCGCTGGTGGCCGGTGTGCGCACCCCCTTTGCCAAGGCGGGCACCGCCCTGCGCCACCTGTCGGTGGTGGACCTGGGGCGCGCCGCCGTGGCCGAGCTGATGCAACGCACCGCGCTGGACGGCGACGCGGTGGACCTGCTCACCTTCGGGACGGTGGTCCCCTCGGTGCTGGCCCCCAATCCCGCGCGCGAGGTGGCGCTGCTGCCGCACTTCCCGCGCACGCTGCAGGCCTACACCGTCTCGCGCGCCTGCGCCTCGGCCAACCAGGCCATCACCGACGCCGCCGACCAGATCGCCCTGGGGCACGCCGACGTGGCCATCGCCGGGGGTGCCGAAGCGTTGTCGCAGGTGCCCATCCTGCACAGTCGCCGCATGAGCGACCTGCTGGTGAAGCTCTCCCGCGCCAAGTCGGTGGGGGAGCGGGTGGCGCTGTTGACCACGCTGCGCCCGCGCGACCTCATTCCCATCACCCCCGCCATTGCGGAGCCCAGCACGGGGGAGACGATGGGGCAGTCGGCGGAGCGGATGGCCAAGCTCAACGGCATCACCCGCGAGGCGCAGGATGCGCTGGCGTTGCGTTCGCACCTGCGCGCGGCCGCCGCGCAGCGCGAGGGGCGGATGGCCGAGGAGCTGCTGATGGTCCCCGCCACCGCCGACGGCGACGCGCCGCTGGCGCACGACAACGGGGTGCGGGCCGATACCACCGCCGCACAGCTGGCGAAGCTGGCGCCGGTGTTCGACCGGCGCTACGGCACGGTGACCGCGGGCAATGCGTCGCCGCTGACCGACGGGGGAGCCGCGGTGCTGCTCATGTCGGAGGCGCGCGCGCAGGCGCTGGGGTACCGTCCGCTGGCGTTTCTCCGCAGCTATGCGTACGCGGCGGTGGATCCCGCCGACCAGCTGCTGCAGGCGCCCGTGCTGGCGGCGCCGCTGGCGCTGGCGCGCGCCGGGGTGTCGCTGGCGGACATCGACCTGGTGGAGATGCACGAGGCGTTCGCCGCGCAGGTGCTGAGCAACCTGCACGGCTTCACCTCGCGCGCGTGGGCCGAGCGCGCGGGGCTGGCCGCGCCGCTGGGGGAGGTGGACCCCGACCGGCTCAACCTGTCGGGGGGGTCGATTGCCATCGGCCATCCGTTTGGCGCCACCGGCGCGCGGGTGGTCACGTCGCTGGCGCTGGCGCTGCGTCGGCACGACAAGGCGCTGGGGCTGCTCACCGTGTGCGCCGCGGGCGGGCTGGGGCATGCCATGGTGCTGGAGCGCGCGTCATGAGCGACGGGATGAGCGGGGCGCCGCGCGACTGGGAGCGCGTGGGGCTGTCGATGGCGCTGGTAGACGGCGTGGCGGTGGTCACCTACGACCAGCCGGGGGCGCCGGTGAACACGCTGAACTCCCGCGTGGGGCCGCCCATGCAGGCGCTGCTGGCGCGCGTGGCCAGCGACCCCGCCATCACCGCGATGGTGCTGTGCAGCGGCAAGCCCGATTGCTGGATCGCCGGCGCCGACATCGAGGAGCTGGGGGGGGTGGCCACCGCCGAGCAGGGAGAGGCGCTGGCGCGCGGCGGGCAGGCGCTGCTGGACCAGGTGGCCGCCCTCGCCAAGCCGGTGGTGGCGGCCATCCACGGCGTGGCGCTGGGGGCGGGGTGCGAGGTGGCGCTGGCGTGCCACGCGCGCGTGCTGAGCGACCACCCCAAGACCACCATCGCGCTCCCGGAGGTGCAGCTGGGGCTCTTGCCGGGGGCGGGGGGCACGCAGCGGCTGCCGCGGCTCATCGGCCTGCAGGCGGCGCTGGGGATGATCCTCACCGGGCGTACGGTGCGGGCGAAGGAGGCGCTGAAGCTGGGGCTGGCCGACGAGCTGGTGCACCCGGCCATCCTGCGCGACGTGGCCATCGCGCGCGCGCGGGCGATGGCCGCCGGCACGGTGCATCCTTGGCGCGGCGGTGCGCGGAGTGGCGCGGCCCGCTGGCTGGAGGCCACGCCGCTGGGGCGAGCGCTGGTGTTTCGGCAGGCGCGCGCCACGGTGCTGAAGAAGACCGGCGGGCACTACCCCGCGCCGCTGGAGGCGCTGGCCGCGGTGCGCACCGGGGTGGCACGCGGCATGGCCGAGGGGCTGCGGGAGGAGGCGCGCCGCTTTGGCGCGCTCACCGTGGACCCGGTGTGCAAGCAGCTGGTGGCGCTGTTCTTTGCCATCAACGCCAACAAGAAGGCCACCGGGCTCCCCGAGGGGGTGACCGCGTCGGCGCGCCCCGTGCGCACGCTGGGGGTGGTGGGCGCCGGCTTCATGGGGGCCGGCATTGCCACCGTGGCGGTGCAGGGGGGGCTGCTGGTGCGCCTCACCGATGCCAGCGTGGAGCGCGCCGCCGCCGGGTGGCGCACGGTGCGCGACGCCGTGCGCGCGCGGCTCCGCCGTCGCCGGCTCACGCCGGTGGAATACGACACCACCATGGCGCGGCTGTCGGTGGCCACCGACGGCACGGGCTTCGCCAAGGCGGAGGTGGTGATCGAGGCGGTGTTCGAGGAGCTGGCGCTGAAGCAGCAGGTGCGCCGCGAGGTGGAGGCGGCGGCCCCGGGCGCCATCTTCGCCTCCAACACCAGCACCATCCCCATCGCCGACATCGCCGCGGGCGCCGCCGATCCGGGCAAGGTCGTCGGCATGCACTTCTTCTCGCCGGTGGCGAAGATGCCGCTGCTGGAGGTGATCGTCACGCCGGCCACGGCGCCGGAGACGGTGGCCACGGCGGTGGCATGCGGACGCCAGCTGGGGAAGACGGTGATCGTGGTGCGCGACGCCCCGGGATTCTACGTGAACCGCATCCTGGCGCCGTATCTCGCCGAGGCGGGGCGGCTCCTGGACGAGGGCGCCGCGATGGACGCGGTGGACCGCGCCTGCACCGCGTTCGGCTTCCCGGTGGGCCCGTTCACGCTGCTGGACGAGGTGGGGCTGGACGTGGCCGGAAAGGCGGGACCCATCATGGCGGCAGCGTACGGCCCTCGGCTGGCGCCGGCCGAGGCGCTCACGCGCGTGGTGGCCGACGGGCGGCTGGGGCGCAAGGCGCAGCGGGGCTTCTACCGCTATGACGCGGCCGGCAAGCGGCAGGGCCCCGACCCGTCGGTGTACGCGCTCACCGCCGTCGGCGCGCCGCGCCGCCCGGTGCCCGCCGAGGAGATCCGCCAGCGCACCATCCTGCCGCTCCTGAACGAGGCGGTGCGCTGCCTGGAGGAGGGGATCATCGCGTCGCCGCGCGACGGCGACATCGGCGCCATCTTCGGCATCGGCTTCCCCCCCTTCCGGGGCGGGCCGTTCCGGTATCTCGACACCCTGGGGGCTGCGGCCGTGGTGCGCGACCTCGAGGCCCTCGACGCCCGCTTCCCCGGGCGTTTCACCCCGGCGGCGCGCCTGCGCGCGCTCGCCGACAGCGGAGGACGCTTCCACCCATGACGGCTACCCCCCTTCCCGCGCGCATCGTCGAGGTCACCTCGGCGCTCACCGAGGCGCAGCGCGAGCTCGAGGCGCTCCTCGACGGCATCCCCGTCGCGCACCACGACGCGCCGGTGGCCACGGGATGGACCATTGCCCAGGTGCTTGAGCACCTGGCGCGGGTGGAGGATGGCTCCGGACGGGTGGTGAGCCGGCTGTGCGAGGCGGCGGCCGGGACCGTGGAATCGGAGACGGCGCCGCTGATGCCCTCGCTGGCGGCGCTGCGCATCGACACGGTGGCCACCCCCCTGACCGCCCCCGAGATGGTGCAGCCGCAGGATGGGCTCTCGGCCGCCGACGCCCTGGCGCGATTGCGCGAGGCGCGGGCGCGGCTGGTGAGTGTCCTGCTCGCCAACGCCGGCCGCGCGCTCTCCGGCGTCTCGCATCCGCACCCGCGGCTGGGGGTGCTGAACGGGTACCAGTGGGGGCTCTTCCTGGCGTTGCACCAGCGGCGGCACGAGGCGCAGATCGCCGGGATCGCGCGGGCGCTGGCCGGGGGGGTGGCGTGAGCGGTGCGCGTCGCCAGGTGACGCGGGGCGCGCTGGCGCTGCTGGCTGCCGGGGGCGTGGCGTGCGGCGGGGGACGCGCGGTCACCCCCGCGTCCGCCTCGGCGGCCGCACCGGCCATGCGCTCCCCCGCCACGCGCGCCGAGCGCACCGCCTATCGCGAGACCACGCCGCACGCCGAGGTGCTGGCGTTCCTGGACACGCTGGTGGCGCGTGGCGCGCCGCTCACGGTGACCACGCTGGCCACCTCCACCGAGGGGCGGCGGGTGCCGCTGGTGGTGGCGTCGCGCCCGCAGGTGCGCACCCCCGCCGAGGCGCGTGCGCTGGGGCGCCCGGTGGTGTACGTGCAGGCCAACATCCACGCCGGCGAGGTGGAAGGGAAGGAGGCGGTGCTGGCGCTGCTGCGCGACTGGTCCGCCGCCGCCGGCCCCACGGTGCTGGACTCGCTGGTGCTGCTGGTGGTCCCCAACTACAACCCCGACGGCAACGAGCGGCTGGCGGCGCAGGAGCGCAACCGCGGCGCGCAGAACGGCCCCGAGCGCATCGGCGAGCGCCCCAACGGCATGGGGCTGGACCTCAACCGCGACTACATCAAGGCCGAGGCCCCCGAGACGCGGGGCGCGCTGGCGGCGTTTGCCGCGTGGGACCCCGACGCCTTCATGGACCTGCACACCACCAACGGCAGCTACCACGGCTACGCGCTCACGTATGCGCCGTCGCTGCACCCCGCCGCGCCGCTGGGGGCGTACACCGCCGACACGCTCCTCCCCGAGGTGCAGCGACGCGTGCAGGCGCGCCACGGGTTCGCGACCTTTCCGTACGGCAACTTCACCAGCGCCGAGGGGCGGGAGACCGCCACGGCGGCGGTGAAGGCGGGGTGGCGCACCTACGAGCACGTGCCGCGCTTCGGCACCAACTACTACGGCCTGCGCGGGCGCATCAGCATCCTCAGCGAGGCGTATTCGCACGACCCGTTCGACCGGCGCGTGGCCAGCACGCGCGCCTTCGTGCAGGAGGTGCTGTCGCTCCTCGCCGAGCGGCGCGCCGAGGTGGCGGCGCGGGTGGCGGCCGGGAGTGCGGCGGCCACCTTCGGCCCCGGGCGCACGCCGCCGGTGGCGCTGCGCAGCCGCTTTGCGACGCGCGCCGACACGCAGGCGGTGCTGGTGGAGGCGCTGGAGCGCGTGGCCGACAGCACGCAGCGCACCGAGCCCGGGGTGCCGCGCGGGCTCCGGCGCACGGGGCGCATCGCGCCGCAGCGGATGCCCGTGATCGACCGGTTCGAGGCGGCGCTGGCGCGTCCGGCCTCCCCCCACGGCTACGCCGTGGCCGCGGAGGGGAGCGCCGCGGTGGCGCTGTTGCGGGCGCACGGCGTTCCAGTGACGGTGCTCGCCGCCCCGCGCGCGGTGGCGGTGGAGCGGTTCGTGGTGGAGGCGGTGCAGCGCGCCGCACGCCCCTTCCAGGGGCACCGCGAGGTGACGCTGCGCGGGCGCTGGGAGCCCGCCGTGCGCACCCTGCCGGCGGGGAGCGCCCTCGTGCCGGCCGGGACCCCCCGCGACCTGCTGGCCGCCCTCCTGCTGGACCCCGAGTCCGATGACGGGGTCCACACCTGGAACCTCTTCGACGCGCTGCTGGCCCCCGGGAGCGAGGCGCCCGTGTACCGGTTGGCCGCGCCCTCCCGCTAGATTGCCGCCATGCTGCGCACCAGCCTCCTCTACCTTTCCCGTCAGCAGCGGGTCTTCGACCTGATCCGCAACGTCGGGTTCGCCCGCCGCATGGCCTCCCGCTTCGTGGCGGGGGAGACCATCGCCACCGCCTGCGACGCCGTCGCCGAGCTGAACGCCAAGGGGATCACCGCCTCGCTCGACCTGCTGGGGGAGAGCGTCACCAGCGAGGCCGAGGCGCGCGCCACCGGCGCGGAGTACCTGCGGCTGCTGGACGAGATCCACCGGCGCGGGCTCGACGCCAACGTCTCCGTCAAGCTCACCGCGCTGGGGCAGGACATCTCCGACGCGCTGGGGGTGGAGGTGGTGCGCGGCGTGCTGGCCCGCGCGAAGCAGTACGGCAGCTTCGTGCGGCTGGACATGGAGTCCAGCGCGTACACCGACCGCACCCTCGACGCCTTCGAGCGCGACCTGTACCCCGACTACCCCGACACGGTGGGGGTCGTGCTGCAGAGCGCGCTGCGCCGCACGCTGGACGACGTGGCGCGCGCCAACCGCCTGCAGTGCCGCGTGCGCATCTGCAAGGGGGCCTACCTCGAGCCCCCCGAGGTGGCGTTCCCCGACAAGAAGGACGTGGACGGCAATTACGTGGCCGCCATGCACCGGCTGATGGAGCACGGCCGCTACCCCGGGATCGCCACGCACGACGAACGCATCATCGCCGAGGCGCAGCGGTTCGCGAAGGAGAAGGGGATCGCCGCCGACCGCTTCGAGTTCCAGATGCTGTACGGCGTGCGCCGCGACCTGCAGGAGCGGCTGGTGCGCGAGGGGTATCGCGTGCGCTGCTACGTCCCCTTCGGGAGCCAGTGGTACCCGTACCTCATGCGTCGCCTCGCCGAGCGCCCCGCCAACCTGCTGTTCATGGTGGGGAACGTGGTGCGCGAGGGCGCGGCGCGTCGCTGAGGGGCCGCTGACCGGACACGCCGGCCACCACCTCCCCCCCGACCATTCGCAGGGGGATGAGGGCACCCTCGGGGGCTATATGGCGGTGCACGCCCGCCCGCCGGCCTTTGCCGGCGCCGACGGGGCGTCGTGGTCGGTGGACCTGTTGACTGATGCCACCGGCGACACCGGCGCCCCGTGGGGCGCCTACCTGTTCTTCGTGCGCTGGGGCGCCGGCGAGCCCGAGGTGACCGGGCATCTGGAAACGGACTTCCTGGTGCGCGCGGCCACCGAGGCGCTGGCGCGGCACCAGCTGGGCGCCATGCCGCTGGCCACGGTGAAGGCCACGTTGGATGGGCTCATTCGCACCACTGGTCGCACCGCGGACCGGCTGGCGTGAGCACGGACGCCGCGTCCCAGGATGGGGTGGTGCTGCAAGGGACCGGCGGCGTCTGGCAGGTGCGCACCGCCGCCGGCGACACGGTGGCGGCCTCCATGCGCGGGCGCCTCAAGCAGGAGGGGCGCGACATCCTCAAGCTGGCCGTGGGGGATGCCGTGCGGCTGGAGCGGGAGCCCGCGGGCGACGCCTGGGCCATTGCTGCCATCCTGCCCCGCCGCAGCCGCTTGGCGCGACGCGCCCCCGGCGGCGCCTACGGGGAGCGGGTGGTGGTGGCCAACGTGGACCAGGTGCTGGTGGTGTTCGCCGCGGCGCAGCCCGAGCCCAACGCGCGCATGCTCGACCGCTTCCTGGTGATTGCGGAAGCCAACGGGCTGGCCGCGCGCGTGGTCGTCAACAAGGCGGACCTGCTGGCCGAGGCGGCGGCTGCCGCGCTGTTC
>JBEIJM010000113.1:0-11334 GCA_040380205.1 Gemmatimonadaceae bacterium
CCGTTGCCGGCGGGCTGGGCGTGCGCGCGGCCGCGGCCGCGCCGCGCGCCGCGGCCAACGCCGAGGCCTTCGACCGTCTGTGGGAGCGCAGTGCGCAGCTCTACTTTGCCGCCCCCGAGGCCGCCGACCGACTGGCCGCCTGGCAGGCCGTGCGCGCCGTGCAACGTCCGCGCGCCGTGGCCGCCACCACCGACCGCGCGTTGGACGACGTCCTCCACGCCACGCTCCGGCAGCGGCCGCCGCTGCGCGCCGAAGCGCGCGGGCGCGCCGCCGTCTCCTCGGCGCACCCCGTGGCCACCGCCGCCGGGCTGGAGATCCTGCGCCAAGGCGGGAACGTGGTGGACGCCGCCGTGGCGGTGAGTTTTGCGCTGGGCGTGGTGGAGCCCGACGCCAGCGGCATCGGCGGCTACGGGCAGATGCTCATCGCGCGCGCCGGGGCGGCCGCACCGTCGCTCATCGACTTCATGAGCCGCGTGCCGGAGGCGGCCGGGCTGGACAACCGGGCGCTGCTGGTCAACGGCCGCTATCCCGCCGACGGCCCGGTGCTTGCCAACGTCCCGGGCACCGTGGCGGGGATGTACGTGGCGTGGCAGCGGCACGGCAGCGGGCGGCTCCCGTGGAAGGCGCTGCTGGCCCCGGCCATTCGCGCCGCGCGCGACGGCTACGCCATCAGCGACGGCCTCGCCACCACGCTGGCCACCGAGCAGGAGCACTTCCGCAAGTATCCGGGGAGCGTGGCGCTCTTCTTCCGGGGCGGGGCGCCGCGGGCGGCGGGGGATACGCTGCGCAACCCGGACCTGGCCTGGGTGCTGGAGCAGGTAGCCGAGAAGGGCGCGCCCGGCTTCTACGAGGGGGAAGTGGCGCGGCGGTGGGTGGCCGACCTGCGCGCCGGCGGCAACGCCATGACCGAGCGCGACCTGGCGCGCTACTTCGCGGTGGAGCGCGAGCCCGTGCAGGGCCGCTATCGCGGCTACACCGTGTTTTCCAGCGCCCCGCCCGTGAGCGGCGGGGCGGAGCTGGTGGCACGCCTCAACCTGCTGGAGCAGCACCCCGCCCCGCGCGCCTACACCGACGATGCCGCCACCTTGCACGCGATGCTGACGGCCTGGCAGCTCGTGCCCAGTGCGCGGGGGCGCATTGCCGACCCGGCGTTCTGGCCGGTGCAGGTGGAGCCCATCATCCACCGCGACACGGCGCGGGTGCGGTGGGGCTGCTACACACCGACGCGCGCGTTGACTGCGGCCGACCTGCGGGGGACCCCGATGGCCTGCCTGGCACCGGCCCCCGGTGCGCCGCCCGTCAAGGCCGCGCCTCCTGCCCGGGAGGAGTCGTCCTGCGGCGACGATCATGCCGCCGAGGCGGGTGCGTGCCATAGCGCCGGCACCACGGCGTTCACCGTGGCCGACGCCGACGGCAATGTGGTGGCGGTGACCCAGACGCTGGGGACCTGGGGCGGGACCTTCCATGTGACCCCGGGCCTCGGGTTCCTCAGCAACGACAAGCTCACCTCCTACGGCACCGACCCGTCGCAGTACGGCGCGCGCCTGCCGTTTGCCCGCCACGGCAGCACGCTGGCCCCCACCATTGCCTACCGCGACGGGCGGCCGGTGTTTGCCGTGGGGGCGGCCGGCAACGCGTGGATCACCGCCGCCGTCTATCAGGCGCTGGTGGGCGCACTCGACTTCGGGCTGGGGCCGCAGGAGGCGCTGGAACTCCCGCGCTTCCTGCCGGGTGGCGCCGCCGGGGCCGGCGGGCGCCCCGCCGTGCAACTGGAGGACGGGTTTTCTCCCGAGGTCGTCGCGCGGCTCCGTGGGCTGGGCTACGCCCTCACCTTCGTGTCGCTGCGCGGCGAGCTGCGCGAGGGGTACGGCGCCGCGGTGCGGCTGGAGGGGGGCACGGTGACCGCGGGAGGGGATCCCCGCCGCTCCGGCTCGGCGGGGGCCATCGAGCCCCGCGGCCGTGGGGCCGTCAGCGGGGCGGGTGCACCGCCACGGTAACCACCACCGGCTGCGCCGACTGCTGGGCGCGCGGCACCACCAGCAGGCGTACGCGCAGCGTCACGCGCCCGTCGGCGGGCGCCACGAGGGCCGCCTCGGGGACGGGGGTGCGCAACAGCCCGCGCTCGGCAGGGTCCGCACCCGGCGCGGGGGGCGCTTCGTCGAAGGACAGGCGCACCGCGCCGTCCAGCACGGTGCCGCGGGCCTCCACCCGATCCCCCCGTCGCACCGGGATGCGCAGGCGCTGGTCCACCCGGGCCAGCACCGGCAGCAGCACCGACGCCTGTGGACACGCCGACGACAGCGCCAACGTCTGGTCCGGGTAATCGCGCGCCAGGATCACCGCCCCCTGCTCGGCCTCCGCCTCGGCGCGGAGGGGCCCGGGGCGCCACCCCGGGGCGTCGGGCCAGGCCAGCGCCGCCGCCAACGTGTCCAACGCCCGCAACGCGGGGGACAGCGCCGCTTCGAACTCCGCGTCGGTTGCCGTGGCCCGAATGGGGTGTGTGGGGTCTGACGTCACCGGCCACTGCAGGCTCACGCGCCACGCTCCGGACCGTGCCACCCCCTCGAACCAATAGCGGGCCTGCGCGCCCGGCGTGACATAGCGAAGGCCCACCAGGTCGGCGCCCTCCACCGCGCGCACCAGCAGTCGCGGCAGCGCGCTGTCCACCGGCCAGCCTTCGGGGAGGCGCGCCGGCATGACGCTTCCCGTGGACACGAACCCGCACAGACGCTGCGTGGCCACGTCGTCGACCCGCGGCTGCACCCTCCAGCGTGCCGCCGAGTCACCGGCCACGCGTCCCAGCCAGGCCCCCTGCGTCCACGTCCAGGCCACCGACGCGCGAGGCACTGAGGGCGCCACCGCGGCCTCAAGCTGCGGCGGCGTGCGTGGTCCGGGACCGGCGTCCTCGTCCCGTGCGGGTGCGCAGGCGAGCACGGAGAGCAGCAGCAAGAGGCGGGTGGCCGACGTTCCCCCCGCACGCAACACGGCCCGGGCGCTTGCCCGGGCCGTGTGCTGCCGCTTCCCGCCGCCATGCCCACCCCGGCGTGGCGGGGGATGGATCACGGCGGGGTGGTGCTGTTGGCGGCGCCGGTCCCGCCGAAGGTGTAGAACGCCTCGCCCTTGACGCCCAGCTCCTTGGCCGGCACGGGCATCTCGCGCGGGGTCCCTGCCAGCAGCCCGCCCGCCACGCGGCGGCGCTGGTAGAACGGCAGCGGCCCCAGGCCGAGCAGCTCAACCTCCTGCTCGTACACCAGCTTGGCCAGCAGCCCTGCCTGCCCCTCGGCCGCCGTGGCCGGGGCCAGCCCGCCTCGATCCACGCGCGTGTTGTTGATGAGGTTGGCCGCCGTGGCCAGGCTGCCGCCGCTGCGCCGCAGCTCGGCCTCCGCCCACACCAGGTCGTTCACGTGGCGGGTGATCACCGGCGCGGGGCCGAAGCCGCCGTAGATGCCGTTGGTGGCCTGCTCCCCCGACCGGTCGTACCGGATGTGGCCGATGTTGGACTGGTGGTACATCCCGCGCGCGGGGCGGAAGATCTCCTCGCGCGAGTAGACGAAGTCGCTGCCGGCACGCGCCGTCTTGGGGACGGTGCCGAAGTAGCCCGCGAAGTCATCGTCGTCCGGCCCGAACGAGCCGTCGCCCAGCCGCCTGTCGGCCGAATTGGGCTGCGGGTTGCCACCGTCGGGGTACGGGTGCCGCTGGGTGGCCGGGTCCAGCAACGCCCCCACGCGGGTGCTCACGCGCCCGCCGTCGAAGGCGTTGAACCAGTACAGGATCTCGTGGCACCAGGAGCTGCAGCCGTCACCCGTGAAGGTGAAGTCGAACTTGTTGTTCCCGGCGGAGATCCCGGCGGAGGCCAGTTGCGCCACCGCGGCCCAATCCACGCTGGCGTTCTCCTCGGCGGTCCGCGGCCAGTACGCCAGCGTCATCGCCGCCATGGTGCGGGCCAGCGCGGCGATCTGCGTGTTGGAGTACGCCGTGCCGTTGGTCCACCCGGCGGGGGTGCTGAACGTGTTGGCCGCCGCGATGGTGGCGGCGCTGTTCAGCGCGGCCACCGCCGCGTCCCGGACCTGCTTGCGATTCTTGTACTCCAGCTTGGCCAGGTCGGTGTTCTCGTCGATGACGTAGCCCTTGTCATAGTTGAGCGCGATGCCGCTGAGGGCGGCGCCGCGCATCAGCTCGGCCACCGCCTCGGCCCGCTTGGTGTTGGCCGCGCTGCCGATGACGAGGTTGTTCTTGCGGATGGCGGTGAGCACGTCCACGGCCGACGAGATGACCGAGTAGTACCCCTGCCAGTACGCGATCATGGTGGTGCGCTCCGACGACGCCAGGTCGTTCTTGAAGGCCCGCGTGTTGCGCGTGCCGTCCGGGTCGATGGAGGAGTAGAAGTTCATGTTGTAGTTGTTCCACGAGGCCGAGTACGCCTGGGCCATCGTGTTGAGGGGGCCGCCCCCCTCCATCCCGTCGAACGTGTTGAACCAGCTGCGCAGCGTTCCGGCGGCCACCTGCTCGATGGCGGCCGGGTCGGCGAGCGCCCGGGACGCGTCGGGGGCGTTGGGGTTGGCCACGTCCAGCGAGTTGCAGGCGCCCAGGAGGAGGGCCCCCAGGGTGGCCGCCGCGGCGCGCGTCCGCATGGGAGGGATGCTCCGGTTGAGGGGGCTCACAGGCCGAGCTCCAGCATGAACGTGAACGTCTTGAAGATCGGGTAGGTGAAGTAGTCCACGCGGTAGGCGAACGGGTTGTTGCCGCCCCCCGACACGTCCGGATCATACCCGGTGTACTTGGTGGACGTGAAGAGGTTGCGCCCGACGACCCCGAGGCGGGCCGAGCGGTCCTCGGAGATCCCCAGCTTCCGCACCAGCCCCTTGGGGAGCTGGTAGTTCACCGCCAGCTCGCGGAGCCGGACGTAGCTGCCGTCCTCCACGAAGTACTCGTTGGCGTTGAAGTTGTTGTAGAAGGTGGCGTAGTACGTGGTGGGCTTCTTCTCCGCCGCCGGCTTCCCGCGCTGGTCGTACACCGGGTCGCGCTCGTCGAAGAACGGCCACTGCCGCGTGTAGTTGTAGATCTGCCCGCCGTTCACCCAGTTCACGACGGCCGTCACCGCGACACCCTTCCAGTTGAGCTGGGTGTTGAAGTTCAGGTTGAAGTCGGGGTTGACGTCGGCGATCTGGAACAGGTCGTTCCCCTTGGCGTCGCGCAGCTTGATCGGCTTCTCGTTGATCGTGCGCCAGTCGGCCTTGGGGACGTAGAACCCCTCCTCGTTCACCACGTAGTCGGCCGCCGTGCCGGCCAGCTGCTTGTCGGTGAGCATCTGCTGCAGCTGCGCCGCCGACTGCACCCACTTGCCGCCGTACACCACGCCGAACCGCTCCCCCGGCGCCAGCCGGAAGATGGTGGTGTTGGCCACCGGGCCCACCAGGTACGGCGGCACCGCCAGCGCCGTCACCGTCTGGCGGGTGCGGTCGCCGGCGATGTTGAGCCGCCAGAGGAAGTCCTTGGTGGAGGCCAGCACCGCGCCCAGCAGCACCTCGTGCGTCTTGCCGGCCAGCGAGCCGCCGTTGATCCACTGGTTCTGGAAGCCGGTCGCCGACGACACCGGCACGTTCAGGATCTGGTCGTCGGTGATCTTGCTGGAGTAGCTGTACTCGAAGGTGAAGTTCTTCAGGAAGTTCAGGTTGACACCGGCCTCGATCTCGCGCGAGAAGGCCGGGCGCAGGTCCGGGTTCCCCAGCGTGATCTTCACCGGGCTCCCGCCCTGGATCGCGAACTGCTCGTACTGCGCGTCGAACACCGGGCGCAGCCCGGCCTCGCCGTACGAGGCGCGCACCTTGAACTCGTCCACCCCGGGGATCGTGAAGTCCTCCGACACCCGGTACGCGCCCGAGAGCCGCTTGAACAGCTTGTTGCGCTGGTCGGCGCCGAACAGCGACGACTGGTCGCGGCGGACGAGCCCGTCGATGATGAGCTTGTCCTTGATGTCGAACGTGGTGATCGCGAAGTAGTTCTGGTTGCGGATCGGCTGCGTGAACGAGCCCGGGATGATCGGGTTCTCCGGGTCGCGCGAGGCCGCGGCGAACTCCGTCACGCGCGGCACCGTGAGCGCCGAGGCGAACACGCTGGTGCCCCGGTTCTCCTGGTCCTCGTACACCCACGCCAGCTTGGTCGTGTTGGTGAACCACGACGTCGACTTCACCGCCGTCAGCGTGCCGCCCAGGTTGTACGCCCGCGTCTCGCTGCTGGAGCTCGAGAGCGAGCCCTTCCCGACGTTGCCCGTGGAGCCGATGAAGCCCGTGGGGACGAACGACTTGAACACCGCCGAGCCGCGGTCGAAGTTCGTGTTCGCCTCGGCCGTCAGCCACCCGGTCGGGCGGTAGCGGACCTTCAGCGTCCCGGTGAAGCGCGACCGGTCGTTGCCGTTCTGGATGGTGTTCCAGCGGTACAGCGGGTTGCTCACGTTCCCCGAGGCCGGCGTCTGCCGGATCGCCGCCTTGTAGGGCGAGCCGTCGGGGTTCTTCTCCAGCAGGTTGATGTTGGGCTCCAGGAAGCGCAGCCCGAACCACTCGTTCCCCGAGCTGTCATCCGCCTGGTCGGCGCGCGACTGCCCGTAGAAGGCCCCGGTCTGCACCTCCAGCGTGGGGTGCAGCGACAGGTCCAGGTTCATGCGGAAGTTCTGGCGCCGGAACCCGTCCAGCAGGTTCGCGATCCCGCCGTCCTTGGTGTTCTGGAACGACGCGCTGAAGTTGGAGGTGGCGTTCCGCTGCCCGACCGAGATGTAGTTGGTCATGAACGTGCCCGGGCGGAACACCTGCCCCAGCTGGTCGAACACCTCGGGGTACGCGTTGTCCGAGACAAGGTCGGCCTCGCGGATGCGGTTGCCGTTGGCGTCGCGCCGGAACTGCCCGCTCGCATCCACCTGGAAGGGGTGCGAGAGGTTGTTGGGGATCACCTTGCGCAGCTCGTTCGAGCCGATCTCGTTGCGCACGGTCACGCTGGTCTGCCCCTGCGCCAGCGACGCGCCGCGCTTGGTGAAGATCTGCACCACCCCGTTGGCCGCGTCCGAGCCGTACAGCGAGCTGGCCGCCGCCCCCTTGATGACCTCGATCCGCTCGATGTCCTCGGCGTTGATGTCGGCCAGCGAGATCCGCGCGATGGTGCCGTCCACGATGATCAGCGGGTCCTGCCCGCCGGTCAGCGACGTGGGGCCGCGCAGGCGGATCCGCGGCGCGGAACCGGGCTCGCCGTTCACCGCCGTCACGCTCGCCCCCGCCACGCGCCCGTTCAGCGCACCCAGCGGCGAGGTGGACGGCGCCTCCTTGATCTGCGCGTTGTCCACCGCCGCCACCGCGAAGGTGGTCTTCTTCTGCGAGGTGGCGTCCGACACGCCCGTCGTCACCACCGCCTCGAGGTTCAGGATGTCCTTCTCGAGGTCGAAGTTCTGCTCGCTGCGCCCCGCCGCCAGCGTCACCGCCCGGCGGATGGGGCGGTAGCCGATGAACCGCGCCACCAGCGTCACGGGCTTGCCCGCCGCGCGCGCGGCGTCCACCGTGAAGGTGTACCGCCCGCTGGCGTCGGTGACGGCGCCGGCCGCCAGCTCCGCGATCCCCACGCTCGCCCCGCCCAGCGGCTCCCCCGCCGAGGTGACGCGCCCGGTGACGACAACCTGTCCCTGCGCCCAGGCCCCCTGCGGGGCCAGCAGCGCGACCAGTGTGGCGGCGACGGCAACCAACCGACGCACGAGGTGTGACATTCGTACTCCTGTCCGTGTAAGGGTCCAACGTCGGGGCCTTCCCGAAACCGCCCCGCGGCATCCGTGCCGGATGTCGAGGGGGATCCCTCGAAGCTGCATCCAAAGGGACGAGGCTGCAACTTTTCCGTGACGCTCCCGTCGTATTCCACCCCCGGGATTTCCGACGTGCGCATTCCCGTATCCGCCTGCTGCGTGCGCATTCTCAACAGCTCCGTCCCCAGCCCCTCCCCGATCTCCCGCCGCGGGTGTGCCGGCATGAGCCGACGGATGGCCCGCGCCACCCTGGTGCTGGGGGCCTTCGTGCTCGCGGTCGCCGCGCCGCGCGCGCTGGCGGCCCAGCGCCCCGGTCCCCTCGCCGCCACCTTTCAGGGGCGGGTCTACGATGCGGTCACCGGTACCCCCCTGGTGGGCGCCACCATCACCGCCACCTCCGCCGGGCTCAGCACCCGCACCGATTCGCTCGGGCGCTTCCAGCTGACCGGGATCCCCGCCGGGATCGTGCGCCTGCTGGTCTCCGCCCCCGGCTACCAGCGCGGGCCGCTCACGCTCCCGCTGGCCCCGCGCGAGGTGCTCGAGCGCGAGCTGGAGCTGGAACCGCTGGGCGCCGCCCCCGCCGCCCCCGACAGCGGCCCCCGCGCGCAGCGCCTCGCCACCGTGCCGGTCACCGCCATGCCCGGGATGGGCAACCGCTTCCTCGACTTCGAGCGCCGTCGCGCCACGGGGCGCGGGCAGTACCGCACCCGCGACGAGATCGAGGCAGGGCAGTTCAACTCGCTGCAGGACGTGTTGCGCACGCTGCGCGGCGTGCAGATGGTGTGCAGCGGGGGCTACTGCCAGGCACAGATGGTCCGCGCCACCCTCGGCTGCCCGCCGCAGTACATCATCGACGAGCGCGAGGACAACGACTTCGGGCCCGTCGTCCCCGTGCGCGACATCCAGGGGATCGAGGTGTACACCGGCGCCGGCGACGTGCCGGGGGAGTTTGCCGGCTCCACCGCCGCGTGCGGCGTGATCGTGGTGTGGACCACCAACGGCCGGGCCCCGCGCCGCAAGTGACGGCGCGCGGGCGCCTCCCGCGGGCGCCCTACGCCGCCGCGGGCGCCCCGAACCGGTGGTCGCGGCGCACCAGCGTGAGGATGGTGTACACTGCCACCGCCTCCGCCCGCTGGTTGCGCACCTCCACGTCCCACGCCACCACCCCCTGCGGCACCACGTCGGCCGGCAGCTCCTTCACGGTCTTGGTCTTCACCGTGAGCCGCACGTGGATGCTGTCCCCGGGGTACACCGGCGCCGTGAAGCGCAGCCCCTCCAGCCCGTAGTTGGCCATCACCGGCCCCAGCACCGGGTCCACGAACAGCCCCGCCGCCGCCGACAGCACGAAGTAGCCGTGCGCCACGCGCCCCGCGAACACCCCGTGCGCCTGCGCCGCCTCGCCGTCCATGTGCGCGTAGAACGTGTCGCCACTCAGCCGCGCGAACGCCTCCACATCCTCCAGCGTGATGAGGCGCGACGCCGTCACCAGCGTGTCCCCCACCACCAGCTCGTCGAAGCTCTTGCGGAAGGGGTGCACCGCGTCGCCCCGCTCGGGCGCGCCCCTGGTCCACTCGCGCGTCACCGCGGCCACCACCGCCGGGCTCCCCTGCAGCGCCACCCGCTGCAGGTAGTGCGACGCGCCGCGCGCGCCCCCCAGCTCCTCGCCGCCACCGGCGCGCCCGGGGCCACCGTGCACCAGCCCCGGCAGCGGTGAGCCGTGCCCGGTGCTCTCCTTGGCGCAGTCGCGGTCCAGCACCAGGAAGCGGCCGTGCGCCGACGCCGCCCCCAGCACCACGGCACGCGCGAACGCCGCGTCCCGGGTGACCACCGAGCCCACCAGCGACCCGCGCCCCATCCGCGCCAGCGCCACCGCCTCGTCGGCGCCGCGGTACGGCATCACGGTGTTCACGGGCCCGAACGCCTCGATCTCGTGCGGCTCCGGGCGGCGCAGCGGCTCCGCGCAGTACAGCAGCTCGGGCGCGAAGAACGCCCCGGCCTCGCGGTCGGCGCCCACCACCGCGAAGTCGCCGCCCCCCACCACCCGCTCCGCCCCCTGCCGGATCCGCTCGGCGTTGGCGCGCACCGCCCCCACCTGCCGGCGCGACGCCAGCGGCCCCATGCGCACCCCCGCCGCCGTGGGCGCGCCGATGGTGGTCCCCGCCAGCCGCGTCCCCAGCGCGGCGATCACCGCCTCCTCCAGCCCCGCGGGGACCAGCGTGCGGCGCACCGCCGTGCACTTCTGCCCCGCCTTGGAGGTCATCTCGCGCGCGACCTCCTTGATGAACAGGTCGAACTCCTCGGTCCCCGGCACCGCGTCCGGCCCCAGGATGCAGCAGTTGAGCGAGTCCGCCTCCATGTTGAAGCGCACCGCGTGCCGCACCACCGCCCCCCCCGCCTTGAGCCGCTGCCCGGTGGCCGCCGAGCCGGTGAACGCCACCACGTCCTGCTCCTCCACGTGGTCCAGCAGGTCGCGCGGCTCGCCGCACAGCAGCTGGATGGCCCCCGCCGGCAGCTCGCCGGTGTCCAGGATGGCCCGGAACACCGCGGCCGCCAGGTGGCTCCCGTCCGGAGCCGGCTTGACCACGCAGGGCACCCCGGCCAGCAGCGCCGGCGCCAGCTTCTCCAGCATCCCCCACACGGGGAAGTTGAAGGCGTTGATGTGGACCGCCGCGCCCTCCAGCGGCACCAGCAGGTGCCGCCCCACGAAGGTGCCCCCCTTGGACAGCGGCTCGGTGGGGCCCTCCACGTGGAACCGCTCGTTGGCGAACTCGCGGCGCCCGCGGCTGGCGAAGGCGAACAGGGTGCCGATCCCTCCCTCGATGTCCACCCACGAGTCGGGGCGCGTGGCCCCGGTCTGGTACGACAGCGGGTAGAACTCCTCCTTGCGCGCCATCAGCGCCGTGGCGATGCGCTTGAGCATCAGCGCGCGCTGGTGGAAGGTCATCGCCCGCAGCGGCGGCCCCCCCACCGTGCGCGCGTGCGCGAGCACCGCGCGCAGGTCCAGCCCCTCCGTGGAGCTTTCGGCCAGCGGCGCGCCCGTGACGGCGTCCAGCAGCGGCGTGAATGCACCGGTCCCCTCGATCCACTGGTCGAAGGCGTAGTTGGCGAGGCGAAGCATGGCGGAATCCCGGATGGTGGAGTGACAGGCGGTCAGGCGCGCTCGAGGAGGAGGGCGTAGCCCTGCCCCACCCCGATGCACATGGTGCAGAGGGCGTAGCGGCCGCCCGTGCGGCGGAGCTGGCGCGCCGCGGTGAGCGCCAGCCGCGCGCCGCTCATCCCCAGCGGGTGTCCCAGGGCGATCGCCCCGCCGTTGGGGTTCACCCGCGGGTCGTCGTCGGACACCCCCAGCAGGCGCAGGCACGCCAGCGCCTGCGCCGCAAAGGCCTCGTTGAGCTCGATGACGTCCACCTGGTCCAGCGTAAGCCCCGCCAGCGCCAGCACCTTGCGCGTGGCGGGCACGGGACCGACGCCCATGACGCGCGGCGGCACGCCGGCCGATGCCGCCGCCACCACGCGCGCCAGCGGCGCGACCCCCAGCGCGGCCACCGCGGCCGCCG
>JBEIJM010000114.1:0-11242 GCA_040380205.1 Gemmatimonadaceae bacterium
CATGCCGGCGCTGTACCTTTCCCCCGTGACCGAGACGCTTGAGCGGCTGTTCCGCACGTATCACGCCTCCCTGGTGCGCTACCTGCAGCGCGCGCTGGGGGACCGGGACGTGGCGGAGGAGCTGGCGCAGGAGACCTTTGTGCGCGCGCTCAAGCAGGGGGAGCTGCGCAGCGAGCGGTCGTGGCTGTTTGCGGTGGCGGCCAACCTGGTGCGCGACGAGACACGGCGCGACGGGCGGGCGCGGCGCCGTCTGGAGCGGTATGGGGCGGAGCAGCCGCAGGCCGCCGAGCCGGCGCCCACCACCATGGAACGTGCGGAGGGGGCGGCGGCGGCGCGCGCCGCGCTGGCCGCGCTCAGCGACCGTGACCGCGACGCGTTGCTGCTGCAGCAGGAGGGGATGGGGTACCCCGAGATTGCGGCTGCGTTGGGGATATCGGTGGGGTCGGTGGGGACCACGCTGTCGCGCGCGCGGCGCCGGCTGCTTGAGGCATACGAGGCGCGTGAGCGCGCCGACGCGAGTGGACCGCCGGGTGGCCGGCAGGGGACGCGCCCGGTGCGCGAGGAGGGGCGGTGAGCAGCGACGAGCAGCACGAGCCGATGGAGGCGTCCATGGCCGACGCGTGGCCCGCGCCCGAGTGGACCTCGGAGGGGCATGTGACCGAGCCGACGGTGCATGCGTGGCTGGACGGGGCGCTGACCGCCGAGGCGGCGCGCGCCGTGTCGGCGCATGTGGCGGCGTGCGCGGCGTGCGGGGCGCTGACTGCGGAGGTGCGCGGGGTGATCGCCGGGGCAGCACGCGTGGTGGCGCTGCTGGACGGCGCGGGGGCGACGGTGCGGGCGGAGCGCGACGACGTCGGGAGCCACAGCGCGGGGCGCAGCGGCGGCACCCGCACGCCGCCGCGCGCGTGGTATCGGCGCCCGGCGGTGCTGTCGCTGGCGGCCACGCTGCTGCTGGCGGTGGGGGTGCGCACGGTGTGGCAGGGGGGGGCGGGGGACCCACGTCTCCGGGCAGTGGCGGAGACGGTGGAGGCGCCGGCGGGGGCGGCTGTGGACGGTGCCGAGGGGGATCTGCTGACGGTGCAGAGCGCCCCGGTCGCGGGCGCCGCCCGGGCGGCCCCGGCCCCTACGCTCGCAGCACCTGCGGCCGCTCCCGCAGCGCTGCCCTCCGCTGCGCGGGCCAAGCGGATGGCGGTGCCGCCCACGGTGGACGAGCAGGACTTCTACGGCCGGGGTGTGGCGGGGGGCATCGCTCGGTCGGCTGTTGCCCCGGCTCCGGCGCCGCCGCTTCTCCCCCCGGCGCCTCCGCCGCCCCCGGCGCTCAGCGCGCGCGCGATGGCGGCCGACCGGAGCGCGGCGGCTCCGCAGGCCATGGAGCGTGCCGCCCCGGTGGAGGCGCCGCGCTGCCTGCTGGTGGAGGCGCCTGCGTTTGCGGGGCTCCAGCTGCCGACGCGCATGCAGCTGTCGCCCTCCGTGGCGGGGGGGGAGGGGGCGTGGCGGCTCACCTGGCTGCGGGAGGACCCGCGTGACGGGGAGCCGGTGGCCTTTCTCCTGCGTGAAGCGCGCGCCGATTCGCTGGCGGGCACCGACTCGCGCGCACTGGGGATGGCCGTGACGCTGGTGCGCGAGGGAGACGGGTGGCGGGGGACCGCCACGGCGTCGGGGGACGGGGCGCCGGTGGTGCGCCCCTTCCGGCTGCGCCCCACCGACCCGGCGGCGTGCGCCGCGCGGTGAGGCGCGCGGTGAGGCGCGCGCCGCCGAGCCCTCGGCGGGGGGTGCCCGCTACTCCTGCCCGGGATTGAAGCGCAGCGACCCCGGGAGCCGGTTGAGCAGCGGTCCCAGCTCGGTGGCTTTGTCCAGCGAGGTGACAAAGGTGAGCCCGGGCATGGCCACCACCAGCATGCCGGTGATGCCGTACACCACCACCCGCCCGCTGTCGGCGTGGACCACGTTCCCCGAGGCGTCCACGCAGTGGACCGGTCCCATGACGCCGTTGCCGGTGTCGTCCAGGTCGCGGATGCGGCGCAGCGCGGCCCAGGTGCCCACGTCGTCCCACCCGAAGTCGCCGGGGAGCACCACCAGCTGCTCGGTGCGCTCCAGCAGTCCGCGCTCAATGGAGACGGTGGTCCCCAGGTCGGCGTAGCGCACCACGTCCCCCGCCTGGAGCGCCGGGAGCGCCTGGCGCAGCTCGGGGGTGTTGGCCGTCAGCTCGTCCAGCGCCACGCGCGCCCGCAGGCAGCACATCCCGGTGTGCCAGAGGGCGCCCTGGTCGATGAGGGTGTCGGCCAGGGCGATGCGGGGCTTCTCCACCATGTGGTCCACCCGGCAGGGCCCCCCCTCGGCGATCCCCTCGTCGGGGTCCAGCGGGGCGCCGGGGAGGAGGTAGCCAAAGGCGGTCTCGCTGCGGGTGGGGCGGGCGCCGATGGCCACCAGGATGGGGTGGCGCGCCGCCAGCGCCGCGGCCCGGTGCAGCGTCTGGCGGAAGCTGTCGGGGAAGGCCACCGCCAGGTCGGCGTGGAGGGCGACGAACACCGCGTCGGGGCCGGCGCGGCGGGCCACCTCGGTGGCGCCCCAGGCCAGGGCGGCGGCGGTCCCCAGCGGGCGGGGCTCGACCAGATGGTTGGCGGCGGGGACCTCGGGGATCGCCTCGCGGATGGCGTCGGCGATGTCGGCGCTGGTGACCACCAGGACGCGGTCGGCGGGGACCGCCGGGGCCAGTCGGGCGATGGTGTCCGCGATGAGCGGGCGCTCGTTGACCAGCGGGAGCACCTGCTTGGGGCGCTTGGGGGTGGCCAGCGGCCAGAAGCGGGTGCCGATCCCTCCGGCAAAGACGACGGCCCAGAGCGTGGTGTCGGTGTCGCGCTGCGGGTCGGGGCGCGGCGCGTCGAGGGTGGCGCTGTGCGTGGCCGTGCCGACGTCCGCCCCGGGGGCGGTGGAAAGCGCGGGGGGGACGGGGGAGGGCATGCGGGAATTCTAGGGATGGGCACGGGCCGTTCACCAGACGGGATGCGCCGTACCCTAGCGGAATCGCGTGGTTCGGACCACAATACCGGACTACCCCATCTCCCATCATGCCTACCCTGCACCTGACCAACGGCGACGCCGCCGCCGCTCGACTCCGCGCGGCGGAGCTTCCCGGCGACGTGGTGCCGTGGCGGGATGTGCTGCACGACGGCCCCGTCCCCCCCGACGAGGATGAGCGGGGGTTCCGTGAGACCCGGGCGGAGTTCCTGGCCAGCCGCGGGTGGAGCAGCGTGACGACGGCGGCCGCGGCCATGGCCGCGCGCGACCAGCGGCTGTCGGCGGCCACGGGGACCGACGAGGTGGTGCTCTGGTTCGAGCCCGACCTGTACGACCAGCTGCAGCTGGCCCAGCTGTTGGCGCGCGTGGCGCGGCGACCGCTGCTGGCGCGCCCGGCGGTGTCCATTGTCCCCGCCGACTGCTTCCTGGGGGAGGTGCTCCCCAACCGGGTGAGCATGCTGCACACCGCGCGGCGCTCGCTCACGCGGCGCGACCTGGATCAGGGGTTGTCGGCGTGGGGGGCGTTCACCGCCTCCACCCCCGACGCGCTGGCTGCCATGGCCGACCGGCTGGACGAGGAGGTGGTGGCGCGCACCTACAGCGGCGACACGATGGTGCGGTTGCCGCATCTGGCGGCGGCGCTGCGGCGGCTGCTGGAGGAGTACCCGGGGGAGGAGGACGGGCTCTCCCGCACCGAGCGGCAGCTGTGCGAGGTGCTCGCCGGGGGGTCCACCACGCCGGGGCACCTGTTTGAGGGGTGCCAGCTGGCCGAGAGCTGGCGGTGGCTGGGGGATTGGAGCTTTGCGTGGTACCTGGAGCGGCTGTCGGCGGGGACGGAGCCGCTGGTGTCGCGCGGGAACGGCACGCGGATCATTGCGCCGCTCCCCGACACCGACGGGCGGGCGTTCTGGGAGCAGCGCGTGCAGCTCACCCCGTTTGGGGCGAAGGTGCTGTCGGGGCGGGGCGACGCGGTGGCCGCCAACGGGCTGGACCGCTGGATTGGCGCGGTGCACTGCACCACCGAGCGGCACTGGCGCTGGGACCCGCACCGCGGGCGCGTGGTGCCCTGGACGGGCGGGCGCCGGGCGGCGGTGGGCGACTGACGGGCGTGAACGGCTCGAGGCTTCGCCGAGGGGCCCTGGATGCGCGTGATAGGGGGGTGAGGGGATAGGGGCCACGAACCGCACCTCAGGCCTCGCCCTCTCTGCCTGATACCCAGGGCCCCTCGGCGAAGCCTGAGGCGGGAATAGGTGGCGAGGTGAGCCGCCAGGGCCGAGGCGCCAATCCAAACCTCAAGTCCCTCGGCGCGGCCTGAGGCGGGAAACGCCCGGGGCGCGCGATGCCCCCGGCCCGCTACTTGAGCGCCTTGCGGATGGCGGCGTCCAGGTCCTGCGTGCCGCCGGCGCCGGTGTACACGATGGTCCCCCCCTTGTCCACGACCACCACGTAGCTGGTGGCGGGCACGTCGTACGCCCCCGAGACGATCCCCTTCTCGTCGTAGAGCATGACGCCGGGGTGACCGGGGTTGGCCTTCTGCCACGCCTGCACGCGGGCGCGCGACTGGTTGATGGACACCGCCACCGTGACGAACTGCATGGCCGCGCCGTGGCGGGCGTGGGCGGCCTTGAAGGCGGGTTCCAGCTGCTTGCAGTTGCCGCACCAGGTGGCCCAGAACTCGATGAGCGCGGGGCGCTTCCCCAGGTAGCTCCCCAGCTCCACCGGCGCGCCGTCCAGGGTGACCAGCGGCCCGCCGGGGGCCTTTTCCCCCACGGCGATCCCCAGATCCTGTGCGGGGAGGGCGGCGGGGGCGATCAGCAGGGCCAGGGCAAGCAGGAGACGGCGCATGGGGGCGAGGGCGAAGGCGGAAACGGACGCGACGGCAGGGGGGCGCGGGGCGGCGGGCGCGGCTAGAACCAGACGGTGCCCATTTGCACGAAGTAATACTCCGCCATGCCCAACATGATCGCGGCGAAGGCGCGCTTGATCCACAGCATCCAGGCGCCGGCGCGGGGGAGGCGGGCCAGGGCGCCGGCGGAGGTGCCTACGACCACCAGCAGCGAGCACATCCCCAGCGAAAAGGCGAACAGGTAGGCAAAGCCCAGCGCCGCCGAGCCGGTGGTGCTGACCCAGGTGAGGACCGCGGCCATGACGGGGGCGGAGCAGGGGGCGGCCACCACGCCGGAGGCGGCGCCCATGGCGAAGGCCCCGGCCACGCGCCCCCCCGTGCCGGCGCCGGCGGCGCGCTGCACCAGCGCGGCCGGGAGGCGCACCGGGAGCACGTCCAGCATGGCCAGCGCCGAGAGCAGCAGCAGGTTGCCCATGGCGAAGAACGCCCACGGGTTGCTGCTGACGGTGCCGAACATGGTGCCGGTGAGCCCGGCCACCAGCCCGAGCGCGGCGTACACCGTGGCCAGCCCCAGGGCGTAGGTGAGCGCCAGCAGCAGCGGGCGCCAGCGGGGGGCCGGGGCCGCGCCCGGCAGCGACTGTCCCCCCACGATCGCCGCCGTGATGGGGATCATGGGGTACACGCAGGGGGTGAGCGACGTGAGGACCCCCGCCCCGAACAGGAGCGGGAGCGCGGCGGCGGGGGCCTGTGACAGCTGCGCGGCGACGTCGATCTGCATGGGGGGAAACCTAGCGGCGCCCCCGGGGGTTCCTGCAGCGCGTCGGCGGGGCGGTGGGGGCTTCCGGCCCCCGTTAGGATGACCCCGGCTGGCGCGCGGGAGGATCCGCGCGCCGCCTGGCCCTTCCTCTTGCCCCCAGACGTCATGTCGTTTCGTGCATTCCGCCGCGGCGCCCGCGCCGCCGCGACCGCGGCCGGTGCGGCCGTGGCCCTGCTGCTCCTGGCCGCCTGCGCCTCGGACAGTGACACCACCGCCCCCACGCCGCCCGCCCTGTTCAGCACCATGGTGGTGTTTGGCGCCAGCCTGGACGACACGGGGAACGTGTGCAACCTGAACCCGGCCTCGTGCCCGCCGGTGCCGTACTTCAACGGGCGCGTGTCCAACGGCCCGCTGTGGGTGGAGCTGGTGGCGCAGCGGGTGGGGGCCACGGTGACGCCGTCGCGCACCGGCGGGACCAACTACGCGCACAGCGGCGCGCGCACGGGGGCGGTGCCGGGGACCACGCAGGGGGTGCCCAACATGATGCAGCAGGTGGACACGTACCTGGCGTCGGGGTCCACCGCCAACCGGGACCGGGCGCTGTTCGTGGTGAACGCCGCCACGGTGGGGAACGACATCAACGACGCGCTCACGTCCACCAACGCGGCGGCGGCGACGATCGTCCCGAACGCGGTGAACAACGCCGTGGCCATGGTGGCCAAGCTGTACCAGGGGGGCGCTCGGCACATCCTGCTGGTGAACAGCACCGACATCGGCAAGACGCCGCTGGTGCGGGCGGGCGGCCCGCAGGCGATGGGGGCGGCGACCAACTGGTCGACGTTCTTCAACACCGGGCTGGGGGCGCAGCTGACGGCGATCCGGGCGTCCAGCCCGGGGCTGACGCTGTACTACATGGACCTGGGGGCGCTGACCACCGAGGTGCTGGCGGCGCCGGGCGGGTTCGGCTTCAGCAACGTGACCGCGCCGTGCGTGGCGGGGACGTCGGTGTGCACCACGCCGGACGCATTCTTCTTCTGGGACGGGTTCCACCCGACGGCGGCCACCGGGCGGCTGGTGTCGCAGCGGGTGCTGGCGCTGCTGGGGCGGTAAGGGGGGCCTGCCACCGGGGGCGCCGGCTCCCGGGGCGATTATCTTTCCGGCATCCCGGTGTTCGGAGCCACCACGCCCTCGGGCGGGTGGCTCCGCGCCGTTCCGCCGGCCGCCGCGCGCCGGTTTGACCTGTTTCCCATGTCGAGGCACCATGGCACCGCAGTTCATCTACGTGATGAAGGGGCTCCGCAAGGTGGTCCCCCCGTCGCGCATCATCCTGGACGACATCTGGCTGTCGTTCTACCCGGGGGCGAAGATCGGCGTGCTGGGCCCCAACGGCGCCGGCAAGTCGTCGCTGCTGCGCATCATGGCCGGCGTGGACCAGGAGTTCCAGGGGGAGGCGTGGGCGCACAAGGGGACGCGCATCGGCTACCTGCCGCAGGAGCCGGAGCTGGACCCGTCGCTGGACGTGCGCGGCAACGTGGAGCGGGCGGTGCAGGCGCAGCGCGACGCGCTGACGGAGTTCAACGACATCTCGATGAAGTTCGCGGAGCCCGACGCGGACTTTGACGCGCTGATGGCGCGGCAGGGGACGCTGCAGGAGTACATCGATCAGCACGACCTCTGGAACCTGGACAACAAGATCGACGTGGCGATGGACGCGCTGCGGCTGCCGCCGGGGGACTGGCCGGTGACGAACCTGTCCGGCGGCGAGAAGCGGCGCGTGGCGCTGTGCAAGATCCTGCTGGAGGAGCCGGACATGCTCCTGCTGGACGAGCCCACCAACCACCTGGACGCCGAGAGCGTGGCGTGGCTGGAGCACCACCTGGAGCGGTTCCCGGGGACGGTGGTGGCGATCACGCACGACCGGTATTTCCTGGACAACGTGGCGCAGTGGATTCTGGAGTTGGACCGCGGGAAGGGGGTGCCGTACGAGGGGAACTACAGCGGCTGGCTGGAGCAGAAGCAGCAGCGGCTGGCGCTGGAGGAGAAGCACGCCTCGTCGCGGCAGAAGACGCTGCAGAAGGAGCTGGAGTGGGTGCGCATGTCGCCGCGGGCGCGGCAGGCGAAGAACAAGGCGCGCCTGCAGGCGTACGAGGAGCTGGCGAGCGAGGCGCAGCAGGACCGGGTGATGCAGAACGAGATCATCATCCCGCCGGCGCCGCGGCTGGGGAACGACGTGGTGCGGGCGAAGGGGCTGCGCAAGGCGTACGGCGACAAGCTGCTGTTCGACAACCTGAACTTCGACCTGCCGCGCGCGGGGATCGTGGGGATCATCGGCCCCAACGGCGCCGGCAAGACGACGCTGTTCCGGATGATCAACGGGCTGGAGCAGCCCGACGCCGGCGAGCTGGTGGTGGGGGAGACGGTGGCGATCTCGTACCAGGACCAGCAGCGGACGCTGGAAGGGAAGCGGACGCTGTGGGAGGAGATCTCCGGCGGGCGCGAGACGATCCCGGTGGGGAAGCGGGAGCTCAACAGCCGCGCCTACGCGGCGAGCTTCAACTTCAAGGGGGCGGACCAGCAGAAGCTGGTGGCCAACCTGTCCGGCGGGGAGCGCAACCGACTGCACCTGGCGAAGACGGTGATGCAGGGGGGGAACCTGCTGCTGCTGGACGAGCCGACGAACGACCTGGACGTGGACACGCTGCGGGCGCTGGAGGAGGCGGTGCTGGACTTCTCGGGGTGCGCGGTGATCATCTCGCACGACCGGTGGTTCCTGGACCGCGTGGCCACGCACATCCTGGCGTTCGAGGGGGACAGCGAGGTGGTGTGGTTCGAGGGGAACTACGGCGCGTACATCGAGGACCTGAAGCGCCGGAAGGGGCCGGACGCGGACCAGCCCAAGCGGATCGCGTACAAGAAGCTGGTGCGGTAGGGCGCGCGGTCGCCGGTCACCCCGCGGGAGGCGCCGCGCCCTTCCGCGGGTGGGCCACGGAGTGGAGGTACAGCGACTGCACCTTCTCCCGGGCCCACGGCGTGCGCCGCAGGAAGGTGAGCGACGACTTCACCGTCGGGTCGTGCGTGAAGCAGCGGATGGCGATGCGCTGCCCCAGCCCGTCCCAGCCGTAGCGGTCCACCAGGTGCTCGACCATGGCCTGCAGCGTGACGCCGTGCAGGGGGTCACCGGGGCGGGGAGCGGTCATGGGCGGTGGGGGAGCGACACCCCTGCAATCACGCACGGCGCCGCCGCGCGCACCATCCCCGCGCCGCTTGACGGGCCCTCCGGGGGGTGGTAGTTCACCCCCTATGACCACACGCTCCCTGCTCCGCGCGGCCCGTCCGCTGGCCTTCCTGCTGCTCCTGGCGCCGGTGGCGTCGTCGTCCCAGTCGCCGGTGCGGCGCGGCTGCCCGCAGTTTGCCCGCGTGCCGGGGTACGGGGCGTGCACCAACACCGGCGGCAGCAGCTGCGGCTTCTGCACCTACCGCTGCAACGACGACACGGTGGTCCGCTGGAACGTGTGCGGCCAGTAGCGCGCCGCGGGGGCGCGGCCGCGTACTGGCCGATGGCCCTGCTGGCGGTGGCCGCAGTCACGGCCTGCGACACGCTGACCAAGGTGGCCACCGCCACCACCGACGACGCACGCGACGCCACGCCGGCGGTGCGCGCCGCACTGGCCGCGCGCACGGTGCACCCTGCGCGCCGCGAGGAGTGGCGCACCGACATCACGTCCTACACCGACAGCACCATGCGGCCGCTGGTGTTCCGCGCCAGCCGCACCACCGTGGCGCTGCTGCAGGAGCAGCCGCTGCGCCTCTCGCAGTTCGAGCTGCACGGCAAGGGGATGCTGCTCTCCACGCGCCCGGGGCGGGTGGACGCGGTGCTCAACGCCGAGGTGCCGCGCGACCTGGTGGCACCGGTGGAGCTGTCGCGGGTGACCGACGAAGGGCAGGTGGACGTGATTGACAGCGCGTCGAGCGTGCTGATGCGCGAGTCCATCGGCGGCTTCGTGTTCCGGCGCGACCTGCCGCTGCTGCGCGGCGGCACGCACCGGCTGTGCACGGTGTCGCCGGCCACGCTGCTGCACGTGCGGCAGCTGGGGGCGCGGCGCGTGCTGGAGGCGTACACCATCACCGCGGTGGCCGCCGAGGACCGCCTGGTGGGGCGGCACCTGCTGTCGGGGGAGGGTGGCGGGCGGTTGCGCTTTGGCACGGGGGACGCGCGGCGCTGCCTGCTGCTGGGGGAGCGCACCGTGCACGTGGTGACCGCGGTGGAGCATGACGGGGTGCCCGCCAACCCGCGCGTGGCGGTGCTGCGGATGCCGGGGGCGGAGGCGCCCGCCTCGATGGACGAGGGGGCAGCAGGGCCGCCGACGGCCACGGTGCAGCAGCCGCACGTGGTGGACGCGGCCGTGGTGGACGGCGGCTACGTGGTGCTGGTGGGGGTGGCGTCCGACCAGGCGGGGCGGGTGCTGGACTACTACGACGAGCAGGGGCGCTACCTGCAGAGCGCCATGCTGCCGTTCACGGCGTGGGCCATGACGGGGGCGGGGCCGCGCTTCCTGGCGCTGCACCGTGACGAGCGCTACCGCTGGTGGCTGTCCAGCTGGCTCACCCCCATGGCGGCGCGCGGGGCCACCGCCCCGCCGCCGCCCCGGGCGCTCAACCAGGCCCCGGAGCGTCGCCTCTTCGAGTTGCCGGCGCCCCGCCCGGCGGGGCGCTGATGGAACGTCCCCTGCAGACCACCGTGGACGGCTACCTGGCCGACGGTTGCGGCCGGTGCGCCCACTTTGCCACGCCGCAGTGCAAGGTGCACCCCTGGCGCCCGGTGCTGGCGCGGCTGCGCGCCCTGGTGCGGGCGTGCGGCCTGGACGAGACGGTGAAGTGGGGGGTGCCCTGCTACACGGTGGGGGGGAAGAACGTGGTGCTGCTGGGGGCGCTGCGCGACCGGTGCACGATCAGCTTCCTCAAGGGGGCGATGCTGCCCGATCCGCAGGGGGTGCTGGAGGCGGCGGGCCCCAACTCGCACGTGGCGCGGCAGGTGAGCCTGACCAGCCTGGACGCGCTGGAGGCGGTGGCGCCGGCGCTGGAGGCGCTGGTGCGGGCGGCCGTGGCCGCCGAGCAGGCGGGGGCGCGGGTGGCGCCGCGCACGACCACCGAACCGGTCCCCGCCGAGTTTGACGCGGCGTGCGTCGAGCACCCCGGGCTGGCGGCGGCGTTTGCGGCGCTCACCCCCGGGCGGCGGCGCGGGTACCTGCTGCACTTCGGCGGGGCCAAGCAGTCGGCCACGCGGGCGCGGCGCATTGCGGCGTGCGTGCCGGCGATCCTGGCGGGGAAGGGGCTGCAGGATTAGGGGCGAGGACGCATCGTTCCGGGGCGTGTGCCTCCTCCCCCCACCCCCGGCTCCCATGGCCCCTCTGCCCCGCGCCCTCCCCCTGGTCGCTCTTCTCCTGCTCCTCCCCGCCGCCGCCCGCGCCCAGGGGCGTCCTGGCCCCGCCCCGGGGCCTGCCGCGGCCGCCATGACCCCCGCGCCGCCGTCCGACACCGCCGCCATCCACGCCCAGCTGCGCGCCATGGCGCAGCGGCTGTTTGACGCCATGAAGGCGCGCGACACCGTCGCCCTGCGCGCC